>JBFMFQ010000231.1:0-4524 GCA_040752075.1 Candidatus Zixiibacteriota bacterium | reverse complement strand
ACGGCTGACGCCGTGGGCTACGTTGTGCCGCCGCTTTGCGGCTTACTGGGCACGACCTCTCTCCATCGTTGTTCCGGTCCGTCATTGACACTCCGGATGTTGGGCTGACTTCGAACCTGCCGCTCTCCCACCCTCACGATTATCCTTGTTGGCCAACAGGAACTGGATACCTTTACAGCCGGACCGCCGATCACCAACCGGGGATTCCCATGCCCGACCCGATCAAACGCGAAACCCTCTTTGCCGCCGCGCTCTTGGTGCTCATCGCCTCCGTGCTTGTCTTGTTCTACAAGGTCATGGCGTCGTTTCTTGTGCCCTTGGCCTGGAGCGCCATCATTGTGGTCACCCTTCACCCGCTCTATGTCCGGTTCCGCGGGAAGGTCCGTCCCGATGGGCTGGCCGCCTTCCTGATGACCAGCGTGGTGGCCTTGCTCATCCTCGCCCCATTGACCTACCTGGTGGTGGCGCTGGTCGCCGAGGGCGGGCACCTGTATGAGATCGTGCAGCAGCGGCTCGAGCAGGAAAATCTCACCGCCGCCAATCTCTCACAGCATCCGTTTGTTCAAAGTCTGGCGGAGAAACTGGAAGGCGTGGTCGACACCAGCAAATGGGACTTGCGAAGCGTGATCACCGAGGCCCTGCAGACCGTGAGCAAGTTTGTCGTCGAGCACACCGCGTCGTTCATCACCAACATCGGCCTTGGCCTGTTTCAATTCGTCCTGATCCTGCTGTCCACCTATTACTTGTTCAAAGACGGCGAACGGCTGATGGATCAGTTGCGCGAGTCGGTTCCGCTCCCCGAGGATCGTTCAAGCCGCATGCTCACACACGTCACTGATGTGGTGCGGGCGACGATCTATGGCGGCCTTGTGGTGGCGGCGATCCAGGGCGCCCTCGGCGGGATCATGTTTTGGATTCTGGGGATCCCCTCGCCGGTCTTCTGGGGCGCGGTCATGGCCTTCTTCGCGCTGATCCCGTTTCTCGGCGCCTTCGTGGTCTATCTTCCCGCCGCTGTCTGGCTGGTCATTGCCGGTTCCTACATTAAGGCGACAATTCTGGTCGTCTTTGGCGTGGCGATCGTCTCGCAGATTGACAATTTCCTCAAGCCGCTTCTGATCTCCGGACGCACCCAATTGCACCCGCTGCTTCTGTTTTTCTCCATCCTCGGAGGGATCCAGGTCTTCGGATTCCTCGGAGTCGTGCTCGGGCCGGTGGTCGCAGCCGTCTTTGTCGGCGTCTTTGATCTCTACCGGCATTCGCTGCGTGCCGCGCCCCCGCAGCCGTAGTCCCTCCAGCCCGCGCCGAATCCTCCGATAATTCCCATGAGGCGCTGTCTGCCTGGCGGGAGTCCAATTGAACACATTGAGTTACAGCACTCCGGAACCGTCCGTCAATCTCGAGGACCGTGTCCGCGACTTGGAACTGGATCTCGAACGCACCAACGCCGACTTCGCCGACCTGGCGCGCATGGGTGCGATTCTCGCCTCGTTTCACAACCTCGAGGAGGCGCTGGCTGCGCTGATGGACATGGCCCTGCGCATGGTGGGCGGTCAGGTCGGCGCCATCGTGCTCCAGACACCCGAAGGTCCCAGACTGCGAGTCTCCTGGGGCATCGATCACCGTGTCCTGCCCAGCATTCGCTGGGACAGCCAACCGGTCGCCGAGCGCACCATCCGCGAATCGAAGGGCGCCCTCATCGGCGCCTATCAGGGGCCGCCGATTGCGGTCGATGGGCTGGTCCTGCACATCGAAACCGTCATCAGCCAGCCGATCGTAAGCCAGAATCAAACCGTTGGCGCGGTGGTCATCGTCAACAAGCAATCCTCCGGCAGTTTCACCGAACGCGACCAGATGATGCTCGAATCGCTGGTGTATTTCGCGTCGGTCGCGGTCGAAAACGCCCGATTGCTCTCCGAGTCCCTGGACAAACAGCGGCTCGAACACGAATTGGGGCTGGCCGAACAAGTGCAGAAGACTCTCGTGCCCTCCTCCAACCTGACCGTCGGCGGCGCGACCGTGGAGTCGCTTTACATTCCGGCGCGCGGTGTCGGCGGGGATTACTTTGATGTCCTGCCCATGCCCGACGGGTCCTTCTTCATTGCCATCGGCGATGTGTCGTCGAAGGGAATGCCCGCCGCCCTGCTCATGACCGCGGTCCGTTCGGTCGTTCGCGCGGCCACCGAGCGCACCCACGCCGTCTCGGAAATTGTCAACGAGATCAACCGTGTGGTCTGCAAGGACCTCATCGATCAAAAGGAGATGTTCATCACCTTCTTTCTGACCCGGGTCGATCCGGCGCGCGGCGTTCTCACGTACACCAATGCGGGGCACCTGCCGCCCCTGCTGTGGAACTCGAAATCGGGGGCGATCTCCGAACTCGGGCGCGGCGGGGTCTTCCTGGGGCAATTCTCCAAATTCGAGTACGCCGATTTCACCGCCAAAATTCATCCCGGCGACCGCCTCCTGGCGTTCACCGACGGTATCGTCGAGGCGGCGGACTCAAACGGTCGGCTATTCGGACGCGACCGGCTCGAACAATTCCTGCGCGACAACTCGCGCCGGTCCCTGCCGGACTTTCTCAAAATGCTCCGGGAGGCCCTCGAGAGAGATTTCTCCCATGCCGATTATATAGATGATGTCACCGCGGTCTTCGCCGAGTTCGGGGGAGGGGAGAGGTGACCGCCACGCGGTGCTACCTGGACCAGGAACTGCCCAGCGACCTGGGCATCCTGGCCTCGCTCTATCCGATCCTCAATCGCTGGGCGACGGGGGGCGGACTGAAGACGGAAGACCGGGTGCGAACCTCGGTCGCGGTCACCGAGGCGATCACCAACGCCATCATCCATGCGCACAAGGACAAGCCGGAAGCCAGGGTGTATGTGCGGCTGGTGCACGAGGACGGGAAACTCATTGCCGAAGTGGGCGACAGGGGCCGGTGGCCCTAGGTGGCGCCCCCGCCGCCCGGACCGGACCGCTGGGAACAAACCGGCGGACGGGGACTGGTGATCATTAAGGAGTTGGCGCACCAATTCGAACTGCTCCCGCGTGACGGCGGGGGAACGCTGGCGCGAATGACCTTTGATGCAAACAACAATGCTTTTCTGACGGGGACGGACGCCGGGCAGGGATTGCCCGAGTCCGGCAAAGGAGGCACGGAAATGGACTATCGTGAGGAAGTCGTAAACGACGTCGACATCATGCGTGTATCGGGACGCATCGACCTGGTGACGTCAAACACCCTGAAGGACGCCATCCGCGAACGCCTGCACCGGCAGCGGCTCACGCTCGTGCTCAATCTGGAGCGCGTGGACTTCATCAACAGCTCCGGCCTCGGCGCGCTGGTGTCGATTCTGAAGGATGTCCGTCTCGTCAACGGGCGCATGGCGCTTTGCAACCTCGCCCCGTACGTGCAGGAGATCTTCGACATCACCCAGTTGTCGAACGTGTTCGAAATCTTCCCCGCGGAGAAGGAGGCGGTGCGCATGCTGGCCGCCCATGCCGCCACCGTGGCGAATGCCTGAGGCCGGCATGACGACCGAAGCGCGCGACAAGCCGGAGCGAGAATGACGGATAGGAAACGACTGCTGATCGTCGATGACGAACTCCTGATCCGCGATCTGTTGTTCGACTATTTCGCGGGGCTGGATTTCGAAATCGCGGTGGCCGACTCGGGCCGCCGCGCGCTCGCGCTGGTGTCCGAGGGACGGTTCGACACCGCGATCCTCGACCTCAAAATGCCCGACATGGACGGTCTCGAACTCGCCGAGGAACTGCGCCGTCACAACGCCGGTCTGCCGATCATCATGATCACCGGCTACCCCTCGGTGGAAAGCGCCATCGGCGCCTTGCGCCACCGGTTTGAAGACTACTTCATCAAACCGGTCAACCTGGCCCACCTGCGGCGCGCGGTCGAAAGCGCCCTGGCGCGACGGGCCGACGGGAGCACCACATGATGCACGAGGAAAGGCGCATCCTGGTCATTGATGACGAGGCCTTTGTCCGTGACCTTCTTTACGACTTCTTTACGAAATTGAAATTCGATGTCGTCTTGGCCCCCGACGGCAACAGCGGCATCGCGGCTTTCAAGGAAAGCCGGTTCAGCCTGATTCTGGTCGACCTCAAGATGCCCGGAAAAAGCGGCATCGATGTGCTGCGCGAACTGCGCCAGGAAAACGCCGACACGCCCGTGATCATCATGACCGGCTACCCCACGGTCGACTCCTCCATCGAGGCGCTGCGTCTCGGCGCCTTCGACTACATCATCAAACCGTTCAAACTCCAGGAACTCCGCGAAGTGGCCGACCGCGCCATCAAGGAGCAGGAACTCCACCAGGAGATCGACACCCTCCGCGGACGCATCGTCAACATCGAACGCGAACTGCGCGCCTACCGCGCCAGCGCCGCCGAAAAGGGCGAACCCGTCATCGGCGACTCCTAGGCGTCCAGACCGCGCGCCCCGTAGGGTGGGTGCTTGCACCCACCATTCATAACAAGTATTCGGCACCCAAGGTGCAATCAAGCAAG
>JBFMFQ010000230.1:0-4568 GCA_040752075.1 Candidatus Zixiibacteriota bacterium | reverse complement strand
GAGCAGGGTTCACCCGGGGTCCGCGCCGATTGAGACGGAGGCAGTGGGCGACGCGCGGCGGACACGGGTGATGGAGAATCCGGTCGGGATTCCCGCCTCTCGCCTGTCGTTTTCGACCGATTAAACGCACCCTCATACAAACGAGTGGCCATCCCCCGGTCGACACCATGTCGAGCGGTCGTCGTGCATCCGGCGGGGCGTTCGGGGGCGACACACTGGTGATGAAAGCGAGACATTCTTGCCTTGTCGATCCAAAGTCCAACACCCAATTGGAGGAATCGAAAGTGAATCTGCATCGTGCCATGGTCGTGTGCGCTGTGTTCGTCGCGGTCGGCGCGGCGTTGGCCCAGGCGAGCGCGCCTGCGGTCGTAAATTACCAGGGTCGACTGACCACCGGATCAGGAACGCCGGTGTCCGGCCCGACGCCGATGGTGTTCCGTGTATTCGATGCCGAGATCGGCGGGACGGAGCTCTGGTCGGAGACACAGGGGTCGGTGGTTGTCGAAGACGGTCTGTTCAACGTGCTGCTTGGTTCGGTCAACCCGCTTACTGCGGATTTGTTTGCCTCCCCGCCGGTTGGCGGAGCGCCGCCATTCGGCGATCGTTATCTCGAAGTTGAGGTCAATGGCGAGGTGATGTCGCCCCGGACGCGTCTGATCTCGGTCGCGTATGCGGTCGGCGCCGGGCGGCTTTTCGGCGACGCGTACAGCAGACCCGGCGAGGTGCTGATCCTGAATCCGGGCGGGGACGAACTGGCGAGCATGAAGGGCAAGGACACGGCATCGACGGTAACGGTCACTCACACCCAAACGCCGGGGCACAAGTTCATTGATGTGTTGCGTGTTTCTGCGAGTGGGGCGGAGGCGACGGCCATCGGGGATCTGGATGGCGACGGCGCGCCGGATGTGGTCGCCGCAATGACGATTGACGATAGCGCCAGCACGGTCTCGGCCACCCAGGGAGCAGTCGAAGCATCGATGGGGACCCGGAAGGGCTGGGATGGGACCATCAAGGGGAGTTGTTCTCTCACCAGCGGCACGGATCGTTCGGTCAATTCCACGGTCGATGACAGCGCCGCTGTTGTCAGCGCAACCGAAGGGACGGTGGAAGTGTCAATGGGCACCCGCAAGGGCTGGGATGGGACCATCAAGGGCAACTGCACGCTCACCAGCGGGACCGACCGTTCGGTCAGTTCAACTGTGGATGACAGTGCGGGTGTCGTTGCTGCCGTCCAGGACTCCGTGTTGGTTTCGATGAGCGCGCGCAAGGGGTGGGATGGGACAATCAAGGGGAGTTGCTCTCTGACCAGCGGAACGGATCGCTCGGTGAGTTCGACGGTGGATGACAGCGCCAGTGTTGTGGCCGCCACCCAGGGGTCCCTGGAAGTGTCCATGGGCACGCGCAAGGGGTGGGATGGAACCATTAAAGGAAGTTGCATCGTGACGAGTGGAACCGACCGCATGGCCGAGATGAACTCCGACGGGATCGGCTACCTTGGCAATTCGCTTGGGATTGGGATCGATGCGACGCACCGGATTGATGTTGCCGGCGGAGCCTACTGCGACGGCACCGACTGGGTGAACGCCTCCGATGCGGATGCCAAGGAGAACTTCGCGCCGGTCGATGGGGCCGACTTGCTGCGCAAGATCGCGGCGCTGGAGATCACGCAGTGGAACTACAAGGGCGATTTGTCGGCGGAGCACATCGGCCCGACGGCACAGGATTTCCGTGAGATCTTCGGTGTCGGCAGTGACGGGAAGTCGATTTCCACGATCGATCCGTCGGGGATCGCGTTGGCGGCAATCAAGGAACTCAACCGGCAAAACCAGCGGCTGGCCGGTGAGAACGCGGAATTGAAAATGCAGATCGATGCCCTGGCGCGGCGGCTGGAAGAGATTGCCTCGGGACGCTGAGGCTGACAAGAGATCGAGTCAATGGGGCCGGGAATTCGCCCGGCCCCGATCGCGCGCCTGCCCGATTGAGCAGGGACATGGCTACCGCGGGACCCGCGCGTAGAGAACCACGGCGTCATAGGAGGCGGGCTCGTACTCGTCTCCGACTTTGCGGAACTCGATTCTTCGCAGGACGACTTTCAGTTTCATGGTCGGCGTCACGGTTTCGGCGGTCATTCTCCCGGGGGGGATGCCGCGGGGGTTGACAATGGTCCGGTCACTTAAGAGTGAGTCGACCAGCGGCCGCAGTGAAATCTGCGTGGAGTCGGTCGCGGCCCCTGCCTCCATGACACTTGCTGTCAGTACGTTCAGATTCGTGTCGATGTGACATGCGATGCCGTCCTCCGGGCTGCCGAATTCCGGCGACGCCGCGCTCAGGTGCTGGGCGGCCAGCAGGCGATCATATCCTTCGATGTTGATTGGCTTGGCGGGATCTGCCGTCAACGATCCGTATTCACGCCCGTCGAACACCGAGTATGTGTTGTACTCGACTCCCAGTGAACTGACCACGGTGGCCGGCTCCTTGTCGATTAATCCCAATCCGGCTGAATCCTGTTGCAGGCTTTCGGTGAACCAAGCCTGAATCTTCCGGTAGCCGTGGTTGTCGTGCAGGTAGCGAACGATGGAACTGATCTCGACGGCATCGGCCGCGGCAACCTGCCCCTGAGCCTTCTGAGCTTTTCCGCCGATCAACAGTTGATTCTTCGTTAAGAGCCCTTCGAGACGGGCCACCTGGCTTTGCTCGGACACGCTGAAGGCGCCCCAGGGGCCGAAGCTCGCCAGCAACGCCAGGACACAGATTGAAGCGGGGATCACCTTGATGCTTTTGGTCTTGCTGATGAGGAAGTACAGCGCCATCGCCGCCAGCCATGCGCCCAAGCCCAGTGCGAAGTACCGATGCTCGGTGATACCGTATTCGGAGACACGCCGCCAGATCGCCAGCTCGAGCACGACGACCATGGGAAGCATGGCGATCCAAAACCAACGCGCCGCGATCGCGACCCAGCGATTTTCGCTCTCTTCGCGCACCGGATGCAGCAGCAAGTAGGCGGCGATCCCCATGGAAGCGAACCCGAAAATCAGCCCGCCGACCCAGCCCTTGGGCCAGTTCCACTCGATGATGATCTTCGCGACGTAGGCGTAGAGGATGACGAAATAGACCACGAGCATCGGCGAGAGGATGTATTGGCCGAAGGTCTTGAGAATCCGGGGGTAGTCGGTCCGGGTTTCCAGCGCATCCAGATCCCTGGGAACATCCGCGAGGAAAAACCAGGTGGCGAAGATGCCGAGGATGAACAACCCCAGTTCACCATAACGCCGCTCAGGAACATCGACTCCGAACAACTGATCGATTGATGCCATCGCGATCGCCAGCCCCGCATAGAGCGTCAGTGAGAACACCCCGGTCAGGATGGCCCGCAGCGCCAGACTCTTGCAGAACTGCCAGAAGCCGTTCTGCTGCCGGACCGCCGCGAATGGAGCGGTGATGGCGAGCAGGGCCAGCGCCAGGGTGAGCATCAGGAGACGCTGCGCATGGATCTCGGGCGCGGCGGGGATGTTTGGGGGCACCGAGAACGCATAAGCGACGAGCAGGAGCAGGCAGACGAGATTGATTCCTAGGGCTGTCGACTTATGCCAGGCGCGTTTCTCCGCGACGAGAGCGGACGCGAGCAGGAGCGGGAGTCCGAGGATTGTGGCGAACAGCACATTGAAGAGAATGCTGGCCGTCGGCTGCCCTTCGTAATCGACGAGGATCAGGGCCACGATGGTCCCGACCGCCGCGGTGGCTAGGACGAAAGGGAAACGTTTGAGCGTGCGGGCGGATTCCTGAAGGACCTGTTGGATTGATGGCAGTTTCATTTGGTGCCTTCCGATCACCCATCCAGATGGATCATGCGCTCTTGCGGAGCGGCAGCGAACTGAAGCTGGGCTGTTGCGAACCCCGACACACTCTCCGCTTGCCCGCTTTGGCGGCCGGTCGGAGTTTACCGTCCGAGTTCGGTTTTGAGTTCCTCGGGTGACAACTCCATATCCCTGAGGATGCTCAGAAGCACCTTGGGGTGCAGAATGTGCCCCGCGTGGACCGGCACCGTAACCCGTTTCCCGGCAGCGCTCCTGTAAATCTGATGACTACCGCTGGAGCGCGAGCAAACAAAGCCACGTCGTTCTAGTATGCGGATAATCTCCCTCGCCGTCATTCTGGGGAGGCGATCGCTCATACTGCGACTTTGACCGTTGTGAGGTTTACACTCTCTGAGGTTCGAATCTCTTCACCATGAGCGAGACGATCTTCGACATGGAGCCTGATTGCGTCGGTCAGGTTGGCGTGCGCCTCTTCAAAGGTCGCGCCGTTCGAGTAGCACCCTTGAAGATCGGGGCAGAAGGCGAAATACCCGTCTTTGTCCTTTTCGATGACAGCGGCGAAGTGGTAAGTCTTCATCGGAGCCTCCGGTTTGGGCAGTCCGGGACACGCAAGTGAGCAGTCGCCAAAGAGTTCCCGAAAAACTGGAGAGGGGAGGATTCGAACCTCCGTAGGCGTACGCCGGCAGGTTTACAGCCTGCTCCCTTTGGCCGCTCGGGCACCTCTCCGACTGCGGGTCCTTTGGGGATTAGCCC
>JBFMFQ010000023.1:0-24877 GCA_040752075.1 Candidatus Zixiibacteriota bacterium | reverse complement strand
GACCCGTTGGGTCGCCCCGACCGTTGGTGGGCCCAACCACCCACCACGAAACTTTGGCGATTCTCCGGTGGTTTCATTGAGTATCCCTGAGAGGGAAACCACCAGCGCATCCCGCGCTGAGAACTTCACTGCGAGGTCTGCTTGCCCCGAATCGCCGCTGTCGCCACCGCCCTCCCGCCCCACCGCATCACACAGGCCGAGGCGAAGGCATTCGCACGCGCGCACTTCGGCGGTGCCCGTCGCGACATCGACCGCCTGCTCGACGCGTTTGACCACACCGGAATCGAATCGCGGTATGTCTGCATGGAACCATCCTGGTATGCCGCGCCCCATGACTTCGGAGAGAAAAACAAGCTCTACATCGACTGGTCGACACGTCTCGGGGCGAATGTCGCGCGCGATTGCTTGGACAAAGCCGGCATTTCGCCGGCGGAGGTCACACACATCATCTTTGTCTCCACCACCGGGCTGGCGACACCGTCGATCGACTCGCGCCTGGTCAATGTTCTTGGTCTTTGCCCGCATGTCCGCCGGACTCCGCTTTGGGGGCTGGGATGCGGCGGCGGCGCGGCCGGGCTCTCGCATGCGGCGATGATGGCGCGTGCCGATGCGCACGCTTGTGTGCTTCTGGTCTCAGTCGAACTGTGCAGCCTGACCTTTCATCACGCCGACACATCCAAGTCGAATGTCATCGCGACCGCGCTTTTTGCCGATGGCGCGGCGGGGGTGCTGGTGACCGGAGAGGCAATCCCAGGAGGGGGTCCGGAGATCGCCGGCGAACAGGCTACCACCTGGCCGGGATCGCTGGATGTCATGGGCTGGAACTTCGACAGTGTCGGCATGCAGGTCGTCTTCTCACGGGCAATCCCTGCGATTGTGCAGGAGAAGGTCCGCGATGATGTGGACCGTTTCCTCGTGTCGCAGGGAACGACGCTGGCCGGTGTCCCGCACCTGATCGCCCACCCCGGAGGCGCCAAAGTCATCGAGGCTTATGAAAAGGCCCTTGCACTCCCGTGCGAGACCATGCGCCTGACCCGCGAGATCCTGCGCGACTTCGGCAACATGTCCTCGCCATCGGTCCTGTTTGTCCTCGAACGGTTCCTCGCGCAGAAGCAGGCGGGGCCGGGCGAACGCGCGCTTCTGACCGCGCTGGGCCCGGGATTCACCTCCGAGAAGTTGATCCTCCAGTTCTGATGACGACTCGCGGTTCCTCCAGGGTCGCGGACAAGAGGCTTCAGCCCCTTGTGCCCTGGGCGGTCGCCAAAAACGAAAAAGGGGCCAACAGGCCCCCTTTCTATCGGAGAACTGAATTGGAGTCGGCGGTATTAGGGGCAGCCCGACGGGAACGGCGAGCAGGCGCATGGGTCGCAGGGACCGGCTCCGCCGAAGAAGATGTGGTCGATGGCAAATGCCAGATCGGTGGCATCGGAGAACCCGTTGCAATCAAAGTCGCCGCGGGTGGTGACACACGACAGGTCCATCGGATCGTCACCGCCGAAAAAGACCAGATCGATCATGAAGGCCAGGTCGGTGGCGTCGATGAAACCATTCTGATCATAATCCGACTGCCACGGGCAATCGCATGGGACCACCGCGATCTCGCCCGGGCCGAAGGCCGGCACGAAATTTCCGCTGGGCTGGGCCGAAAAACCGAACAATAGCGAATTGACCGTCATCGTCCCCGAGGTGGTCGTCGCCGAGTCGACATCGATCATCGAGGCGGGAAGCGGCGGCACGGTGCGGCTCCAGTGGATCACACACACCGGGCCATTGCCGGGCCCCAGAAGCCGCGTGTAGGGCAGAAACGCGATGTTGTGGTGAACCCCGGTGGGCACGCCGCCAACCAAGCCGTCGGTGGAGACAAACACACCGCTGTCGCCATCGACCACGGATCCCCAACGCGACCCTACCAGCGAAACCGAATCGATCTGGATGTCCGTGGTGCCCCAGGACAACACGATCGTCGCCTGCTTTAGCGAATCATCGGATTGCACATACACGGTCGTGGCGAAGGCCTCATCGCCATTCCATGTGATCGACTGCACCCACACCGAATCCCGTGCGCCTGGGTCGGTCCCGGTTTGGGCATGGGCAAGCGTCAACGAAGCGAGAATCAGGATTCCGAGGACGGCGACTTTCTTCATGATGTCAATATCTCCAGCGAACGTCCGGCAGGACCATACCACGCGGACATTTCAATATAACCTCGTTTCGGCCCGCACGGGTCCGGCAATTCGCGAAAATCTCCCGGTCGAACGAATCGTGACACTTCCCCGGACCGGGACGGCCGCTACGGGATTCGTCGGACGCGGACGCATCTTGCCAAAGCCCCGCAGGCCACCGAACTTCGCGGGTCATGGACCCGAACGCCGAGGGATTCCGCTGGTGGGGCGAGCTGGCCGCCCTGGGAACAGCCACGTCCTGGTCGTTCGCCTCGATGGTCTTCACCCTGGGCGGGCGCCGTATTGGGGCGTTTAATCTCAACAAACTCCGAATCCCGCTCGCCATGGTCCTGCTTGGCGTGACGCTTCTTTTGACCCGAAACCACCTTGGCTGGAATGAAATCGCGGCCATCGATTACGGCTGGCTGGCCCTCTCCGGTGTCATCGGGCTGGTGCTGGGAGACTCGAGTTACTTCGCCTCGCTGGTGGCAATCGGCCCGCGCCGGGCGACTCTGCTTATGTCCACCGCCCCGGTCATGACCGCGCTTTTGGGGTGGCCGTTGTTGGGCGAGTCGCTGGGCTGGATCGCCTGGCTGGGGATTTTCATCACCCTGGGCGGCGTGGCCTGGGTGACCGCGGAGCGGGACTTCCATGCCAATGGCGAACGCCGTCCCGTGCATGCCCCCGCGGTCTTCCTGGGTCTGGGCGGTGCCGCGGGGCAGGCGGTCGGCCTGGTCATCGCCAAGCACGCCATCACCCACTCGAACATTCTCCCGCTTAAGGCGACGTTCATCCGCATGGTCTCGGCGGCCACCGCGATTTGGGCCTACGCCCTGCTGCGCGGGCAGGGGAGAAGCACACTCGCCCTGCTGCGCGACCAGACCAACAGCCTGGTCATCGCCACCGGGGCGATTCTCGGCCCGTTCCTCGGTGTCTGGATGTCGCTCATCTCGGTTCGCCACATCGAAGCCGGTGTCGCCGCCACCATCATGGCGACCGTGCCGATCATCATTCTCCCCATGGTGATTTTTGCCTACAAGGAGAAGGTCAGCCCTCGGGCGGTGTTCGGCGCGATCCTCGCGGTCGGCGGGGTGGCCCTGCTCTTCTGGCGGTAAGGCCGCCCATGTGGAAGAGCACACGGGCCTGAAGGCCCTACCGAGAATCTCCAGCCGATGGGTACGGTGTCGGCCTGGCACGGGATTGCTTCGTCATTTCGTCCCGCTTCGCGGGACTGCATTCCTCGCAATGACGAACCTCGGCAAGTCATTGACTGCCCATCAATCGTCATTCCGAGGAGCGAATCCCGCGCCAGCGGGATGAGCGACGAAGCAATCCCGTGGACAAGTGACGCGCCCGTTGTCCGGCGGAGACCTGACCATGCCATCGCCGAAAATGCTCCTGCATCCGTGCCCGATCCCCGTTATTATCGCCGATGGACTCCGCACCGCTGACCGTGGGCACCGCCGGCGAATTCAATCTCGTGGCGCGTTTGCGCGCGATCTGCGCCGCGACGACCTCCCCCGACACAATCATCGGCATCGGCGACGACACCGCGGTTTTGCGTCTGGATGACCGCGAAGTGCTGTTGGCCACCTGCGACATTCAGATCGAAGGCACCCACTTCCGGTTCGACACGATCTCGCCCTATCAACTGGGACGGCGCGCCATCGCGGTCAACTTAAGCGACATCGCCGCGATGGGCGGTCACCCCACCCACGCCTTTGTCTCGCTGGCTCTGCCTTCCGACTTTCCGGTCGCGGACTTTGACGCCCTCTTCGAGGGAATGCGCGACATGATGGCCGCGCATGGCGCGAGCATCGACGGCGGCAACCTGGCGGCCTCCGGCGACCATCTGATGATCGATGTCTTCCTCCTGGGACGGGCCGAGAAAAGTGCGCTCCGTACCAGGGCCGGCGCCCACCCGGGCGACGGCATCTACATCACTGGTTCGGTGGGTGCCTCATCGGCCGGGCTGGCGGTGTTGACCAAGTACGGGTCCGCACACCCCGCGCTGTTCCGTGACCTGGTTCGTGTGCACCTGGAGCCCCAGCCACGGGTCGCGGCCGGAATCGCGCTGGCCCAATCCGGCGCGGTCACCGCCATGATTGACATCAGCGATGGGCTTGCCGCCGATCTCGGGCATGTGTGCGATTCGAGCAATGCCGGAGCCGAGATCGAGTACGACATCATTCCGCATCGGCCCGAGATCGACACTGTTGCCCGTGAATTGAACCGGGAGCCGGCCGGGTATGTCCTCTATGGCGGCGAGGACTACGAACTCCTGTTCACCGTCTCGCCGGAGCGTGAAGCGGACATCGCGGGTCTGTCCGCCACGATCGGGCTGCCCATGACCCGGATCGGACGGATCACGGGTGAACGGGGCCGGATATCGGTTTTGGACAAGAACGGATCAGCGAAGCCGCTTACCGGCACGGGCTGGGATCATTTCCGAAAAACGGACAACCGCATGTAGTGGGATTTCACAGAAGGGGAACTCTCAGGAGGGGAGCATGGGGAAGGGTCAGAACTGGTATGGGATCGGCGTGGTGCTTCTGATTCTCGCGCTGATCGATCTGGCGTTTTTGGATTATGCCAACCACACCGTCTACGGATTGCAGGTGGCGATCTGGGGCGTGGTCTGTTTCATCATGGGCCTGCGCGCTGAACTGAAGGCGAAGTAGGGGACTCGCCATAACGCCGCCGGGGCGCTCGGAGGGTTTGGGGGCAGGTCTCGCGTGGCGGTGATCAAGTAACGACTGAAGTCGTTACTACGGACTCTCGATTTCTCGCAGTCTTTGTAGTGACGGCTTTAGCCGTTACCGCACGGCCCGCCTGCCCCGTATATTCCCCCCATGGACGAGCACCACATCCCATCCATCGAACCGCCCGACATGTTCTCGCTGCGGCGCTCCTGGATGTCGCGTGTCACCCTGTTTTCGGCGCTCGCGCTGGCGGCGCTGGCGGTGATCGCGGTCTATCTCAGCTCGCGTCCATTGACATTCGATCCCGCCCTCTGGCGCACCGCCTCCAACAGCGAACGCGCCCGCATGCTCAACTCACTATTGGGCCAGACCGACTTTGTCGGGTTTTCGCGTCCCGAGGTTGAGTACTATCTCGGCGTGCCGGAGTTCGAGGAGCGCATCTTCTGGTATGATCTCGGTCTTTATTCGCAGGACTCCCCGCTGGACCCGCGCGGCGATGTCGGCGATTCGACCCATTTGTTCGGCGTGTTCCGTCACGACGGCGCGGGGACCATCAAGGAAGTGGTCTTCAGCCACCGTCGTCCGACCCTCGGGCGCCTCGCCTTCGATTCCACTCTCTGGTTTTCCGGCACCCTCGCCGACCGGCAGGAAGTCTTCACCCGCGCCCTCGGGCGAATCCGCGCGCTGGGCCTCACCAGATCAATCGCCAAAGAACTGCTGGGCCCGCCCGATGGCTGGCGTGTGCGCTCGGAGTACAATGTCGGCCGCACCTGGTTTCTCGGCGGGCAGCGCGCGCTGATCATCGAGTTCGCCGAAGCGGACACGGTGGTCGGGTCGTTTATTGCGGATTAGCGGCAACCAGCTCCCTCAACAATACCCCCGCCCCGCACTGCCGCGAGACCGCGGTTGCCGACCAGCGGCCATCGGCCACGTACTTCCCGCGCGAGTAGTGCAGCGACCAGCCCCAGAGGTACGGTGACAGCACTTCGGGGTGGTGCATCCGGTACCCGAAGCCGTTGTACTTTTCGAGCCGATAGAGGATACCCGGCACGCTCCAATCGCTCCAGCGGCTCAACCCCGCCAATCGGATCGCATCCTCGGCGCTCGCTTCCCAGGTGAAAGGCGGCGTTCCGGTGGCCGGGCGCCCCGACGGCACGCGCACGGTGCGTTGGGTCAAGGGGTCGCCATTGTGCAGATGGCGCGCGAAGCTCCCCGATGATTCCATCTGGTGCAAGATCGCCACCACGGTCCAGGGGACCCCATGCGGGCCGCCCGCCGCCTCGTAACGGGGGCGGCTCTTGATCAGTTTCCGGGTGACAAGTTTGAGTTCGGCGGTTCGATGGGGGCGGACCCGGCAGGTGTCGAAGAGGTTTTGATACTCCTGGCGCAGGGCGTCGGTCAATCGCATGCGTTTCTCCGGTCTTTAGTCCAGGACGGCTTTCGCCCTTTGGTAGCCCGCCTCCAGCGAACGCTGGATGGCCGCGTGGGAGAAGTCGAGAGTGTCATCCAAATCCTCCTCCGGCTCGATGATGACCGGCTCGTAGTACTTGTACGGCCTCCCCTTGCCGTTGTGCAGATCGACCTTGTGGTGTCCCGCTTCGAGGACATTCTGGTTGATCCGCAGAAACTCGCGCAGGTCGGTCACGAAGATTTCATTGAGCGCAATATCCAGAAGCGCGCGCCGTGCGACATCGAGGATGTTGTCAAGCGGCCTTGACGGTTTCGGTTCGCGCGAGTTGCAGTTGATGATCACCACCCGTTCCGGCTCGAAGTCCAGAACATCGCCGAGCGGACTGATGTTGCGCAAGCCGCCATCGGCCATCGAAGGGTAGCGGGCCGAGACTTCCACCGGCGGCCAGATGACCGGCATTGATGTCGACGCGAACACCGCATCGGCAAACTCGGCATCGGCGGGGGAGAAGGTGTGGTACTTGCCGGTCTCAAGCGAGACCGCGCCAACCCGCAGGACGACATCGGTCGGGACACGTGTCGGGTCGATCTCGCGCGCGATCAATTCGCGCAATGGCGCATTGTCGTAGATGCCGCGCCGTCCGGTGAGCAGTTTGAGTACGGTCCAGAGATTGAGCGCGCCGGTGTGCACCTGTTCTTTTGTCATTGTCTCCCAGATCTCCCGCAGGCGCTTTTGACGTCCCATCGCGATGAGCGATGCATTGAGCGCGCCGACCGAGACACCGGCGATGATGTCCCACTTGAAACCATGCGCCTCGCGCGCGTATTGCTCGGCGGCCACCTGGAATGCGCCCTTGGCGCCGCCGCCAGAAAGGACCAAAGCGGTTTTCGGCATGGAGAGTTACCTCCTGCTTGGTGGTTTAACTCTTGTACAGAGGACTAAGGGAATTCGGTGAGGGTCAATTGTGGATCAGAACGGCTGTGCCGTGCCGAGGGAGAAGGACCAGGCCGTCCAGACAAAGTCGATAGGCGTAGACTCCAACGTCCGCGGGTCTTTGTGGCGGCTCTGGGCAAAGGTGATGTCCGAGTTCGAGATCAACCACGCCAACGGACCATTATGCCCATCTCCAATCAGTCGGAACACTCTGCCGAGACTGAATGCGAGGCCCTTGGTTGTGCGAATGGCTGGAATCGCGTCTGGCGATTGGTCCTTTCGTCCTCCACGGAACTTCGCTAAACCGAGAACTCCGATTTCCCAACCCCTTTGAGTCAACCCCGCGTTCTTATCCTGGACCCACCGTGCACTCACAAATGGGTAGTTCCAGATGGAAGCGAAAACCGCAAGCGTGTACCCGCCTTTCGTGTCGCCATTATCCTGAACGCCCCCATATGCAGCCTCACCATCAACCCCAATCGGCCCGACACGCAGGGCACACGCGTTGATTCCGGTATGTCCTAACAATTCGCCAGCGCGGATGCGAAGCAATCCCCCTGGAGAACTCCCCGTCGAAGTCGACTGAAACGCTCTTTCCGGGTCGTAAGAATATCTCGCGCGTGATCGAGCATGAGTCCACCGCATGGCGCCGGCTACTTCGATTCCGTAGCGTAGGGAGAATCCAACCGTGTAGTCGTCGTGCAGACTCGATATGAGGATTCGCTCATCTCCCACGGGATCGTAGGGAGGCAACGATTCGATCTCTGCGTGGTGCCGGCTGTGGGAAATCGCAATCGACACCACAGTTCGGTCGGCCACCCGTAGATGGGGAATCCGGAGCCCGAATGCCTCAGTTTGGCGTTGATGCCCGGGATACCCATCCAATTCGACCTGGCTAAATGAGACGCTCCAACCCTCGGATACCCATGCCGCGACAGACGCGGGGTTGATCATTCCATAATCTGGATCACATACTGCAACACCAGCGAATCCCATCCCAGAGTAGCGCGTAGGAAAGGGGGGATCCAGACTCGGTACCGGCGATTGGGCGGATACGACTCCGGGGATGCCGAGAACCACCAGGAGGGTTGCGGCGCACAGATTCATCATCCGTGCGCCGCGTTGCGGAAGTGACCTTGCGCGAAGCATCTGCCTGTAGTACACGCGATGCCCCCTGATATTCCCGGTCTTTCGCCAATCGCCCCCTCTGCAGGGGTCTTTGCCCTTGCCGAATTGTCACAAATCGCGATTTTCGCAAAATGACGCTGATCGAACGGCTCGCCTCCGCCCTCACCACCTGGTCGGTCCGCTGGGTTCCGAACTCGTTTATCATCGCCTGCCTCCTCACGGTGATTGTCTACATCCTGGCGCTGACACTGACCGGCGCGGGGGTGATCCAGACCATCGGGTATTGGGGCGATGGGTTCTGGGTGCTTCTCTCGTTCGGGATGCAGATGTGCCTGGTCATCTTCACCGGGTACATCCTCGCGGTGACACCGCCGGTGCGGCGTGTCCTGGTCGCCATCGCCCGCATCCCCAAAGGGCCGAAGACCGCGATTTTGACCATGACCGTGATTTCGCTTCTGCTGTCGTGGTTTCACTGGGGACTGTCGATTGTCGGCTCGGCCCTGATGGTGCGGTTCATCGCCGCTGAACGCCGCGATGTCGACTACCGTCTCCTGGTCGCCTGCGCCTACCTCGGAATGGGCTGCACCTGGCATGCCGGCCTTTCCGCCTCCGCGCCGCTTCTGGTCGCGACACCGGGGCACTTCCTCGAATCGCAGATCGGCGTGATACCGGTCGGCGAGACCATCTTCGCGCCGTTTAATCTCATCCTGGTCGGCATCGTCTTTGTCTTTCTTTGCCTCTTCACACCGCTTCTGCATCCGCGCAAAGAGAAGACGGTGACGGTCGATCCCGAGATCCTCAAGGGATTCGAGGATTTCGTGCCGCCGGGCCGTCCCGAAAGACCGACACCATCCGAACGATTCGAACACGGATACACCATCAATGCCATCTTCGGCATCGCCGGGCTCATCTGGGTTGTGTGGTACTACTTTTACAAGGGCGGCGGCCTCACACTCGATGCGTTCAACTTCACCGTGCTCTTCCTCGGCATCCTCCTGCACCGCAGCACGGCCTCATTCCTCAAGGCGGCGGAGGAAGGCGGGCGACTGCTTTACGGCGTGGTGCTGCAGTTTCCCTTTTATGCCGGCATGTACGGCATCATCAAGTCATCCGGACTGACACAGGTTCTTTCGGATGCGCTGACCACGTTCGCCTCGAAGGACACCTACCCGGCGATTGTCTATTGGTACTCGGGAATCGTGAACTACTTCGTGCCGTCGGGCGGCTCGAAGTGGGCGATCGAGGCGCCCTATGTGCTCGAAGCGGCCAAGACACTCGGCGTGTCTTCGCCGAAGGTGGTGGTGGCGTATGCCTGGGGGGACATGGCGACCGATCTCATCCAGCCCTTCTGGGCGCTGCCGCTTTTGTCGGTCGCGAAGCTCGACTTCAAGGACATCATGGGCTACGAGATCATGATCTTTGTGGCGTATGCGCTGCTGGTCACCGCGGCGTTCTTCATTTTCCCGTGATGCTCGCATCGCCTTTGTAGCCCGGGTCGTGGTTGCCGTTAAAACCGACCCGACCCACAAGGGGTCGGGCTACATTTCACATGGCTGACAACCCGCGGGCAAGGGGCTTCAGCCCCTTGTCCGCCCGCTGGAATGCCTCCCAGAACGGATCCACCTCCGGCGCAACCAAATCGAACTCGCGGCCACCGTCGCGGTACTTGATGCCCGAATCTTGCGCAACGATTTCGCCGACATCCGACGACGCGATCCCCTGCCCAGCGAGCCGTCGCACGACCTCGGCGGCTTTGTGCGGTCTGCAGGTGATGATCAAAGTGCCTTCGCTTGAGGTGCAATACGGGTCGATGCGAAAGAGCTCGCAGACGCGTTGCGACGCATCGGGCAGAATGATCGCCGCTTTGTCGATCATGATTCCGTTGCCCGATGCCTGCGCGACTTCAACCAGCGCCCCCCAGATCCCGCGTTCGGTGGCATCGTGCATGGAAGTCACGCCATCCTGGCGCACCCCGACACTCACCGCGGTGAGCGCGTCATCAACAACGCTCATCTGCCAGAACATCGCCTCCGCTTCCTCTGCGACTTGCTGGCCCAGTTTCTGCACGAGAAGTTTCGGGTAGGTCACGCCGAAAAGTCCCGTGGTCTCGATTGCGGCGCCCTTGGTAATGATGATGCGGTCGCCCGGCTGCGCCATCGCCGGTGTCAGGTACCGATCTTTGGAGCCGATCCCGATCATTGTCGCGCCGCCGATCATGGGGAACGCGCAGCCCTCGTAGCGCCCGGTGTGCCCGCTCACAATTGCGATGCCGAGCTTGTCGCACTCGGCGTGCAGCGCCTGCCAGAGTACCGCGAAATCATCGTCGGGCATCATCGGCGGCAGGTTCAGATCGATGGCCATGTACTGCGCCGCGATGCCCGATGTCGCCGCATCCGACGCGAGAATGTGAATCGCAAACCACGCCGCGCGCTCCCAACCGTATTCCGGGTAGACAAACACCGGGTCGGTGGTCGTGATCATCACCCGGTCGTGCCCGAGATTGACCACACCGACATCGACCCCATTCTGCGGCGGCACAAGCACCTCCGCAGGGCGCCGTCCGAGGTGCGGCAGGATGACTTTGTCGAAGACGGATCGCGAAACTTTGCCGGCGCTCGGAGTGTCGGGACTCATGCGCCCATGATCGGGGAAAGTCGTCTCCGCGACAAGACAGCGGCTTGCCGCCCCGCACGATTTCGCGGCATCGCCATCACGAAATCTGTGCAGCATGGGCGCCGGTCGCGGGCAGCCGACCGCGCAAGCCATTGACTGGCACCGGCTCACCGGTTTGGGCACGGGTGTTGCCAATATCGCCGGTGACCGGCAACCGGCCGACGGGTACGGCCGCGAGGTGAGACCGGCAAACGATCACACGATTGAATCAGGAGCCGCCATGCGAAACAAACCGACCCTCTGGATACTGATCAGCGCCGCCGCAATGGGCGCGCTGCTTCTGACGCAGGATGCCGATGCGCGCATGCGTCCCCGTCACCGCGACATGTCCGACCCCTACCGCGATTACACGCAGGGCGGGGTGTCGCTCTATGCCGCATTCGGCGGGCAGGGATACGAAATCCACGACGATGACTACGCCGACTTCGAAGACTACGAAGACCGGGGTTTCTTTTCGCTGGGCCTCGGTATCGGGCTGGATCGTCGCACGTCGCTTTTCGTCGAGGGAATCGGCAGCGAGCATGATTCACCGGTGGGCGATCTGTCCTTCGGCCATCTCCACCTCGGCATCAAGTACGCTCCCAACACCGGCCCGGATCACAAGTGGCAGCCGTATGGCAAGGCATCGGTCGGCGCGTCGTTTCTGATGGAGGACGATCGCGAATACGACGGCCGCCATCACGGCGACAACGGCTTCATGGGGCCGTCGTTCGGCCTGGGGCTCGGCATCGAACGATTCGTGAGCCGCCGCGCGGCGCTCTTCGGCGAAGCAGGAATGATCTGGACAGAGTTCAATCAGGCGATCATCGACGGCGAGGACTACGACCTCCTCGATGATTTCAACACGACATCGGGCCGTCTGCAGTTCGGTCTGAGGTTCCGGCTTTAGCAGTGTCGTCAACGCCCGGACCCTTCGGGGCCACGGGACAACCAGCGGCGTCCCCTCCGGCGTGGGGGCGCCGTTTACTTTTGGGTGGTTCAAGATTGCTGTGATGAGAGCGATTTGCCCACAGCACTGGGGCTATTGAAGACCCCCTTGCAGTGGAGCCTTCCTGCCAGTCTCTTAACCCCCGGAGCGGACTTGCAGGTGGAAGCGTGTCATCCCGAACCCCGCCGGCTTTATGGCGGGGTGAGGGATATGCTTTTCGTCGCCCGCCGCGTGCCCGGTACATCCTGAGATAAATGACGAGTTTGGGTGGCCCGGACGTCCGGGCGTGTTGAAAAAGCTCGCTGACTGAGAGTCCACCGGCTCGGGTCGGGATTGCTTCGCTTCGCTCGCAATGACCAACAACTCCAAGTCATTGCGAGGGGCGCAGTCCCGCCAAGGGCGGGACGGAGCGACGAAGCAATCCCGTGCCAAGCCTTTTCTCCTACCCGAACGACTCGGGTTTTTCAACAGGCCCGTCCGTCCGGGTCTCAGAGCCCCTCACTTCTTCATGTGTGCTGGAATTGGTGACCTGTCTTCCCCCGCCCGGCATGCCTTTGTCGTGCAAGTCAGATGCGCAATGAAACCCGGACGAACGTCCGGGCCACCCCGTCCACACTCCCGGTGTGGTACCCAAATGCCGACAACGACTTACGATTGATGCCCCTCCCGTCCCCCTGTCACAAAATCCGATTCGCCTCAACGCCGGTGGGGGATTTGCGTATATTCCACCGAGCACCGATGGCAACCATCTAACCCCCCCGGAAACCGAAGAGCGGGCCAGTGGCCCCCGGATCGGCGTTGACCGTCGGATGTTTATGCGTGTACGAAGTTTGAAATGACAAGTCCCGTAAGTTGAGGCGGGATGGAGGTACGACCGAAGTGAATCGCTTTAAGACACTGATGCTGTTAACCGCGCTCACCGTGCTGTTCATCTTCATCGGGCAGCTTCTGGGCGGGCGCCAGGGCATGATCATCGCGTTTGGGTTTGCGGTGCTCATGAACTTTTTCTCGTACTGGTTTTCCGACAAGATCGTGCTGGCCATGTACCGCGCCAGGCAGGTCACCGAGGCCGAGGCGCCGCGCCTCGTCGAAACGGTACGCCGACTGACGCAGATGAATGGCATGCCGATGCCGAAGGTGTACATCATCCCGGGATCGTCGCCGAACGCCTTCGCCACCGGACGCGATCCGCACCATGCGGCCGTGGCCTTCACCGAGGGCATCCTCGATCTCTTGTCGCAGGATGAGCTCGAAGGCGTGTTGGCTCATGAACTGGCGCACATCAAGAACCGCGACATTCTGACCCAGTCGATCGCCGCGACCGTCGCCGGCGCGATCTCGATGCTGGCGAACATGGCCTATTACGGCGCGATGTTCGGCGGGTACGGCCGCAGCAACGACCGCAACGGCGGCGGCAACGCCATCGGGCTTTTGATCATGGCGATTGTGGCGCCGATCGCGGCGCTGTTGATCCAGATGGCGATCTCGCGCGCGCGGGAGTACGCCGCCGATGCCACCGGCGCCAAGATCTGCGGCAAGCCGTTGTCGCTCGCCAGCGCCCTGCGCAAACTGCAAAACGGCGTGCAGCGGCGTCCGATGGAGACCGCCAACCCGGCCACATCGCACATGTTTATCGTCAACCCGCTCTCCGGACGCTCGTTTGCCAGTTTGTTTGCGACCCATCCTCCGATGGAGGAACGGATTGCGCGGCTGGAGCAGTTGGCGTATTCTGCGTAAGACACCGGACGGCCCCGTCATGCGGCGGGGCCTTTCCCCGACTCCCGCATGGACGATCCGGACCCCTTATCTCCCCGCTGCGAGACCCGCCGCCGTTTGACCAGGCCCGCGATAGGGCTGGTCGTTGGCGATGGGGCTGATGTGGCCAGCCCGAACAAACGACCCTGTCATTCCCAGTTACAACCCCTCTGTCATGCTGAGCGAAGCGAAGCATCTGCTGTCATTCCCGCGCGCCAAAAGCAGGTCCTTCGCTTCGCTCAGGATGACGTGGTGGGTGTTCCGATGGCAGGAGGGGCCGTTGGCCGCCCAACCTCCGGGTGGGCGTTATGAACGGCGTTGCCACCGAGATCGTCCTGATCGCGATCCTCATTCTCGTAAACGGCTTCTTCGCCGGGGCCGAGGCGGCGCTGATTGCGGTGCGGCGCACGCAGGTCAATGAACTGGCGCTGCGCAGCGGCGCGCCGGGGCGCATCCTCAAGAAACTGAAGGAAGCACCCGATCGTTTCCTGGCCACCGTGCAAGTCGGTGTGACATTGGTCGGCACCCTTGCGTCGGTGGTCTCGGGCGCGACCGTGGTGCAAGCCCTCACCCCAGTAATCGCCGATCTGCCGGTCACCTTCGCGCAACGCTGGCCGCAGCAGATCGCCATCGCGCTGGTGGTCGGCATCATCGCCTTCGCCTCGCTGGTGATCGGCGAACTGGTGCCGAAGTACCTCGCCCTCGCGCGTCCCGGGCCCTTCGCCCTGAGCGTGGCGCGCCCCATTCACTGGCTCTCCAAGGTGGGTCATCCGCTGGTCATTCTCCTGACATCGGTCTCGCGCTTTATCACCCGCCTTCTGGGTGTGCGCGTGGACGAAAACAACCTCGCGGTCTCCGATCAGGAGATCCGGCACTTGGTGCTCGAGGGGCGTCTCCACGGCTCCATCCACCCGACCGAGCACGACATGATTCACCAGGTGCTCGATTTCTCCGACACCATCGCGCGGCAGGTCATGACCCCGCGTCCGGATGTGATGGGGCTCGACCTGAAGTGGGAACTCGAAAAGACGCTGTCGGTCATCCGTGAGGAGGGGTACTCCCGCTTCCCGGTCTACGACCAGTCCATCGACAACATCCGCGGCATCGTCTACACCAAGGACATCATCCACCTCTTGATCGAGGGCACGCCGATCATTCTGAGAGACTTGATCCATCCGGCGATGTTTGTGCCCGACTCGATGCCGATCGCGCAGGCGCTGGCGCGTTTCAAGGCCGAAAAGACGCACATGGCCATTGTCCTCGACGAGTTCGGGGGCACCGCCGGTGTGCTCACGCTCGAGGATGTAATCGAAGAGATTGTCGGCGAGATTCAGGATGAGTACGACACCGAGACCGAGGGATTCCGCCTGTTGCCTGATGGCACCGCGCTTGCGGCCGGCAACCTGTCGGTGATCGACTTCAATGAGAGGTTCGGTGTCGCGCTGCCCACCGACCGTGCCGACACGCTGGCCGGGCTGATCAACGCCACCCTCGACCGTGTCCCCAAGCTCGGTGACCATGTCGAGCTCGATGGCGTGCGTCTCGAGGTCGCCTCGCGTGAGAAGCGAAGGACGCGGCTCTTGCGCGCGCGCAGGGTCGAGGTCATCGAGAATGAAGACTGATTCGCCGACGTCCGTGGGATTACCCGAAGGCCGGGTGGCGTGTTCGCCCCCGCCTCTTTGCGGGGCGTGCGGAAGCGACTCGGTCGAGCACCTGGCGGAGGTGCCGCTCTACCTGCCCAAGGGATCCGCGCCGGACACGATCTGGAGATGCCGGTATTGTGGAACTTACATTCGGGGGCTGAATTTCGCGGATCCCGCGATCCAATCGCACTTCAACGCCGCCAGTTACACAGACCCGGCAAACGAAGAACGCTTTCGGGCATTGCGCCAGGGATTCTTCGAGAATCTGGTTCGTCTGACACGTCGCTTCGTCCGTGCTGACTTGGCCGACTGCCGAATCCTGGACATCGGCGCCGCCTATGGGCATCTGATCGATGCGTATCGGTCGGCCGGGGTGAGACGGATTGACGCCATCGAAATCGTCGAACCGTTGAGACGAGCGCTGGAGTCAAAGGGTATCGACGCCTTCAGAGACCCCTCCGATATTCCCCCTGAACGCCGATTCCAGGTCGTTGCCCTGATCGACAGTCTCTATTGTGTCGAAAAACCCGCGGACTTGCTCATCGGACTCAGCAAGCGGCTGGCGGAAGATGGGGTCGTCCTTATCCGTGTGACGAATCGAACGCACATCCTGAACTTTCTGCGTCTCCTGCGATGCCGTCTGACGGCCGACCATGTGGGTGATGCAAAGCACAATTTCTCCCCGCGCGGCCTTCGCATGCTCCTGGAGCGGACCGGATATCGAATCGTGTATCAAACGGTGGCTGAGCCGGGGAAGAAGTTTGCCGCCGCCGGAGGAGCGTGGCTCTACCGGGCAGGCCGTGTCGCCAGCGCGATCACGGGAAAACCGCTCGCGCAGGGTTTGACGGTCATCGCCAGGGCACACGCGAGGCCGGAAGACCACCCATAGAATCCCGCTCGGCCGTGACGCTCCGGTCGCGACGCATGCCCCGATCCCTCCGGACAAGAAAAAAGGGCGCGGCGACCGCGCCCTGAAAGCTCCCAATGTCCGAAGCCCCTTACACGTCCAAATTCCGCACGTACTTCGCATTCTGCTCGATGAACTCGCGGCGCGGCTCGACACGGTCGCCCATGAGCATCGTGAAGATGCGGTCGGCCTCGGCGGCGTCCTCCAGTGAAATCTGAAGCAGGGTCCGTGTTTCGGGATCCATGGTCGTGCGCCACAACTGCTCCGGATTCATTTCTCCCAATCCCTTGTAGCGCTGCAGGCCCACCCCGATTCCCTTCGGGCCGCCCATCTCCTGCACCATCCGGTCCTTTTCGTCGTCGGAATAGGCGTAGGCCTCCTTGTTGCCCTTCTTCACCCGGAACAGCGGCGGCTGCGCGATGAAGACCCGCCCCTGCTCGATCAATTCCTTCATGTGACGGAAAAAGAAGGTGAGGATGAGCGTGCGGATGTGAGACCCGTCGATGTCGGCGTCGGTCATGATGATGATCTTGCCGTAGCGCGCCTTGGAGGAATCGAACTCAACCCCGAACCCCGCGCCCAGCGCGGTGATCATGGTGCGGATTTCCTCGTTGGACAAAATCCGGTCTTCGCGCGCCTTCTCGACATTGAGGATCTTGCCCTTCAAGGGCAGGATCGCCTGGAAACGGCGGTCGCGTCCCTGTTTGGCGTTGCCGCCCGCCGAGTCGCCCTCGACGATGAAAATCTCGCAGGATTCCGGATCGGTCATCGAGCAGTCGGCGAGCTTGCCCGGCAGGCCGCCCGAATCGAGCGCCGATTTGCGGCGCGTGAGTTCACGCGCCTTGCGTGCCGCCTCGCGCGACATGCCGGCCGAGATGATCTTCTCCATTATCCGCCGCGCCACCGAGGGGTTCTCCTCGAAGTACTCGGACAGCCCCTCGCCCACGATCGACTCGACGATGCCCTTCACCTCGGAGTTGCCGAGCTTGGTTTTGGTCTGGCCCTCGAACTGCGGATCGGGGACGCGCACCGCAATCACCGCGGTCAGGCCCTCGCGCGTGTCCTCGCCCTCGATGTTGAAGTTGGCCTTCTTCAGCAGGTTGTTCTTCGTCGCGTAGCTGTTGACCGTGCGGGTCAGGGCGGACTTAAAGCCGATCAGGTGCGTGCCGCCTTCGACCGTGTTGATGTTGTTGACGAAACTGAAAATGTTCTCGGTGTAGCCGTCGTTGTACTGCAGGGCGATCTCCACCTCGATGCCCTCGCGCGCACGCTCGAGCATCACGACCTTGTTGTGGATCGCCGTCTTGTTCTCGTGCAGATACTCGATGAATTGCTTTAAGCCGCCGCTGTACTTGAACTGAAGCGTTTTGTCGCGCGCCTCATCGCTCAGCTCAATCGTCAGGCCCTTGTTGAGGAAGGCCAGTTCGCGCAGACGCGACGCCAGGACATCGAAGGAGAAATTGGTTTTCGCGAAGATCTCATGGTCCGGCCTGAAAGTCGTCTTCGTGCCGGAGCGCTGGCGCTTGCCGATCTTTTTGACCGGACCGGTCGGTTCGCCGCGCACGTACGACTGCGTGTACACCTCGCCGTCGCGCGTCACCTCGACCGTGCACAGCTCCGAGAGCGCATTGACCACGGAGACCCCGACGCCGTGCAGCCCGCCCGAGACCTTGTAGGTCTGATGGTCGAACTTGCCGCCGGCGTGCAGCATGGTCATCACCACTTCGAGCGCCGGCTTCTTCTGGGTGGGATGCTCGTCGACCGGGATGCCGCGGCCGTTGTCCGACACCTCCACCGAACCATCGGCGTGCACGATCACCTTGATCTGATCGCAGAACCCCGCCATGGCTTCGTCGATCGAGTTGTCCACCACCTCGTAGACCAGATGGTGCAGCCCGCGCGGGCCGACATCGCCGATGTACATCGCCGGACGGCGCCGCACGGCCTCCAGGCCCTTTAAGACCTGAATGGTCTTGGCGTCGTAATTGCTCGCAGATTTTGCCTTTGTCATTTCCTCTTCAATGATCTCGGCCATCGCCGACTCCTTGATTGCGGCGTGCCGACGGCCCGAGGGCCATCACTCACGCTGTTTCGCTTGCATACGACCGCGGGAATGGCGCCATACGCCCGAATCCATCCCGCTTGTGCCGCCCCTTTTTGATGCGGACCGTCTCAGGGACCGGTGAACATGATGTCGGAAACCACCGATTCGCCGAGCGCGGTGTTTAATTTCTGAAGAAACTCCGACCGGTGGTAGAGTAATTCCTGCCGCCAGACCGGTGAATCCACCGCCACAAACAGGCGCCCCAAATCGACCTTGATGACCCGTGTGTGGGCGGCCACCTCGGGCCCGACCAGTTCGGGCCAGAGATGCTCAATCGAGGCCTGTTTGACCTTCCGCGAAATCCCCAGATCCTGGAGTCCGCGGGCTATGATGGACGCGATGGATTCGGGTTTGGCCATGTCTCCGATTCCCTCGAATCCTCATAACTCTCTATTATACAATCAGATTCGGGTTCCGGCAAGGGTATTTTCACTCTTTATGGCTCGATAACCAATTGCCTCGCAACGCCTTGCGATGGGATAAATTCAGATCGCTGCCTGTGCCCCATTAACGGGGTACGTGGCGGGAAGTATCTGCGCCAGAGGGTTCGGGCGATCCTAGTCAGCCAGCCGTAGCGGCATGATGAGGCAGAGATAATCGTCGTCCCGCGACTCCTTGGCACGGATCAGGCCGGCCGACACGGAGGTCGCAAGTTCAAAGACCACCTCGCCGCTGTCAAAGCTCTTGAGGATGTCCAGCACGTAATTGGCGTTGTAGCCGATCTCGAGATCCTCGCCCTCGTACTGACAGGCGAGCACTTCCTTCGCCTCACCGCCGATGTCCTGGTTGGCGGCCGAAAGTTCGAGCTTGCCGTTGGAAATCGCAAACTTCACCTGATGTGTCAGGGAATTGGAGAGGACCGCGACACGGCGCACGCCAGCCATCAAGGTTCCGGAATCGACCACGAGACGCTTGTCATTTGTTTTCGGGATGACCTGCTCGTAGTTCGGATACGGTCCTTCGATCAACCGCGAGGTGACCACGGCATCGCCGACATGAAACAGAATGTTCTTCTCGCCGAACGTGATACCCACATCGGACTCGTTGTCGCCGAGGATCTTGATCACGAGCGCAAGCGCCTTGGGGGGGATGATCAGCTCGCCTTTGTGGCCGCCGAGACGGTCTTCCGGCACGCTCACGCGCGCGAGACGATGCCCGTCGGTGGCGACCATGTGCATGCTCTTGCCGTTGGTCTGCCACAGGATTCCATTGAGCGCCGGACGCGTGGAGTCGACCGACACCGCATAGGCGGTCTTGCGCACCATCGAGCGCAACTGATCACCCGGCATGCGGATTTCACCGGTCGGGGGGAGCGCCGGCAACTTTGGAAATTCCTCGGCCGGCATCCCGCTGATCCGGAATACACCCTGGCCGCTTTTGATTTCCACACGATTGTTCGTGACATTCACCGCGACATCATCGTCCGCCAACTCCCGCACCATTTCGGAAAACGTGCGCGCCGGAATGGTGGTCACTCCCGCTTTCGAGACCCGTGCCGGTACATTGCAGGTCACCGACAGGTCTAAGTCGGTGGCGGAGATTTGCACCGATTCCCCTTCCGCCTTCAGAAGAAGATTACCCAAAATGGGAAGCGTGGTGCGGGTCGACACAACCGACGAGACAGTCTGCAGTTTATCGGCGAGTGAGTCACGGCTGACGTTGAATTTCATGGCGCGGCACTTTCTCCTTCAGTCCGGCGACGGGTTTTACACAGCGGTCTTTATTGTTCTATCCTCAGAAAGACAAAAGACATACTACTAATAATCCTGTGGAAACAGCGGAAAACACCTCTCCGGCGCACTCTAATACACACCCGCAACGGGACATGGGACGCTGCGGCAAGGTTGGAAGAACCTGTGCAGAGGCACGCGCAAATTCCAACCTGTGCACACCCGCTGGATGATATCCGCTCTTTTCCACTCTGGTCAACAGAAAACTCCCCATGCCGTCAACAGGGTTGACACACCGCGGCGTCTCAGGCCCCGGCCGTTGCTCCGGCATAGAGCGAGGCAATCACCTGCTCGATGCGTGCCCGCAGATCGGAGTCGGCCTGCATGGCCCCGCGGATCAGGGACACCGAGTGAATCACGGTCGAATGGTCGCGTCCGCCGAATTCCTCGCCAATGGCCTTCAGCGATGTGCTGGTCAAGGTGCGCGCCAGGTACATGGCCACCTGGCGGGTCAGCACCACCTCCTGAGTCCGGCGCTTCGACGTCACCTGGTTGACCGGGATCCCGAATGACTCTGAAACCTTTGAAATGATCAGGCTGATGGTAATGGGACGGCGCTGGGTGGAAAGCGAGTCCCGCAACACCTGCTGCGCCACCTCCAGCGTGATTTTCACGCCCTTCAGGGAGGAGTACGCGAGCAGTTTGATCAAGGCGCCTTCCAATTCACGGACATTGGCGCTGCCGGCACGGGCAATGTAGGAGAGGGCTTCGTCCGGCAATTCCGCCTCCTCTCCCTCCATCTTCTTGCGCAGGATCGCGATGCGGGTCTCGAAGTCCGGCGGTCCGATGTCCGTGGTCAGACCCCACTGAAACCGCGACAGGAGCCGCTCTTCCACCCCGCGGATGTCCTTGGGCATCCGGTCGGCGGTCAGGACGATCTGCTTCCCGTTCTGGTGCAGCGTGTTGAACGTGTGGAAGAACTGGACCTGCGTGGACTCCTTGCCGGCAAAGAACTGGATGTCATCAATGAGAAGGACATCCACCGACCGGTAGCGCTCGGTGAACTCGGAGGTCGTGTTGTTGGCCAAGGAGGAGATGAAGTCATTGGTGAACTGCTCGGAGGTGACATACAAGACACGCGCCCCGGGATTCGATTCCAGGAGGGCGTTGCCGATGGCCTGGGCCAGGTGTGTCTTGCCGATCCCGACCGAGCCATAGATGCACATGGGGTTGAATCGGGTCTTACCCGGGTTGTCGGCGACCGCTTTGGCCGCGGCATGGGCGAGTTGATTCGAATCCCCGACAACGAACGAGCCAAAGGTATACTTCGGGTTCAACGACGCCGTGGCGCGGGCCTCGGAGCCCTGACGCCGTGCGGGGGCCGTCAGCGAGTGCGCCTGTGAGACGGCCGGCGCCGCGGCCCTCGCGCGCTCTCCGCCGTGGCCATTGCCATTGCCGTTGCCGTTGGTCGGTACCGGTGTCAGGTTCGGGCGGATCTCGAGACGTTGACGCCACTGGCGGCCGGTGACATGGGCCAGCGCATCGCCCAAAAGCGACATGTAATGATCACGCACCCAGTCGAGGACGAAGCGATTCGGGACCCCAATCACCGCCTCGTCGCCGCTTAGCGCGAGCAATGATGTCGGTTTCAACCAGGTATAAAAGCTTTGCTGCTTAACTCGACTTTCACAAAATTCAAGGCATGGTCTCCAGATCTCTACATTCGATGATTCCATTGTCTCTTCATGAGCGGCGAATATCCCGATTGGGGCGTAGCAACTCCCGTAGCCAGGCAAATTCGCGCGGGTTGACAGCGTTTTAGTCTTACGACGTCGGATTCCTCAGGGGCTACAGCCGTCCGATTCCCCACGAGTTATCCACAGTGACGTCTGCCCAGATATGCTGAATTCTCAAGCGGTTGCCAATTCCATTCAACGTTTTCCACGTTGTTCTAACAGACTCCCCCTCAACAACTTCTACGGTCAGACGGTGGCCGATTTGGGGGTGGGGAGTCAAGAGGTTTCGCGCTTCTATCTCCATCGCAATCCCTATGCGTTACTCGGCAACAACTTCTGGACTTAACATTCTACTCTAACGGGGAAATCACGGGGAGAAGCCTCAGAGCGGAATTCCATGTCAGAAGTCAGAATCAAGTAACCGCTTGATATTTAGCTTGTTATAAGTGCGGTGGTGGTTAACTCTGAAAACAGTCTGATCTGCTTATGGGACTGCCCCCTGTGTCTGGAGGGCTGCTTGATGCCGACATGGGCCGATCCACTGCTCTGAATCCCCACCCGTGTTTGGTTATCTATCCTGAGGGTTATGGTAGCAGGGCTTGTCGGGTGATGGATGTCATGGAGCTGTCTGGGAAAGACCCGTCCTTTCGGCGTTCACATTGCCACAGGGGCGGCGGTGCCCTAATCTGTAGGTCATGATGGGAGGGACCTTGCGCCTCCAAAGATGGAGGGAACGGATCGAGCAGTGGGTCTGGGCGGTTGAGCGAGACCGCGGCACCCGGGCGCGGTATGCCCGGGTCCTGGTGACGGTGATCAGCGGCGCCGTCGGCGACCGCACCTGGTTGCGTGCGGGCAACATGACCTATCTGTCGCTTCTGCATCTGGTTCCGGTCGGGGCGTTGGCGCTGGCGCTGGCCCGTGGGCTGGGGTGGCAGGAAACTCTGGTGAATTGGATTAAACTGCGGCTGTCGCCGACCGCGCCGGATCTGGCAAGCCGTTTGGTGGCGGCCATGGACCGGATCGACGTGGTGGCGATCGGTTACGCCGGGCTGGCGGCGATCATCCTCGCCAGCGTGGTCGCGCTCAGCGAACTGGAAGTCGATCTGGGTGAAATCTATGAGTGCCAGCATCCCCGTCATTGGCGGCGGAGGGTCTGGCTGTACCCGCTCGCAATCGTTCTCGCGCCCACCCTGCTGACCGGAGTACTCATCCTGGGCGCGCTGGCCGAGGCGCGGACCACGGACCTCATGCAGGTGATCTCGACATGGGGCGCGGTTGGCGCCTGGCTGCACCAATGGCTGACCCGGCTGCCGCTGCTATTCAAACTCGTGCCCTACTTGTTGACTTGGGGGATGTTCACCGCGCTGTACCGGCTGGCGACACCCGCGCCCATCGGCTGGAAGGCCGCCACGGTCGGCGGGGTCTTTGCCGGAGTCGTCTGGCAACTGGCACAGGGTGCCTACATCGGCTTTCAACTCGGCGTGTCAACTTACCGTGAAATCTGGGGTTATCTGGCGCAGATCCCCCTCTTGCTCATCTGGATCTATGCCTCCTGGGGTGTTGCCTTTGTCGGCGCCGAGGTGGTCTATGCTTGGGAGAACCGACGCGCGTATATGCCGAAATGGCGCCCCAAGGGATTGCTTTCCTTCGAGACCATTCACCGCGCCACGGTACGTGTTGCCGCCAAGACGCTTGAACTCGTCGAAGTCTCGGGGCATCCTGCCAAGTTGGCAGTCATCTCAGGTGAGGTGCGCATTCCCTTGCCGATTGTCCGGCAGTGCGCGGGAAAACTCCGTGAACTGGGTCTGATTCAGAATGATCGGGACGGGTGGATCCCGTCGGCGGCGCTGGTCGGCACCACAATCGGTGAACTCGGGGACCGATTGCGGCGTTTGGGCGAAGTGGCGCTTCCAACCATCGGGGAATCGCCTTTGACGGACGACATGACAATCCGGCAGGTGATGCTGATCGAGGTTGGTCCAGCCAAGGGCTCTTCCCCTGATTCTAATGTCTGACAGGAAGGCAGACCTTTCGCAGCGGGTCATTGAAACGTGGCTCGTCCCGCAACAGGCGCATGCGGGTTTGGTGGACCTCACCGTTTTGCACAGGCGGCTTTCGCTTCGCCGGTGTTTTCGCTAAGAGATTGGCAGCCAGCAAAGACGGCCCGGGCGGGCAATCGGGACGGTGCCGTTCGACCAGATCCGGCTCTACATTGATGCTCTCATAAATACCGGCGGCCGTATGACCACCCCCGAAGAGGGGTCGGTTTGCGAGCGTTTCCTGTCTGACCGGTCATCGGTCTTCGATCTCCGCGTTCCAGTTAACGATAACGTTGATCGTGCTGGATGCGGTCCCCTGCCCGCGGGTGACGAGGATGAACTCCTGCCCATCCCCGCTCACCGCCCAGGGCAGATTGGAGTTCAGAGCAGAGGCCGGAAACAGCGGTCGCGGCTCCCCGGCATCCAGTGAAGCGCCGGCGCCGTCCACCTCGACCGCCATGGCCATGCCCTCGGCGGAAATGTAGTACAACTCCCGGCCATCGCTGCGCCAGGCCGGGAAGTCGCCGCCCGTGGTGGAAATCTGCCACTTCCCGCCGGGACCGGGGAAGGGGCGCACATAGACATCATAACGCCCGGTTTCGTTACAGGCATAGGCGAGCCAGCGTCCATCGGGAGACAGGTGCGCGTCGTCTTCGTCGAACTCGGTCTGTTGAAACGGGGTCAATTCCCCGGCGGCGGCGCCGGTTTCCGGATCGAGCGGGAGACTCCAGATGTCGTCGCCGATGCCCTTGTCCCCGAGCCCGTAAACGATCAACGTGCGGGCATCGGAGGACAGGCTGATCGGCCACTTCGACGCCTTCGACTCGATGACCAATTCTTCCTCGCCGGTTCCGCTCGAGTTCTTCCGGTAGATGTCGAACTTCCCCGTCCGCGACGAGGCGAAGTAGATCTGACGCCCATCGGGAGACCACACCGGGCTCATGTCGGCGGCGGGGTCGAAGGTGAGACGTGTCTTGACACCGCGCGTCAGGTCGAAGACCCAGATATCGGTGTTGCCCGAGGCGTCATCATCGATGTCGACCGCCAGCCGGGAGCCGTCGGGGGACAGACCGCAGTTGCCCAAAG
>JBFMFQ010000229.1:0-4598 GCA_040752075.1 Candidatus Zixiibacteriota bacterium | reverse complement strand
CAGATCCATGACAAACAAAAGCAGATCGATGAATTGCGAACGAGAGTTGAACGTCTTACGCAATAGTACGGAGGCAGACATGATCCGGCGAATGGTGATGATGGGCGTGGTCCTTGCGACCGCCTTGTGGCTGAGGGAGGCGTCGGCGGTTGTCCCCGCGGCGATGAACGCGCAGGGACGGTTGACGGACTTGGCGGGAGCACCGCTGCCGGCGGGGAGCAAGACACTGATCTTTCGCATCTACAGTGACTCGACCGGCGGCGTCCAGATCTGGCCCGCCGTCGACGGCGAATCACAGAGCGTGGATACAGACTCCGGCGGGCTCTGGAACTGCGCCATTGGCGCGGTCTCGCCTCTCACCGATGATGTGTTCTCGGAGCCGGTGCGCTGGCTGGAGATCCGGGTGAACGACGGGATCAATCCCGTCGTGATGCTGCCGCGTGTCCCGCTTCTGACCGGACCGTTTGCGCAGCGGGTGGCGACCGTGGATGGCGCATCGGGCGGCGCGATCTCCTCAAAAGTGAGTATTGGGCCGGGACACGTGAGCACCGGCGCGGAGACGTTTGTTGCCGGCATGGACAATGAAGCGACCGGCGATTACTCGGCCGTGGGCGGCGGGGCGACAAATAGCGCCTCCGGCGAGTACGCCACCATTGGGGGCGGCAGCGGCAATGCGGCGAGCGAGATTGGCTCGACCGTCGCCGGTGGGGAGTCCAATCAGGCGCTCGGTGAGCATTCCGTGGTCGGCGGTGGAAGCAACAACTTCGCGACCGGGCTGATCAGCGTGGTGGCCGGCGGCTCAGACAACCACGCGACGCTTCTCAACGCCAGCGTCGGCGGCGGCGCCCTAAACCTGGCCGGCGGGATCGCATCGACCGTCGGCGGAGGGGTCAACAACTCGGCCACCGGGATTAACGCCACCGTGCCCGGCGGCTGGCTGAACGAGGCCGTCGGGGCCAGCTCGTTTGCCGCGGGACGACAGGCCAAGGCGCTCCATGACGGCTGCTTCGTTTGGGCCGATGACCAGGCGGCGGACTTCGCCTCCACTGGAGCGAATCAATTCATGATTCGCGCCCTCGGCGGTGTTGCCATCAACACGGATTCCGTCGTGAGCATTCTCACGATTCAGCGGAACTCTCCCACCGATCCAATTGCCGATGCCTGGCCCGTCTATTCCTCCCGCCGCTGGAAAAAGGATATTGAGCCGATTCATGGCGCGACCGGGACGGTTGAGCGTCTTCAAGGGGTGACGTACCGCTGGAAGGCCGACGACAAGCCCGACATCGGGCTCATCGCCGAGGACGTCGGCGCGGTCATTCCGGAAGTTGTGGCCTACGAGGCCAACGGGGTGGACGCGCTGTCGGTCGACTATGCGCGGCTGGTGGCCCTGCTGATCGAAGCGGTGAAGGAGCAGCAGAAGCGAATCGAGGCATTGGAGTCTCGAATCGATCAGATGTCGCAATAACCCCATCGCATGCCATCCGGCCGGCCATCCCGCATACATGGCCGGCCGTGACATTTCCCCGAGCCCAGCACCCCATCCAGGACTTCAACGGATCGGCATAACTGACAGCGACGCATCGTGTTGCGGGCGTCGCCACATGTCATTTGTGCTCAAGCGTTCAATGGATTCCCATTCATAAGAGGCGTGTAGTCATTTCCCCCTAAATCCGATAATTAAAAGAGAAACGCGTGGGGCGGATTCAGAGCGTAGTGGCGGCAGTGGGGGGACAATGTCGCTCGACAACACAGGCGAAGAATTGGTGGAGACGCCGAAAGCGCCTCCTGAACCAGCGGTCGCGCCGACCGGTGCGTCACGGGTCGGTGTCGGGTACCGATTTGGCGGACGTGCGGCTCGCGCCCTGGCGAGCAAGGCCTTCCCCCTGGTTTGCATCGGGATTGGCGTCCTTGTCATCGTCATACGGGCGGCGGCACCCGCGCTGGAACCGATCGTGTTTTTCTCGATCTTCGCAGCGGCGGCGGCGACTCTGCTGGCCGTGGGGCACTTCTTCATCCGCCCCCTCAGCGAGCTGTTGCACGAATCGGAAAACGCCCGCCGGATCAAACCGCACTCTCTCCCCCACCAGCGCGGGATCGACCTGCTCGAGGCGATCGGCAAGTCGATCCAGGGACAGCGGGATGCGGCAGCGGAACTGGGATTGCAGCGTGACCGGTACCGTGACCTGATCGCGGGTGTGGATGCCATTCTCTGGGAAGCCGACCCTGAGTCCTGGCAGATGCGGTTTGTCAGTCCGCGTGCCGAAGCGATCCTTGGGTATCCCGTCACGCAATGGCTGGACGAACCCCAGTTCTGGGCCGAACACCTGCACCCGGATGATCGCTTCCACGCCGTGCGCCGGTGCCTCCAGCCCCTCGACGCCGGGAAGTACTTTCAATCGGAATACCGAATGCTGGCCGCCGATGGACGGGTTGTCTGGCTGCGGGATGTGATGCATCTGGTCGAGACGGCCGCGCCGGATGGGGAGCGGGCGCGGGTCATCCGGGGACTGGCGTACGACATCACCCACCAGAAGGAAAGCGCGGCGACGCTGGAAACTGAGCGAGCCGCCTTGAAGCGGCTTTTGGAAAACCTCCCGGGCATGGCGTACCGTTGCCGCAACGACGAGCAATGGACCTGCGAGATGCTCAGTGAGGGTACGGCCGCACTCACCGGATACCAGCCCGAAGATCTGATCGGCAACCGGCGTTTGACCTATGCTGAGTTGATTCACCCGGACGATCGGGAAATGGTCCGGGAGCGGGTGAACACCGCCCTTGCGGAAGGGAAGCGCTTCCAGGCGACATACAGAATCACCGACGCATCGGGGATCGAGAAATGGGTGTGGGAACAGGGTTGTTCCGCGGCGGACGCCCCGGGGCAGGCGGATGTCCTTGAGGGTTTCATCATTGACATCAGTGAACGTGTGCGGGCGGAGATTGAGAGCAACCGGCTGGCCTCGATACCCATGGCCAATCCCAACCCCATCTTGATCTTCGACCGCGCAGGCTGTGTCACGTACGGCAACCCCGCCACGACCGGTGTTCTGGAGGCACTCGCGCTGAGCGAGGTCAATGAGATACTCCCGGCGGATCATGCTGCCATCCTCCGCGATCTGCAGGAGGGCCGGCACTGCATGTTTACCACGGAATCGGACCTGGGACGCTGCGTCATCCAGTGGCGGTATCATGCCATTCCGGAGTTTGGCGTCGTTCACTTATACGGCACGGACATCACGTCGATGCGGCGCGCCGAGGAGTCACTGCGTCGAAGCGAGGAACGGTTCCGGATGGTGGTGGAGCACTATCCGGGCATGCTGCTGCTCTTCGACCGTGAACGGCGCGTTCGATACATCAACTCGAAAGGACTGGCGGCAGGATACCGTTCGGAAGCGGATGTATTGGGCCGTCACCCTGAGGAGATTCTACCGGCTGAGGCCGCCCGGATTCTCCTCCCGTCGCTGGAACGGGCCTATGAGACCAAAGAGCCTCAATCGCTTGCTTGCGAGGTGGACTTCCCCAGCGCGCGCCTCGAGATCTCCCTCATCCATGTTCCGATTCTGAGTGCGGATGGGGAGGTCCGGGAAGTGATGGCGGTCACCACGGACATTTCGGAGTTGAAGGCGGCCGAGCGCGCCCTGAAGGCGGAGCGCGACCGCGCCCAGCAGTATCTCGATCTCTCCGGCGCGATGTTTGTGGCGCTGGACAGCGAGTATCACATCACGATGGTCAACCGGGCGCTTTGCGCCGCGCTGGAATTCGAGGATCACGAGCTTCTCGGGCGGTCCTGGATCGAAACCTGCGTGCCGCCGCGGTTGCGCACCGGCCGCAAGCCCACCATCGACCGAATCTATGACGGCGATCCCTCGCTCCGGCAGGTCGAGTCCGTTGTCATGACGAAGTCCGGCAAAGAGCGCAGCGTCATCTGGCACAACAACCTTCTTCGCAACGAAGACGGCGCGGTCACAGGGATTATTGCGTCCGGGCTGGACATCACCGATCGGATTGCGATCGAGCGGGAACGTGCCCGTGCGCATTCGGTCCTGCGTGCGACGCTTGAGGCCGCGGAGGACGGCATCCTCGTGGTGGATCTGTCGGGCAAGGTGCTCGCCTACAACCGCCGGTTTGTGGAAATGTGGGACGTCCCCGAGGAGCTCCTAGTCGACGGGGATGACTGGAAAGTGCTGGCCCACGTGACCGCGCAGACGGCGAACCCGGAACAGTTCCTTGCCCGGGTAAAGGAACTCTACGCCAACGTCGGTGTCACGGCGAGCGACATGATCGAGGTCGGGGACGGCCGTGTTCTCGAACGCCATTCGAGCCCCCAGATTCTCGACGGCCACACGGTCGGACGAGTCTGGAGTTTCCGTGATCGCACACAGGCCATCCGGGCGGAGCGCGAGCTTCGCGAAAGCCGGGAGTACCTCGACACCGTGATGAGGAGCAGTTCGGACATCATCAGCGTGATCGACGAGAATTCCATCTTCACCCACGTCAGCGGGGCGGTCGAGCCGATCCTCGGATGGGCGCCCGACGAGCTCATCGGGACGCAGGCGCTGGACCTCCTGCCCCCGAACTCCCAATCCGAAGCACGGAGACTC
>JBFMFQ010000228.1:0-4673 GCA_040752075.1 Candidatus Zixiibacteriota bacterium | reverse complement strand
TTTTCCCCGCCACCGCCGCGGCGCAGGCGGATTTCGGAATTCTCCTGTCCCCGCAACTGGCGCAACTCGAGATCAGCCCCGGCGCGCGGACGGTGCTGACCTTCCATGTCGCCAACACGAATAAAGAAAAGCCGCTTCGTGTCTTGCTCTTCCCGCGGGACATCCGCCAGGGGGCGCGCGGGCAGTATCTTCTGTCCGACACCGCGATGAGCTACTCGTGCATTTCCTGGCTCGAATTGAAAGACTCGGTGCTCGAGATCCCGCCCAACGGGAGCCAGGAGTTGACGGTGCCGTTGAGAGTGCCGCCGGGGGCAATGGGCGGCGCGTATGGCGCCATCGTTTTTGAAGTTCTCCCGCCGGATGACGCCGCTCCCGCCCCGGGGGTCATGGCCCGCGCCACCTACAAGTTCCAGGTTCCGGCGTTCATCGAGGTTCTTGTCAAGCGTTCCGGCGGCGTCCTGCGCCGTCTCCGCTCCGGCGACATCGTTGTGCAAACCGCCGACCAGAGCGAGGAACTCGCGAAATCTCACGGGCCCGATCAGATGTTGGTGGCCGCCGAAATCGAAAACATCGGCAACGTGCTGGTGGAGGCGCACGGACGCATCTTCATCCGCGATGCCCAGGGACGTCTGGCCAAACTGGTTCCGCTCGGCGCGGGACGCGGCGCGATTCTGCCCGGCGCCAAGACCGTGCTCCGCTCGATCATCAAGCGGCTTAACCCCGGGACCTACAGCGCCCGCGCGATCGTCCAATACGGCGGCTTTTCGCCGGCGATCTCGGAGGCGACATTCGAAGTCGGACGCACCAGCGGCGCCCGCGTCGGCTCGGCCACCACCTCGCTTCCCTTTGAAGTCGACCTGCGGCCGCCCGATGTCCGGCTCACCGCCCCGGTCGGCTCCTTCCGCGTCTTCGGTGTGACCCTCTTGAATCGGGAGACGATCCCGCTGCGCGTCACAACGAAAGTCGAGCAGTTCTACCATGATCACGAGGGACAGTTGTGGACCGCCCCGGCGATGGACACCGGCCGCACCATTGCCCCCTGGATCACCTTCGATCCGGTGGAATTCACGCTCGAACCCAATCGCCCGCAAAGCGTCCGGGCGCAAATCACCCTGCCGGATTCCGCCAACGGCGGATACTACGGGTGCCTGACCTTTGTGGCGGAGAAACTCGACAGCGCGGCGAAGGGCATTCCGACTGAGCTCAATGTCCCGGTGTCGCTCACGGTGCCGCCCGATCTGCAGTACGCCGGCGAAGTGGCCGGCATCGAGATCGAACGAAACACCAATGGCGGCGTGACCTTGCGCCCGATGGTCCGCAACACGGGCAACATCCACACCATACCGTCCGGATCGGTTGTCATCCAGAAGTGGTCCGACCAGACATCGGCCATCGACAGCATGATCGTGCTCTCCAAACCGACATTCGAGGATGTCGGCGCGGTGGCGATCGAAACGGATTCCACCATCATCCTGCCCGGCGAGCGGCGTTTGCTCTCCACGCAGACGATGGAGAATCTCCCGGTGGGACGCTATCGCGCCGTCGCGCAGGTGCGCTTCGGCGGGACCGCGCCGCCGGTCATCAAGGAGAAAGAGTTTGTCATCGACCCCCCGACTGAGTCCGCGGCGCAATGACCGCCGGGCCAAGGGCGCCCTTGCCGTCCTGCTTGTCACCTCGCTATTCAATATTTCAACTTCCATCGCGCAGACACAAGACGACAGCCAGCCGGCCGGTTATTCGCCGCCGCCCGATTGCTATGTCACCAATGCCTTCTACGACACCTACCTGCGCGAGGTCTTAAACACGATCGGCGCGCAGTGCGGCGTGACCATCATCGCCGATGAATCGGTGATGGGCATTGTCACCACCGAACTTTTGGGGGTGTCGCTGGAGGAGGCGCTGCACCGGGTGCTTTTGCCCTACGGGCTGACCTACCGCTGGATGGGCTCGTACTACATCGTCGGCTCGCCCCGGCCGGACAATCCGTCGTTCCCGATTCTGACCATAAGCGAACTGTACCGTCCGAACTTCATCAAGGCGGTGGATGTGCCGGCGCTTCTGTCCACCTATTACGAGCCATTCCTGCGTGTGAACAAGGAGACCAACACGGTCACGCTCTATGGCTCGCCCGAACTGCTCAAACGCATCAAGCAGGACCTGGCGGTGGTCGACCGGGCGCCGCGTCAATTGATGATCGAGGCCCTGGTCACCGAGATGTCCACCGACGTGACCCGGCAACTCGGTATCTCATGGAACATCAGCGGTACAAAGGGGGACGAACGCGAATTGGGGCTGGAGTCTTTCCCCTCTGGGTTTCAGTCCAACGACACCTCATTCTCCGGGCTCTTCGAACGCGTGGGCATCCAGAAAAGCGGCTGGATCGGCGAGTACCGGTTGAAACTGGATGCTCTCGTCGAAGAGGGCAAGGCCAACATCCGCGCCAACCCGCGCATTGCCACGGTCGAGGGCAACAAGGCGCGCATCTTCATCGGACGCGAGGAGTACTTCTCGATTCTCACCGGCTCGGTGTCGTTTGCCTATGCGCAACTGGAAGTGATCAAGACCGGTATTGTGCTCACCATCACGCCGTATGTCTCCGAAGACGGCATGATCACGCTTGAGGTCGAGCCGGAGGTCTCCGATGTCATCGGCTCGGGCACGCAGGGGCTGCCGGTCACCAACAAACGCAGCGTCACCACCAAAGTCCGCGTGAAAGAAGGCGAGACGGTCGTGATCGGCGGCCTGGTCGTGAACAACAGAATCGACGTGGTAAAGAAAGTCCCGCTACTGGGAGACATTCCCATCCTCGGCGCGCTCTTCCGTCACACCGACACGCAAACGCTGCAAAGCGAGATCTCAGTTCTGATCACGCCGCAGATGTGGAGCGACACGGCGGAACGCGAGCCCGCCCCGTAGCGGCACTTGGTGACCAAGGACCGCTTGCCAAAAAACCGTGTGGCCCTGACCTTGGTCAGGGCGAACGAGTATCCAACTACTCTGGAATTAACATCATCTTGACTCCGATTCCGGACTCTGTGACCAAGGGGCGTGTTGAAAAACCTGCGTCGTTTGGGGGACCGAAACGGCTCGGCACGGGATTGCTTCGTCGCTCCGTCCCGCCCTTGGCGGGACTGCGTTCCTCGCAATGACTTGGAGTTGCTAGTCATTGCGAGCGAAGCGAAGCAATCCCGACCCAAGCCGGCGAACTACCGGTCAACAAGGTTTTTCAACACGCCCTAAGGTCACGGCACACGGTGATGTCTTCCATTGCCCTGAGAAGCCTAAGGGTGCACGGTGTTTCACTCCCCTGGCCCGTACTCCGGCACCTGCCCCCGGTTGTGCTCGTACTTCGGAGAATTCAGTTCGCTGATGCGCTGACGGTATTCGTGCTGCGAGATCGTGTTGTCCCAGTGGCCGGAAAGTTGCGCCAGGCCGATCCCGAGGACAAAGATGCCGGTGACCGCGACCAGCATGGCGCGGCGGCTCAGTGGTTTTTTGCCCTTGGGCAGGGAGAAGGACAAGGCATCGGCCGCGGGGCAAACCTGCACACAGGCGAGGCAGGCGTTGCACTCATCCGAACGGACCTGGTTTAACTGCATGACCGGGATGTGCGCCGGACAGGCGACATTGCACTTGTTGCAGTCGATGCAGGACGTCGCCACGCGGCGGATCTTAAACGGCGAAACCAGACTCACGAATCCTGCCAGCGCGCCATAGGGGCAGAGATAGCGGCACCAGAAGCCGTTGATGATGAACCCGAGGCCGACCAGCCCGAGGATGATCCAGAGCGACTGCGCATCGATCTCGCTGAAGAACTTGAGCATCTTGATGTCGGCGACTTTGTTGTAGGGCGAGTTGATAAACAAAGTCAGATCGGTCGGGGTCATCTGAACGAAGACGGCATAGGCAAAGAAGGCCAAAAGCAGGTACTTCAGGGAGCGCAGCGGCCAATCCAGCAGACGCGGGAGTTTGCCCTTCCAGCGGTGCAACGCGATTCCCGCATTGCCGACCGCCTCGGAGAGAAATCCCACCGGGCACACCCAGCCGCAAAATGAGCGTTTGAGGAGAACCGACGACACAATAGCCAGCCCGAGGATGATGGTCGCCGCCGGGTGGATGTTGTTGAGGACACCGTTCAAGAACCAGTCGCGCAGCCCGAGCAGTCCGGAGATCGGCAGGAATGACTCCACACCCGGCGGACGTGCGGGCGCGGGGCCGGACGCGCCGGTCTCGTGGAAACGCACAAACTGCCAGAACTCGTAGCCGATCCAGACACAGACCGCGGTCCAGAACGCCTGCGACCAGAAACGCCAGTCAATGGTTCCATCGGGCCGGCGGCGGATGAACGCCGAGCGTTTCTTCCGCCCGCTCAAGCCTTCTTGCGGAAAGGGGGTGGCCGGTTGAGTGCGCAGAAAGTCCATCCGATTCTCCCATCGGCGCGGCAGGCGCGTCGATGGAGACAGAATCGGACAAAAACACTCCCCGGTGTCATGGGCCTGTCACCCGTGTCACCAGGGAGTGAGTTTTGACAGTTTTAGTCCTGATCCCCCTGTTCAAGCGCATGAAAGGTCACGAGTTGTCGTCTCAGCGTGAAACCGGGAATAAAAGTCTCCGTAAACGGTATTGTAGGTGGCAGGGGTGTGAAAAGACACGAGACCCCAGGATGCCGAGCG
>JBFMFQ010000227.1:0-4678 GCA_040752075.1 Candidatus Zixiibacteriota bacterium | reverse complement strand
AGGAAGAGGCGCTCGGTGACAACGTGCGCATGATCGCCGATGTCCAGGCCCAGATCAAGGTGCTCCAGTCACGGCTCGACGATCTCAATGGACGCGGCGCGGCCATTCTCAACGGGATTGGTGGACTGAAAACGAAGGTCGCCGCACTGGTGGACCCCGACACTACCGAGATCGACGCCCAAATCGCGGCGGCGTCCGAAACCAACGTCAAGATCGAGCGGGCCGCGCAGTACCGCGAGCGCCGGAAGAAACTCGGGGCGATGGCTCAGGAGATTTCTGGACTCACCAACAACATCGAAGCCCTCGACAAGCAGAAGGCCGACGCCCTGGCAGCCGCGCAGTTCCCGATTGACGGGCTGTGCTTTGCCGATGGCGACGTGTCCTACAACGGCGTGTTGTTCGATCAACTCTCCAGCGCCGAGCAGGTGCGGGTGAGCCTCGCAATGGCGATGTCCATGAACCCGAAACTGCGGGTCATCCTGATCAAGGATGGCTCGCTCCTGGACGAAACGAGCCTCGGCATCATCCGCGAAATGGCCCAGGAGCGGGGATTTCAGATTTGGCTGGAGGTTGTCGGCAACCGCGCCGACGCCACGGTCATCATCGAGGACGGCGCGGTGGTTGGCGCATGAAACCCCAACTGCATTCAACGCACCTATCGACGCTCATGCGGTGTCCCAAGCAGTACGAGTTCCGGTATGTCAACGGGCTTGTCATTCCGCCGGGGGTCGCTCTTCACATCGGGAGCGCCACGCATGACGCGATTGCCAAGAACCTTAAACACAAGGCAGAGACGGGCGGCGCATTGCTTCCCGTCTCCGATGTGCAGGATCTGGCGCGGGACTCTGTAGCCAAGCGGTGGGACTCAGAGGACGTGTACCTCCAGGATGATGAGGCGGAACGGGGGCGCGACACGATGAGGGCGGAGACTATCGATACCGCCGTCGCCTTGGCCGCTCTCCATGCGACTGAACTGGCGCCAATCATCCAACCGATTTCGGCGGCACACGTTGAGCGCAAGTGGGTGCTGGAAATTGGTGATCTCCCGTTCGATCTGGCGGGGACCATCGATGTGCAGGAATCTGGCCGGATTCGCGACACAAAGACCGCCAAGAAAACCCCGACACAGGGGGATGTTGATAGCAATGAGCAATTCACAATGTACGCACTCGCCGCGAGTGTCATTGATAGCGACGTGAAGCCACCTGTTGACATCTCGGTGGATGCCCTGATCAAAACCAAACAACCGAAATCTGAAATCCTTCAAACCAAGCGGATGGGCTGGCAGATGCGCGCACTGGTTGAGACCATCAAGTCATACTCGATTCTGATTCAGGCGGGGCACTTCCCGCCGAATACGTCGGGATGGTGGTGCTCTCGGACCTGGTGCGGATACGCAAGCCGATGCCCGTTCTACAGTGGGAGACCTTAAGCCATGAACACAGCAACGCAAACCAGACAGCCGGATGTCAGGCCAGTGACATCCGTGGCACCGCCGCCGGACACCACGGTTCAGACGATGGAAACGCCGTACGCAACGGCGGTGCGGGTTCAGCGCCCCCGTGACCTTAACGAAGTCGAGCGCCTTTGCTTGGAGGAGGCGGCCAAAGCGGGCGAGTCGATCTTCTACGCCTGGGGTGAAGGCAAAGACAAGATCGAAGGCCCGAGCGTGGAGTGTGCGCGAATCGCCGTCCGCAATTGGGGCAACTGCGCCGTCCCCGCGAAGCCAGTCGTCGAGACGCCAACCGCCTACATCTTCACGGCAAGTTTTGTCGATCTCGAACGTGGCTATACGATGGACCGCGAATTCCGCCAGTCAAAGAAGTGGGTGGTCTACGGCCGAATGGACAATGAGCGCAAGGACGATGTGCGCTTCCAGATCGGCGCGTCGAAAGCATTCCGCAACGTGGTCCTGAATGCGCTTCCGCGGTGGTTGATCGACCACATGATCGACCGTGCCAAAGAGGGGGTGCGCGAGAAGATTCAGGCGTTCATCAACAAGGATGGAATCGTCAAGGCGCGAGAAATGACTATGCGCGCCCTCAAGAAGTACGGGGTGACCGAAGAGCGGGTCGCCGGGAAGTTCGGCAAGAAGACGCACGAGTGGGAAATCGAGGACCTGGTACTGCTCAAGGGCACGATCAGCGCCATTGAGTCTGGCCAAGAATCGCCGGAAGTGATCTTCCCTGATCCCGACGCGAAGAAAGACGAAGCGGAGAGCAGTGTCCCTGCCGACGCAAAGCCGGGTGATCCCGAGACGAATCAGGTGCATGACCAGGCACCGAAGCCGACAACTGCGAGAGCGAAGACGACAACGGACAGTTTGCCGTTGGGTGACAACTGATCCGCTACCAAGACCCAGAAGATCGAGTGGGAGAAAGTGCAGGTATGACCGACGACAAACTCCATCGTGAAACGCATCCGCTGGAGGACCACTGCCGCCAGTGCGACCTGCCGCTGTCGATGTGCGCGTGCGACTACAAGGACAACGGCGACGGCGTGAAGGAACTCTACACCGATGAGGGAGAGGCGGGGGCGTGAAGGCAATATCTCTCTGGCAACCGTGGGCATCGGCCATAGCGGTTCGCGCCAAGACAATCGAGACACGCAGTTGGCGCACAAGCTATCGCGGGCGCATTGCAATCCATGCGGCCAAGCGCTGCCGCGCGGACGAACTGAGGTTCCTCCAACCTGATTGGACGTGGATGGCGGCGCTCTCACCGCTGGGGGTATCGATGGGCGGAGACAATCGTCTCATCGATGTTCTCAAGTTCGGGGTCATTGTCGCAACGGCCAGGCTGGTCGACTGTCGCCCGACCGAATCGTTCACCGTTAAGGAACTCGACACCAAGCGCACTCACGGTGAGCAGCCCAACGATTGGAACTGTTGGACAGAACGCGCGATGGGGGATTTTACCCCGGGTCGCTGGGGATGGGTTCTTACAGACGTTATTCAATGGGCCACGCCGCTCCCCTGGCGTGGCGCACAGGGGCTCTTCGACATACCACTTACTGAAGCGGTGATCGGGGGTCTCCCAGAATGAAACCCCTCACCATCGGCCGCAACGGGTTCGCCCTGCCGCTGGACGCGGTGACTACGACTATCGGCGTGCTCGGGATTCGTGGCAGCGGCAAGACGCACACTGCCTCAGTCATCACTGAGGAGCTACTCGGAGCGGGCCTCCAGGTGATCATCCTGGACCCGCTCGATTGCTGGTTTGGGCTTCGCACCAGTGCCGACGGCAAGGGGCCGGGGTATGCGGTGACCGTCCTGGGCGGCGAGCATGCAGATATCCCGCTGGAGTCATCATCCGGCCAGATCGTGGCGGACTTCGCGGTCGAGCACGGCGCGTCCTTAGTCCTGAGTCTCCGGCATTTCAGCAAGACCGGCCAGCGCCAGTTTGTCGCGGAGTTCTGCGAGCGCCTCTACCGGCTCAAGGGCAAGAGTGCGAACCAACGGCCGCTGCATGTCGTCATCGATGAGGCGGATGAGGTTGCACCGCAGCGCCTGGGCAAGGGATCAGAGCGCTGCTTCGGCGCCGTCGATACTCTGGTGCGCCGTGGCCGGTCATCGGGGATCGGCGTGACGATGATCTCCCAGCGGCCGGCCGCGGTGAACAAGGACATTCTCACCCAGATCGAACTCCTGATTGCCCACCGGATTATCAGCCCGCAGGACCGCAAGGCCATCGAGTCATGGATCGAGGCGCACCCGGTGGGCGACACGGCGGACAAGGCCGCTAAGTCGCTGGCCTCTCTCGACAAGGGGGAATGCTGGGTCTGGAGCCCGTCATGGCTGGACGTCTTCAAGCGGATCACCATTCGCCAGCGCAAGACGTTCGACTCCAGCGCGACGCCGAAGATCGGGGCGCGTGTTGTGGCCCCATCGGGCCGCGCTGAGGTCGATTTGAAGTCCCTGCAGGCGCGCATGGCCGCGACCATCGCCAAGGCCGAGGCCGACGATCCGAGAATTCTGCGGCGCAGGATTGCGGAATTGGAGAAGGTCGTTGCTGGGGGCGTCGCGGATCATTCAGAGTGCAAACGAAGAATTGAGCGCGCCGAGACGGCGCTTCGGAATCTCTATCGGGCAATCGAACCACACACAAAAAACGCAGATTCCATCGCCGTCCTCGCATGCGCCATCCGCGATGACATAGCATCATGGTGCGGGGCCGGGCAGATTTCTGACGTTGAACCGACGAGATCAATGCCGCCCCCTCAGACGGCGACATCATACGCCCCGTTACCACGCCGCACCATTTCGGCTAATGACAACGGCGACCTGAGCGGCCCGCAACGCAAGATTCTCAATGTCCTGGCCACTCATGGCGGGCGGCTCTCTCGCCGGGCGCTCGCTCTCATGGCCGGGTACTCGGCTGGCAGCGGCGGATTCAACAACCCGGTCAGCAATCTCCGTGTTCGCGGCATGATCGAATACCGATCAGGCGAGATTGTCATGACCGATGCGGGCATGGCCCACGCCGAACCTCTCGCTGACCTCCAATCCCTGAGTGGCCGAGACCTGGTCGAGTGGTGGATCAGCGAGGGGGGGCTTTCGGGTCCCGAGATCAAGATACTCGAATCGCTGTTGCGCATCGGCAAGCCAGTGGACAGCGAGCGCCTGGCGCAAGCAGCCGGGTACACGCCTGGCTCGGGCGGATTCAACAACCCCCTTGGG
>JBFMFQ010000226.1:0-4678 GCA_040752075.1 Candidatus Zixiibacteriota bacterium | reverse complement strand
GCACATCCCTGTGCCATGGATCGCCGGTCCGCCTGCTGACGCCCGACGCGTGACGTCAGTCCTGCCCCTTCGGGCCTTATGGGCGATGCGCTTCGAAATCGCGCGCGGTGGGCGCGGCGAAGACCGGCTCGGCATCGACCGGCTTTGTCCCGCGGCCCGCGCCGAAGATCTTCTTCAGCCAGTTGCGACGCGATTCCTGCTTGTAGTAGTCGTACCAGGGCTTCACATCGTCGACAAAGGCGTAGAGGCTGTCGCGTTCACGCATGTATCCCGCCGACTGCTCCTGCAGCGAGGCGATCTGCGCCTCGGCGTTCTGCATCTGCGCCTCCCAGTCGCGCACCTGCTGCATCAAGACGGTGTTCTGGCCGTTCAGGCTGTCGACGGTCCGCGCGAACTGCGCGCGCGCGGACTTAAGCTCGCCCTCCAGTCTCCCCGCGCGCGACTTGGCCGACTTGAGCGACTCGGCGAGACTGTCTCGTGACGCCTCGCTCGTTCGCAAGGACCGCGAGAGACTGTCCGCACGCCGCGATGCTTCGTTGGTCGCCGTGTGCGACATGGCCAATGTGCTGTCCATCTCGGTGAGCCGCGCATTGGCCGACGCCAGCTCGTTTTCCAATCGTTCCCGATCCCCGCAACCGGCCGCAATGAGCGCCGTGGCGAGCACGGCTGTGATGACGGCTGTCCGCATGGGTTCCTCCTTCGGTCCTTCAATGGACCGGCATTTGGGTGGGTGCCCCTCCACCGGGCTGACCCTCCCTGGTGTCGCCTGAGCGCGCCGGGTCGGTTCCCGTGCGAAGCAGACGGCTGGCTTTGGAACAGCGAACGCAGTTCGGACGACCTGGTGTCGATCACAACGCGAGTACATGCGACGGCCGTTCTGAGTCCGCCGTCCGGTGTCTAATGTTTGTACCTCGGAGAAGTTCGCGGGGCTGAAGGAAATTGCTCGTGTTTCACAGGTCGAATCACAGGCGATTTTGCGCGGAACGTCGATGCGGCTCCAAAGGTAAAATCATGGGATCGACTCACTCGCTTTCGACTAGGCAAGCAGACGAGCCGCTTCGCGCCCGGCGCGGATCAATCTACTTCCAAGCTCACGCCATTCGTTATATTGCCGCGTCATTCTTCAACGACGGAAGGAGGACCACCACCATGCCTCTCAAGAAATCCTGGCGCGAGCGTCTGGCCGACGACAAGGACCTGCCTCGCATCGAGACTGTCACGGCGCAAATGCAGCAGAAGTGGGGCACCGGGCGTTTCGTAATTCCCGCGCCGCGCGAAGTCGACGAATTGATGCGCAAGGTCCGGAAGGGGAAACTCACCACGATCAATGACATCCGTGCGGCGCTGGCGAAAAAGCACAAGGTCGACTTCGGATGCCCGATCACGACCGGAATCTCTGCGACCATCGCCGCGCGCGCCGCCGCGGAGGATGAGGCCGAGGGCAAGACGCGGGTTACGCCCTACTGGCGCACCCTCAAGGCCGACGGATTCCTGAGCGAGAAATACCCCGGCGGGCAGGAGGCGCAGAAAAGGCGCCTCGCAGCCGAAGGCCACACCGTGGTCTCACGCGGCAAGCGTCTCGCGGTCGAAGGCTACGAGCGAAAACTGACGACGCTCTGACGTCAGTCCGCCGGGCCTGACCACCCTCATCTCGCGTGAAACTTGACATCGGGCGCAACAGGACATAATCTATCCCGTATCAGTGCCAGACATGGCCGGAGTGTTGGCCATGATTCGCCGTCAAACCGAAAGGCCGCATCATGCCAGTCTATCTCATCGAACACGAGCACGAGGAAGAGGCCACCGCCTGCGCCCGCGTGGTGCGCGTGTTCCTCGAAAGTGGCTCCCACTACCTGACCCACGCCGACTGGGGTTGCGGCGATGGCGTTCACAAGTCGTGGTTTATGATCGAGGCCGGAAGCAAGGATGAGGCCCGGATGGTCCTCCCGCCGACCTACCGTAACGAGGTTTCGATCGTCGAACTCCAAAAGTGGTCAATGGAATCGCTCGATGACGCGCTCCGCCAGCACATTGGCCGCGGCCTCGACTCCATTCCGCGGTAGCATGCTTCTGCGCCGTTCGTCCTGGCAGAAACGAATCGATCACCAAAAGCCGCAAGTCTGCCATAATTCTGCCACAATCCCGTTGTAACACCTCCTGCGCGGTGAATGCCGCCGCAAGGAGGGGATCATGGCCGGGTTGTGGTCCGTGGGTGGGGAGCTCCGCCGGAAAGTTCGCGTCATCCTGAAGGGTTTGCCCCTGGTCTTTGTTCCATTGCTTGTCGCCGCATGCGGACCGCTTCATCTCGACAGCCAGTGGCCGGGACGGCCGGTCTGGGTTGATGGCTCCTCCGAGGAGTGGGAGGGCGTGATGCGGAGCCTCGAGGATGGCACTGTCTGGCTCGGTGTGGCCAACGATGCGGATTACCTCTACATGTGCGTGATGACTTCCCAGCGGCCGTTGCAGCGGCAGATCATGTCATCCGGCTTCACGGTCTGGTTCGACAACGGCGGGAGCGAAACTGCCGACTTCGGCATCCGTTACCCGACCGGGCTGGCGCCATCCGGTGCCATGGCTTCCACTGGCGAGGTGCCGCGTGAGCCGGGTGAAGCACCCGCTTTCGACAGCGAGGCGCTCGCCGCCTCCCTGGCCTCGATCGAGATCCTCGGGGAGGGCGAAACCCGTCGTGTCCCGCTCGGCTCGATACCCGGCCTCGAGGTCACCGTCAATGGGCGCGAAGACTGGTTTACCTACGAACTCAAGGTCCCGCTGCGTTCGGTGGAACCGGGCTCGCTCTCTCTCGCGCGCAATCCCGGCGAGGAGGTCACCATGAGGCTGGTGAGCGAGAGACCCAACCGGGGCGAGATGCGCGAACGCATGGGTGGACAGGGAGGCCCGCCATCCGGCGGTTCCGGATTCCCCGGCGGTGGCGGAATGCGGGGGGGAGGCAGACGGCCGCCGATGAATCGCGGCGACCGTGAATCGACCAACCTGTCGGTCAAGATCCGTGTGCGGCTCGCCTCCGATCTCGGAGGGTAAACACAACGCCCGGCGGGCCCGCTGCGGGAACACGTCGCCTGGGTGTTTGTTTGCGGCCACGCCCGTCACTCCTCTAAATGAAGTTCCTTCTTGTCCGCTTCCGACCGTATCTTTTGTTTATGATCGGTCAAAGCATCGGCCACTACAAAATCATCTCCAAACTCGGATCCGGGGGCATGGGAGAAGTCTACCTCGCCGAGGACACCACCCTCGACCGGAAGGTGGCGCTGAAATTCCTTCCGGAAGCGCTGTCCCAGAATCCCGAGGCGCGCGAACGGCTGCTGCGCGAGGCCAAGGCCGCCTCGAAGCTCAACCACTCGAACATCGTGACGGTCCACGCGGTCGGCCGCGATGCCGACCGCGACTTCATCGCCATGGAGTATGTGGATGGCCGTCCCTTAGACGAGTACCTCGGCGAGAAGAAGCGGTCGACCGACGAACTGCTTCGTATCGCGGTCCAGATGGCGCGTGCGCTGGAGCACGCCCACGCCGCCGGAATCATCCACCGCGACTTGAAGCCGGCCAACATCTTCATCGACCGCGAGGACCGTGTGCGCATCCTCGACTTTGGTTTGGCCTCGCTTCCCGGCGCACGCAAACTCACGCAAACCGGATCGACCGTCGGCACCATCGCGTACATGGCCCCCGAGCAGGTGCAGGGCCGGGAGGCCGACGAACGAAGCGACCTGTTCTCTTTCGGCATTCTCCTCTATGAAATGCTCGCGGGACGGCCGCCGTTTGGCGGCGATCACCACGCCGCAATCATGTACTCAATCCTGAACGACACCCCCGCGCCGCTTTCCCCAATCCGCCCGGACATTCACCCCGGGATCGAAGCGCTGGTGATCCGCGTGCTCGAAAAGGAGCCCGCACACCGTTACCAATCGGCGCGGGACATCCTCGCGGACCTGCGCCGCTTGCGGGAGGGATCCGGGCCAAGCCGGGTCCACTCGATCGTGACCCCGCCCCCACCATCGCGCCGTCTCCCCCGCTTCGTTATTCCGGCGGCGCTGGCGACGGTCGCCCTGGTCATCCTGTTCGTTCTGCAGCCGTGGAAAGTCGAAGTGACATCCGTTCAGGAGGCGCAGGCGCGGGAAAACCGCCTCGCGGTGATGTACTTTGACAATCTTTCCGACCCTGCCGACCCAAAACGGCTCGGTGAAATTGCCGCCAATCTCCTGATCACCAGCCTCTCCGAGTCCGAGCAGTTGCAGGTGGTGTCGAGCCAGCGGCTCTATGATATCCTCAAATTGCTGGGGCGCGAGGGCGAAAAGCACATGGACCGCGGTGTCGCCACGCAAGTCGCGGACCGGGCCGGCGCCCGGTGGATGCTCATGGGCACCATCCTGCAGTCGGAGCCGTTTCTTGTGGTGACATCACAAGTCGTGGAACTCGCCACCGGCAATGCCATCGCTTCCCAGAGAGCCGAAGGCGTTGCTGGAGAGAACATCTTTGTGGTCGCCGACCGGTTAACCAACGAAATCCAGGATGATCTCGCCTTGTCCGCCGCCGCCCCAGCAGGGGGGCCCTCGGCGCAGGCCGCGACCCAATCCGAGGATGCATACCGACATTACCTTGAGGGCATGGACAACGTCCGCAAGTTGTACTATCCCGAGGCGGAGGTTTCCTTCCGCAAAGC
>JBFMFQ010000225.1:0-4772 GCA_040752075.1 Candidatus Zixiibacteriota bacterium | reverse complement strand
AGGCGGGCGGTTTCGGTGGCGCGTTGCAGGAGGAGGATTGCGCCCTGCTTGCCGTGGGGGCCGATTTCGAGTTCGGGGCCGACGCAGGAGGGGCAGCCGGTGCGGCAGGGGCATTCGGCGATCAGGCGCGCGGTCTCGGCGAAGAGGTCGGCGGACATTTCGAAGATCTTCTGCGCGAATCCGACGCCGCCGGGGACGTTGTCGTAGAGGAAGATGGTCGGACGGCCGGTGTGCGGGGCGCGGACCTGGGAAAGGGCGGCGACATCGCGACGGTCGGCCATCACCCAGAGCGGGGCCATGCGTCCGAGGGCGTTGGCGGCGGCGCGGAGGACCTCGCCGGTCACGCCGATGTCGATGCCGAGGGTGGACATGATCCCGGGATCGAAATCGATCCAGAAGGACGTGGTGTGCATCTCCTGCTCGGGGAGATGGATCTTGCCGAAACCGACGTTTTCGTGGGTGTAGAACTTGATCTTCTTGTAGAGGACCGCGACGCGTGTCAGGGCCACTTCGCCATGCGCGATGCAAAGATCGGGCGAACGGCGCGCCTCCTCCACGGTGAGGATTTTCAGGTCGCTTTTGGTTTCGGCGTCGGTGAAGTAATCGACGTCGACTTCCTTCACATAGGCGCGTCTCCCCTCCCAGTCGAGTTCCTCGACCTGGTACTGCTCGGCGCCGTGCAGGTAGATCGCCTCGGGATGGAGGAATTCGGGGGCGGAGAAGAAATCGACCTCGCCGATGACCTCGCTTTGGTTGCTGCGGTTGAGAATGACGAAATTCTCGGGCGAAGCCGACCGGAGGGAGACATCACCGGCCGGGTAGATCTCGGATGCCCAGAAGTAGCGTCCGGCCGACTTGGTCAGCACGTGATGCTGTTCGAGGTATTCCAAAAGCGGGCCGGCATCGTCTACACCGAACGGGTCGTCGGCATTGAAGGGGAGCTCGAACGCGGCGCACTTCAGGTGCGACATCAGGACCACGAGGTTTTTCGGATCGACAATGCCGGATTCGACCGGACGGTCGAGGAGGTACTCCGGGTGGCGCATCAGGAACTGATCGAGCGGGGACGAGTTGCCCACGAGGATGGCTGCGGACATCCCGGAACGCCGTCCGGCGCGTCCCATCTGCTGCCACATCGAGGCGATGGTACCGGGGTAGCCGGTGAGGATCGAGACATCAAGCGAACCGACATCGATTCCCAGTTCGAGGGCATTGGTGGAGACTACGCCTTTGATCTCGCCGGAGCGGAGGCCATGCTCGATGGCGCGGCGCTGGGTCGGGAGGTAACCGCCGCGGTAGCCCTCGACCAGTTTTGGATTGACGCGACGCGCTTTGAGGTGGTCGCGCAGGTAGGTGAGGATGATCTCCACTGCGCGCCGGTACCCGGCGAAGACAATCGTGGAGACACCATTGGCGATAAATTCCGAGGCGAGACGATTGGCGACCGACAGCGATGAGCGGCGAATCCCCAACGCGGCGTTCACCACCGGGGGATTGTAGAGAATCAGGTGCTTTTCGGAGGTCGGCGCGCCGCTTTTGTCCACCACCACGAACTCGCGTCCGGTGATCTTCTCTGCCAGCTCGCCGGGATTCTGGATGGTGGCGGAGCAGCAGATGAACTGCGGGGTCGCGCTGTAGAACTGCGCGACACGCATGAGGCGGCGCACGACATTGCCGAGATGGGAGCCAAACACGCCCCGGTAGTGGTGCAGTTCATCGATGACGACAAACCGCAGGTTTTCGAACAGTTTGACCCACTTGGTGTGGTGCGGCAGGATGCCCGAGTGGAGCATGTCGGGATTGGTGATGACGATCTGCCCGGCGCTGCGCACCGCGCGTCGTGCCATCTGGGGTGTGTCGCCATCGAAGGTGTGGGTCTTGATGTCGATGCCGATCGCTTCGGTGAGTTCCCAGAGCTCGGATTTCTGATCGTAGGAAAGCGCCTTGGTCGGGAACAGGTAGAGGGCGCGGGCTTTCGGGTCGTCGATAATCGCACTTAAGACCGGCAGATTGTAGCAGAGGGTCTTGCCGGAGGCGGTCGGGGTGACGATGACCGCATCTTTCCCCGTTCGGACAGCTTCGAGCGCCTCGGCCTGGTGGCGGTAGAGCTTGCCGATCCCGCGTTGTTCGAGCGCGGCGCGCAATCGCGTGTCGAGGTAATCCGGGATGGCGGAATAGACACCGGGCTTGGCCGGGATGGTGTGCCAGTGCTCGATGCAGGAGGCGGTTTCGGGTTCGGATCGGAGGCGTTCGAGGATTTGTTCGAGGGTCATGGCGCTAACACCGTTTGATGGACATGGTGGCGGTGGGGGCGGGTCTGATACCTGCCCCTACGAGATCGTGTGGTGCTAGTAGCCGTTGGTGCCGATCTTGTCCATCACTTTCTTGGCTCGATCTGCGAGGTCTTGATTCGTTTGGTCAGCCAGTGGCCGAGATAGAAGACGGCGACCGCCAGTGTCGCGGTGTAGATCATCGGTCCCTCGCTCGGCTCCGATCCGAAGACCAGCAGCGCCTCGAGCCCGATCACCATGCCGACGATCTGCAGGACGCGGCCGATGCGGTACGCGAGAATCTGCTTTGCGGTCGGTTCGGTCGGCATCGGTGGGCTTTTCAGGCGCCGAGACGGATGAGGCGGCGCCGGCAGATGTCGCAGAACTTGTCGGCTTTCGCGTCGGTGTCGCTCATGCTGCGTGAGCGGTACATCACGCAGCGCGGGTTGTTGCAGCCGTTCAACTGGTACAGCTGACCGACCTGGTGGATGGCCTCCTTGACGAGGCGCTGGTAGATCAGTTTGTCGTCTTCGGGCATGCCGAAGAACTCCTGCCGCATGCGAAAGAAGGAGACCACCGCGCAGCCGGAGGCGGGGTCGGCCTCGCCATAGACATAGGGCGTGGTCGGTATGTAGAGGTCTTCTTCGGTCAGCCCCAGAATGCGCTCGGTGGGGTTCTGGCGGATCAACTCAAGTTTGGAGAGGATGACGGTGGAATAGAACTGACCGCGTTCCTGGTTTTCGGCCTCATCGGGGAGGTCCAGCCCCTGCAGGATGTCGACACCCGCCGAGAAGGTCACCGAGAGGGCGGCGGCGAGTTTGTTCGCCTGGTAGAAGTCCAGGTCGCCGAGCGGAATGACGATGATCTTGCTTTTGGTCTTCATCCCGGACCTGCAAACACGCTATGACACCTGGAAGAACCGGCTCTCGGAGCCATCCGGGCGGATCTCGATGGTCATTTTCCCCGCGCACTTCGGGCAGAAGGCGATGTAGGCGGTCTTCTGCTTGTTGATATACGCACGAACGTAAACCCGGCAACATTTGAAGTACACGCCGACGAATTCGCGACGCGGGTGCCCCATGGGCGTCATTGTACGGCTGGAGCGGGAGTGAATCAATCGGATTTGCCATTGACCAGAAGCGCACCAAGGGCGGCGGCGCCAATGAAGCCGGCGTCATTGCCGAGCACGGCGCGTCCCACACGCAGGGACTTCCCGGCATTGGAGAAGGCGTGGTGACGCAGGTGATCGCTGACGGCGGAAAGCCAGTGACCGCCGTGGGTGTGGTCGGCATCGGCGGCGCCGCCGCCGATGATGATCGCCTCGGGATCGAGGACATTGACCGCGCTCAGGATCCCCAGCGCGAACTGCAGGGCGGATTCGTCGCATATCTGCCGCGCTGTGCGATCACCGGCCGCGGCGGATTTAAAGAGGTCTCCGATCGGGACATTGCCCTGCGGATCGAGATGGCGTGCGAGCAGGCCCCCGGGCTCGCTCCGCGCCGCGTCGCCGGCGCGTCGCATGAGCGAATTGGCGGAGACATAGGTCTCCAGGCAACCGCGATTGCCGCAGGGGCAGCGATTCCCCTGCCAGTCGATGGTGACATGCCCGAGTTCGCCGCCGGAGCCGGTCGGGCCGGTGTGTATGCGGCCGTCGATGATGAAACCGCTGCCGATTCCCGAGCCGACGGTCAGGCAAATCAGGTTCTTGATTCCGCGACCCGCGCCATAGACATGCTCGGCCCAGGCGGCGCAGTTGGCGTCGTTGTCGATGGCCACGGGCAAACCGGTTTCGCGGGTGATCAGCGTGACGAAATCGACCCCGATGATGGCCATGATGTTCGGCGACGGCGGCTGGACGACATGAGTGGTCGGGTTGATGGTTCCGGGGGAACCGACACCGATGCTGAGGGGTGTGTGCCCGGCGCTGCGGGACCAGTCTATGAGTTCGCGCGCCGTTCCGACGATCGCGCCGACCGCCGCCTCGCGGCCCTCATTGCCCCGGGTGGATGTCCGGCTGGAGAAGAGAATGTGTCCGTCGGGGTCGATGACCCCGTACTTGACGAATGTCGCTCCGATGTCGATGCCGAGGTGGACGTTCACGGGCCCTCCCCCTCAAATACTGAGGGTGACGATTTGAAGTTGATGCCGAAACGCAGGAATGTCAACGCTGGTTGTGAGGTGGGTGCCCACAGTTCTCTTGCGGAAATGTGAACACACCGACGACGGGTTCGATCCGCAGACCAGCGTCCGTTCCCCGGTGGATGGCGTGGGGCGGAGTACTTTCCGCTTGGTACGGGGTGCCCCACAGCTCTGCTGTGGGCTTCTCGCCACGCCAATCGATGTCGCCCACCGCAGCGCTGTGGTGCACCCATCTCCGGACATTAATGATCCTCATTGGAATATTATCGGAAGTCAGTTGAGTTGGGGGGGGGGGGGGGGGGGGGGGGGGGGGGGGGGGGGGGGGGGGGGGGGGGGGGGGGGGGGGGGGGGGGGGGGGGGGGG
>JBFMFQ010000224.1:0-4781 GCA_040752075.1 Candidatus Zixiibacteriota bacterium | reverse complement strand
TGACACCCCGAAAACACAGAACCCCGCCGCGAGCGTTCGCGACGGGGTTTCAGTTTTGGTGCCGAAGGCGGGATTTGAATCCGCAGAGCACCGCCCTAAGCTCTTGTGTTCCACGTGAAACGCTCGGGCGTTCTAACTCGGGTTCTTCTGTGGCGGTGTCGAACTTTGGATACCGCTGATGATCTGGCGGGCTCCGCCGATGCCGAGAGCCCCGAGAATGTACTGCACCGCGGACGCGCCGTCGATCTTGCCCATCGCGGCCAGAAGCGTGATAGCGATGACGCCCACGATGCACAGGAGGATCGTGGTCTTCTCGTTCATGAGTGTCTTAAGCATTGGTCCCCTCATTCTCCAGCGTCGCCAGATGAGCGTCCGCCTTGTGATCGATTTCGAGATGGATGTGGAGTTTGGCTGGTTCATCCACAAAGTCGTAGCCCGGCGCCGGCCGGATCGAGTCCCAGTAGGCGTGGAGCATCTCAACATGCCGATCCGAAAACATTGACCGCCGGACGTCGACCGCCCGGACGGGCCTCGATAGATGCAGTGACTTGGGATTCGGAACCGGCGCACCCGGTGGCACCCGGTACGCCGCCCGTTGCTCATCCTCTGACCGCCAGAGGCAGGTAATCACCAGCCCCGCGCGCCCGAGATCAGACAGCGCGAACCTGGCCAGTTCATAGACCATGCGCCGGAGTTCCGGATGGACTTGCCCCCATTCCTCGGCCAGCCGGGGATTCTTGAAGTTGATCTGAGGTCCGTTTGTCATGGGTTCAGGTCCTCGATTCTGGCGTTGGCTTGTGTCGGCACGGTCACTGACCGCTTATGTCCGACCATTGCCGAGGTAGCGGTTGACGACGACCGCGCTTCGTACTGGTAGTGCGATGACGCCGTGTCGCTCAGGTAGGCCGAGTATTTCCGGTCGAGTGACCAATTGCCACTGGCATCGGTGGTATCAGTCGATCCCTGACGCGAGACCACTTCGCCCGTCGCCGTGTCATAGACGATGGTCGATGTCCCGCGGACGATCAGGTTCAGGTAGACAATCGCGCCCTGAACCGGCTGGCCGTTCTCGCCGATGATGGTGCCGGAGATACGACAGAGATTCTGGCCGGCGGCGGGTGATCCTGGGTCGATGTTGTAGCCCTTCACGGTGTCGGCGAACGCGCCCACGCCCGCATCGGTGGTGATCGTGTCGGGGTTCTTCCAGTTGTTGCCGCTCCCCGCGGTGGTCACGATGTAGGATTCAGACGGATCGAGCGCCCATGTCGTGATGCCGCCCGCCGTGGTGATTTGCGGACCGCCAATGAGCGCCCCGGCAGCTGTCCGCACGGTTACGGTCTGGTAGGGAATCGGCGTGTCAGTTCCGCTGGTGTCGAGCGCCATGATGGTCACGGCCTTGGTCCCCGTGCCACCGCAACCGATGGAAGCGAGATCATTGACACGCGCAAGCGAGTTCTGCGTATCCCACATGAGCGACCGCAGAACCGAATCCCGTTGGGCATCGGACCAGTTCGACGATCCCGAGGCCCCTGCGAGATTATTGACCAGCCAGACCCCGAGTTTCGAGGTATCGACGTTGGTGGTATCCTGATTGCGCCAGACTTCGCGCATGAGACGGTAGACAACCGAATCAGGCGGCGACTTCAAGAACGTACCCGAAACGTCCCCGGCGACAGAGCCGACCGATCCGGTGACATTTCCGCCGACACTGCCAGTCACCGATCCCACCGCCCCGGCCACGCTACCGACGGCCGTGCCGTTCAGGTCGATTGTCGTATTGTCCTCATCAAGCGCCGTCAGTATCCGGGTCGCAACCGCCCACACATCCGCCGCCGAATGCGTGCTGAATCCCGTGGCCTTGAAGTTCGCTTTGTTCGCATCGAGTATGGCGTTGAGCACCGAATCGCGTTGCGCGGAAGTCCAGCGCATGAAGTTGACTTTGTTCGCGTCCAGGATCGCATTGAGAACTGAGTCCCGCTGTGCCGCCGTCCATCGCATGAAGTTCGGCTTGTTGGCATCGGCGATTGCGCCAGTGATCGAGTCGCCCTGAGTGCTGGTAGCAAAGCCTGTCGCCTTGTAGTTCGCGGCCATGACTTGCCGTGCAAGGTTGGAGTCGTTCACGATCTGCGCGACTGCGAGACGGATCAGGAGGCGCAACATCTCCTTCACGTTGGCCGCATAGATGGAGGAATCAATCGCCGTAAGCGTGCGGGTCGCCTCTACCCATACGCTCTCGGCGGCATTCGCGAACAGGCCGTCAGCGGCGTGAGCAGATGACACATCCACAATCACCGAGTCCGTCCCCGCATCAAACGGGTTCTGGTTAGTGTCCCCAATGGCAGGCCGGTTGTCGATCTTGGTTCCCCATCCCGTCGTGTCCAACTCCCCGCCCCAATCGATGGCGCCGTTGTCTATGTCGCCATCGTCAATCGACCCGGCCCGTGGATCGGAGTACACTCGCGCCGTCCCCACCCCGGTGTTGGCGTAGCCGTATAGAAGCAGGGACGCTAAAGAATCGTCGGCAACCGTGCCACCGGCAATCCCGAGTACCTCTGCGCCGACAAACCCCGTGCCGCCGTAGGTAATCGTCCCGGAATTGTTATTGACCGGCAACCCCGCCGCATCACCCGCCGCCGCATTCGGCAAAGCCGTCATCACCCGGTTGAGTCCGTCGCCAAGCGAATCCGCCCACTTCATCATGTAGGTTGCCGAATCCCACTTGGCGAACACGTCTGCGTTCTCGTACAGCGTGAACTCCCCATTCCGGCAGACCGTCCAGAGTTTCAGGGATGAATCCCGCACCGTCACCGTGTAGGAGTATGTGCCGGGGGTGCCGTCGCCATCCAGAGAGGCTATGGGGCGCTTGTAACAGAACTGCGCGAAAGCCCCGTACTTGGCGGGTTGTTTGTTGATCTTGACCGTGTTGGTTCCGCGAATGGTGAATGAGTCCGTCGCCGCAGTGTCACCACCAGGGTAGTAGACCTCGATGTATCCCCAGTCGGCGGTTGTATCGAATTCCACGCGGTTGCCCAGCGTGTCCAGTGCCCACAGAGGAACCGAAAGCGAGTCCGCGCCGAGCGCCCCGCTGTTGTTGACGATCCCGCCCTGTGACGGCGTGGCAAACGCCAACCACCAGAGAAACGCCAGACCGACAATCGCCGTCCATGCGGCCAAGGCCGCCAACCGCCTATCGTTCCACTTCGGCATCACATTCCCCCGCGAATCCTTCGGTCGATTCCTTCCACAACCAGCCCATCTGCGAAATCTTCCGCCGACGGCCAAAGTTGCCTTCGCTTTCCAGTCCAGCCGATACCCGCTCGAACATCAACCCGATGCTCAACGGGATGTGCGTCGTGTCGTAAGACCAAGCCCCCGAATTATTCCGGTAGCACACCTTGGACCCCGGACCATACCCCGCCGTCTCCAGCGTGGTGAAAAACTTCGACCGCAGAAGGTCAATAGACCCCACATCCTGATCCCGCATTGGCTTGAGCGTCACGTAGAACGTGTCGTTAGGTGCGCCGGTGAAAATGGAATCAGCCCAGAATACCTTGTGCACACCGCCCAGGGCCGCGTTGCGGTTGACGCTGATGTAGGCCCGAGCCACCTGTGTCGGCGTCGCCCCCTTGTAAACTAAGAGGGAACACGATTCGTTGAGTTGGGTCGTCTGATCATTGCGGGCGAAGAACCAACCGCCGTTAGACTCGAAGTACCGCTTGGAGACAAAGAACACGCCGATCTCATCGAACGTAGCCCCGAAGCACCCGGAGACGCACCCGGCGACATCGACGGCGGCAATGAGAAACGAATCGGCCATGACGTTGCCAACCCCATATAGCGTATCCCCGTAGCGCAAGCCAAAGACCGGCAATTCATCGTCATCTGTCAACGTCGTGGCTGTCCTGTACGATGGGAAGGGATACATCTGCTGGAAGACGGCGGCGTTTGTCAACGAGCGAATTACCGTCACATTGGCATCGACAGACAGGGAAACGGTCAAGGCTAATTGCTGGCCCCTTGTCGTCGCCACCGGGTCGGTGAGCGTAAACCACCGCTCGCCCTTCACGGTCGTGTTAAAAGACCCCGCGCCCGTCCGAACGTAATTGTAGAGGGCGTTTGCCTCAACCAGTGTGCCCGTATGGTCGCCGTTAGAGTCAACCGTCTCGATCCGAAAGTACATCGTATCGTCATCTGCCCCATCCCCATTAAGATTGATGCCAAGGGAACTGTCTTGAATCGAGACACCAATCTGGGTCAGTGACCCGGTGTGGCAGGCCGTAAAGACGAACGAGAGCGTATCGGTGTAAGCGTCGAGAACAACGCTGTTGAATCCCCCATGAGCCCCCACACGAGTCAGGATCGTGTAATTGGTCGGCCACATCTCAGGTTGGGTCAACTTGACCCACGAAGGCGTCGCCGCCCAAGAGGGGGCGACACACAGAATAATCAAACCGACCAAGAGAAGTCGTCGCATCATAACCCCTGTACCGCGTCGCGGATTTGGTTTTTCAAGTCGGCCCCGGACTGCGCCTCGATCTGCTTGGCAATGAAGATAGCGATGTCCTTGGCAACCGGCCTTTCCGCGCCGCCCGGCAGTTTGCGGATTTCAAGGCGGACCATCTCGGTGGCATTGCGCTCCTCAGTCAGTTGCGTGAATGTCGATCTCGATCGTTCCGGATGTGACCGCCTCGCACTTCGGGCAGGGCGGGGTTTTCTCTATCGGTTCGCCACTCGTCATGACCCACTGCGCATCGCAGAGGCCGCATTTGAATGCCTTGAAG
>JBFMFQ010000223.1:0-4788 GCA_040752075.1 Candidatus Zixiibacteriota bacterium | reverse complement strand
ACCGCGGAGAACCCGAAGGCGCTCACCCAGCCATTGGATTCACGTGCGCTGGCGCCCCAGGGCCACGCCGCGGCCCAGGACGGGGAATTCTCGGCGCCCCAGTGCTGTTGCCAGCCCTGACGGTGCTCCTCGTGATGGCGCACCGCCATCTGATGCCATGCCTCGCCATCGAGAAGCGCGGTCGGTCCCTCGGCGGGGATGGTCTCGCTTTCGAAAAACCAGGGCGAGAGCCGTTCGCCGTTTTGGATGTGTTGCTGCTGATCGAGCCAGGCGACCATCTCTGGGCGCCCATTCTCGGCGCGCCGCCAGAGATACACGCACGCCGGCCCGGGGAGCCGTCCCGCAAGCGCCTTCAAGGCCAGCGCAAGCCGCTCATGCGAATCCGGCGTGGCCAGAATCTGCGCCAGCCGCTCGCGGGCGGCCGCGGCGCGGAACTCGACCTGGTGGACACCGCGACGGTGCGCGATGCGCTCCTCGGACAACTCGTGCTGGTGACGCTCCTCCATCTGCGCCAGCGAGGCGCGCAGCGAATCGATCTCCTGAAGCAGCGAACCGCGTCGTTCGCGCTCGGCCTGGACTTCCTGTTCGAGCGCGCCAAGCGCCTCGGCCGCGGCGCGGCGTTCGGCGGCAAGCACTTCGCGGGCACGCGCCGCTTCGGCGATGGCATCGCGTTCGGCTTCGTAGCGGGCAACAATCTGGAGATCGCGGTCTTCCACCAGGAATTCCAGGGAGGCGATCTCGCGCTCGAGCGTGCGCCCGCGCACCTGCGCCACCTGCTCGACGTCCGCCAGCCGTGTGGTCATTTCCGTGAGCGTGGCGGCGTGCGCATCGCGCGCATCCGAAAGGTCGGACTCAAGCGCGGCGATCCGGTCGGCCGAGGCTGTGAGCATGGCGGTCTGGCCGGCGATGGTCTCGCGTTCGGCGACCAGTTCGGCCTGCAGCCGCGCAAAGCGTTCGTTGGCGACACGCAGTTCCTCGGCCGCGCGGTCGCGTTCGGCCACGCCGGCGTCCTTGACCTGCTTCAGCTCCGACTCGCGCACCGCGATGGTTGTGCGGGCGTCTTCGTAGGCCGCGAGGTACTCCTCGGCCTGGCGGCGGGTGGATTGCAGTTCCGAATCCAACGCGGCCAGATTGCGTCGCTCCTCGTTGAGGAGACGCTGGATTTCGCGCACTTCGGCTTCGCGTTCGGCCACGGTCTCGCGCGCCGACTTCAGCGTGTTGGCCGTCTCGGAATGCGTGCGGCGTTCGCTGGTCAGTTTCTGTTCGAGTTCCGCGTTGCGCCGCTCGGTGATGATCGTGGCTTCCTGGTGCTGATTGACCAGCTGCTGTTCGCGCGCACGCGCGGCCTCGCGCTCGGACTGCGCCTCGCGGCGCACCTGCTCGAGACGGCTCTCCCAGGCGGCGCGTTCGGACGCCAGCCGGGATTCGAGTCCGGCGACCGCGGCGCGGGATTCCTCCCAGCGCTGGCGGAGCTGTTCGACTTTCTCGGATTCGGCGGAGAGCCGCTTTTCCAGGTCGAAACGCATCGCGTTCATTTGCGCGGCGGTCTCGCCTTTGATCTGTTCGATCTCGGCGGCGGAACGGCTGCGGATGCCGGCGGTTTCCTCCTCGCTCTGGCGGCGAAATGCTTCGAGCTCGGCGGCGGCGGCTTCCTTCATGCGGCGCGCCTCGTCGCGTTCACGCGCGAGTTCGGAATAGGCGGCATCGAGTTGATTGCGCGCGGAATCCAACTGGCGGATGATGCGCCCCTCGGCAATCACCGCGGCGACATAGTCCGAGGCGGCATACAACCGCCGCGCCCGGTCGTCATCAAAGCGGGCGCCGGAACGGTCGGCGAGGACAATCGCGCCCAGGACCTGGCGCCCCGAGCTGCCGATGGCGCCGCTGGCGAGGGGAAGGCCAAGGATCGACTGGTACCCCTCGGCATCCCATTCCGGGAAGAAGACACGGATCTTGTCGGTCCCGGTGAAGAGTCGGGCCTTGTGGGTCGCCGCGAGACGATCGAACCCGGTTCCGGTTCCCTTCACCGATTCGGTCTGCTGGCGCAGTTTCTCCGACATGTTTGCCCAGCCGGTCAACACCCATTCGGACTTTGACGGGTTATAGAGCCAAAGACCGCCCGAATCGACTCCGGCCGCACGGACCATTTCTTTCAGGGCGTAGTCGAGGACTTCGAGGAAGGCATAGGGCTGGGCGATGATCTCACGGAGCGAGTCGAACAGATCGAACCCGGCGCGGATGTCCTCCAGCCGCGAACGCTCCGCCGACAATTCGCGCAGGCGTTCGATGGATCCGGCGAGCACCAACGCCACACCGCCTGCCCCCAACGTGAGCATGCCGGCAAACAGGAAGCTCAGAATCGATGCCCCCGGCGCGGTGCGTGAAATCCAGAACCACGCCACACCCAAAAGACCGGAAAACAAGTAGAAGACCAGTCCGGCATAGACCTTCTGCCAGCCGAAAAACCCGAGCGTCCAGAAGCGTTCGTGAGCACGGAAAGCCACAAAAAAGAGCGCGATGGATACAACAAGCGGAAGAAGACTTAAGAGTGACCAGTCCATGTTTGCCCCTACTCCCTAAACGTTTAGTGTTCTGACCGGCAAGTACGTGACCGAAAACGCTCGGCTAAGTCGCAAGTAGAAGAAGAGAACGGTGATGTCAAGAAAAAAGCAGAATCCCGAATCTGCAGTGCATCTTCTCGGGATCCCACTTCTTGCTACGGCACATTGAGTTGGGGTCCGACAATCCCGCAAGGCATTGCGGAATTCTGCCAAATCCAGCGCCGAATACCCGTTCTGGCCAGATCGCCGGTGACCCACATATATTGAGGGCCCGGGCGGATTTGTCCGGACACAGGGCATTCGAACGGAGACACCGCCATCATGGCAGAGGCAAAAGCGAAAGACAAGGCCGCCACCAGGGGAGGACTGGTTTCGGGGATTATCCTCACCGGCATCGGTGTGCTGTTTCTGCTTCAGAACTTCGGTTTCCTCGAGTTCTCGCACAGTTGGCCGCTGATCCTGATTGTCATCGGCCTCGCCCTCATTGTTGGGTCCCCGCGCAGGCGCAAGCCCTCCCGCGACGCGGTCACGCCGGGCACATAGCCAACTGGTTTCCTGGGATTCAGAAAAACGCGTGGGTAACGACATCCATCCCCCGGAGATTCCTCCGGCGTCTCCGACGCCGCCGGACTCCGGCCCCCCAAGTTCTTCACCACAAAACACGTCAGAAGTTCCCCGTCGTTTTCATTGGCGGGGAATTTGGGTCGCCACTGTCTTTGTGACGATTCTCATCGGCTGGCCATACCTCGCGACCATGACCACCCCGGAGGACATGGCGAATCTCGCCGACCTGACTCGGAGTGAACGGCTGTTGGTTTACCTGAACACGGCGGCCGTGCTGTGGGGCGTGTTCCTGCTGGCCTGGACCGCGCAACGGGCCGGTGGTGATTCGCTTTCCGGGCTGGGCTTCACCCAGCCGGGCATCGCCGACCCATTCATCGCCCTTGTGTTTCTGCTCGCGTCGAATCTGATATTGAGCGGGCTTGCCGAGATCGGTATCGGACTTGGACTGCCCGCGCCGGATGACTCGGTACAGGCCATGCTTCCGCGCGACAACACCGAACGCTCGGCCTGGGTGATTCTCTCCATCTCGGCCGGGATCTGCGAAGAGTCGATCTTCCGCGGGTTTCTGCTTCTCAAGGGGCATTCCTGGTTGCATCGTTGGACGCCCGCCATTGTATTGTCGTCACTGGCCTTTGGAGTCGGGCACACGTACCAGGGCGCGAGCGGGGCAGCCCTGATCGGCATATATGGCGTGATGTTCTGCCTGTTGCGTCTCTGGCGCGGCAGTCTCTGGCCCGGGGTCTGGGCGCACATCTGGCAGGACCTGGGCGCGATGGGCATCGCGAAGTGGATGGGGCAATGACCGGCGGTACCGCCGGCATGCACTGACCGGAGTTGATCATGCCCGATTCCATTACATGGATCGTGGAGTCGCAACGGGCGCGTCCCGCAATCGAGTACACCATCCGTCTCCTATCGTCGCTCTTGGGCCGTCATGCCCGTATCGCCGGCAGTCTGGCGCGGAGCGATGCGAAGTGCGTCTGGTATTCGGCCACGGCGCCGGAGCAGCCGTGTCTGTGGATTACCCCCGAATCGCGCTTCTGGGAGTCGGCATCCCGTGCCACGCACCTTCCTCCCGCGGGACAGCACACATGGGAAAACGCCGTCTTCCCGGTCTGGGACCTGCCTCGCAGCGATGCCGCACCGGGCGGCCGCTCCCCCATTCCGGTTGACCCCATTGCGGCGACTTTCTTCCTCGTTTCGCGAATCGAGGAACTTGCCCCGGAGCGATTCGACTCACTGGGGCGATTCTGCGCGGAAGACGCGTGGATTGTTCGGGCCGGGCTGGTCGATCAACCGCTGGTCAACCACTATGCGCGGATGCTCGGATCGTCGCTCGGGCTTTCGCCGCCGCAATCGCCCTGGCCCGACGGGCGTTCCATGGCGATTGCCATGTCGCATGACATCGACCGTCTTCGGATGCACGGCTCCCTGCGCGAGGTCCTGCGCCGTGCGCGCGCCGGATGGAAGGAGCCGGACGAACGCCGTGCGCTTGGACGGCGGCTGTTGAGCGCCTGGCGGGTGCTGCGCGGGGCCCGCGATCCCTATGACACTTTTGATGAACTCATCCGTTTGCACCGCGCCCACGAGTTTCTGGCCACCTTCTTCTGGATCGCGACCCGTCCGCATGAGCGTGACGCCGATTATCACGCCCTGCAGTTGC
>JBFMFQ010000222.1:0-4798 GCA_040752075.1 Candidatus Zixiibacteriota bacterium | reverse complement strand
CCAGCCGCCGGCGACACCCGCGACGCCCAGTCCATTGCTGGTGGTCGCCGCGACAATCCCGCCCACGTGGGTGCCGTGTCCGGTGAAGTCATCCGGATCGTTATCGGGCCCGTTGCAGTCCTCGCCGGGCCAGCATCCGCCCTGGGCCTGCATGAAGTCGTAACCGATTAAGTCGTCTACATATCCATTCAAGTCATCATCGATGCCGTTTAAGTCATCGGGGTCGAAGACAACGCCGTCGCCGTCTAAGTCCTCGCCCGGGTTGACCCACATCGAGCGAATCAAATCTTCGTGATCGTACAGGATCCCGGAATCGATAATCCCGACCAGGACGGTCGAATCACCGGTCTCGAGGTCCCATGCCTCCTGCGCGTCGATGTCGACATCGTTCGACTGCCAGTGTGTCCACTGCTGGGAGTAGCTTGGATCGTTGGGAACAGCCGTCATCGGCATGATGTAATCCGGCTCGGCGGCCTCAACATTCGGGTCGGCGAGGTAGTCCTTGATCGCGGCTTCGACATCCGAGCCTTCGGGCAACTGGACGGTGAAGTAGCGGCTGAGCCCATAGTAGTCGCGTCCGAGCGGCGCGGCCACCGCGTTGGCAACCGTGCGCTTCATGCTGCGCACGCTGAGTTCCGCATTGAGACGATCAAGGGACGCGACCCCGGTGGCCGTTGCACGTCCTGCCACTGTCGCCTTGGCGGCTGCCTCGACCCGCAATTTGACCAGCACCACATCGGGGCGGTAGGAAGGCGCGGACTGGCCCTGCCCGATAACCGGTGTCAGCGCCAGCAGTACTGCCGTCATTGCCCAAAGTGTCATTCGCCGCATGTTAGCGCCTCCCGCTTTCTCCACGAGCGACTCTGCCGCTCTTCCAAGGTGTTCGTGCATCGCGGTTCCCGTACTGATTTAGTTCGGACTGCGAAGGGTATCTCATAAACCAGTGAATCGGCTGGGCCCCGCACAAAGTGTGGGATGGGAGCAGTCTCCCATCCCACACGTTTACTGCCTGAATCGTCACTTCGTTTCCGATCGACGAAATTCACCGTCGATTAGAGGGAACAACCGTCCACAGGACCGGTGCCGCCAAAGAACACGTGGTCGATCAGGAACGCGAGGTCGGTCGCATCGGCAAAGCCGTTCCCGTCGAAGTCAGCACGCGAAATCGGGCAGAGCGGGTCTGTGATGTCGGTACCGCCGAAGAAGACGATGTCAATCACAAACGCCAGGTCGGTGGCATCGATGAAGCCGTTGCCATCGAGGTCGGACTCAAACGGGCAGTCGCAGAGAACCGGGGTACCCACGGTGATGGTAACTGTGCAGTCTTCCTGGTATCCGCCGCACGGGGTCGCCACGCGATAGGTCGCCTGGAATACAGCATCCACTGCGCCGGCGCCATTAAACGAGATCGTGCCGTCGCAACCACCAGCTTGGGTGAACCGGCCACTGGCATCGGCCTGCTCGCTGATGACGCAACCCGTGCAACCGCCGCCGAGACCATCTTCATGCGAACCAACCGCATGGTAGTTGTAGGTCTTAGAGGTGTTGTTCGGGATCGCATCGGCGGTGACGAAGTCGGCCCAACCGAAGCAATACTTCCACGCCTTCTTGGCCGAGTTGGTCAGGTCGGTCGCGTCGCCATTGCCCACATCCGACGACACCAGCGCCAGCACATAGAGCTTGGAACCGGTCGGCGAAATGTCCGCGTTCTGGTCGAACACCACCACGGAGTGGAGGTCTTCTTCCGGATCGGGGTTATCCGGCGGGAACAGTTCAAAGCCGGGCTTGGTCATTTCGTCGAACAGGTAGCCCTGATGGAAATAGCCGCCGGGACGACCGAACAGCCACGGATCGTTCGGGGCAATCCAGCCGCGGGGAGCCGCGGTCGCGGAGACCACCGACATACCGCCTTTGTAGCGGGTCGCGGTGTTGTCGCCCACGATCACGTGACCGGCGGTGTCGACGCCCTGCTGGTACACCATGTTGTAGTTGGTGACCAGATGACCGGTGTTCTGCGAACCGGGCTGGACAGTGCCCTGATCGGTGCCGGGGGTGACGTCGAAGTCGACGCCCTGACCGACGACCAGATCATTGATGGCGCTGCCCGTGCGGTTGTACAGTTTGTACTTGATCAGCACGAAGTTGGCGGAGTCGGTGTGCTGCGGGAAGATGTACGTGACATCAACACCCAGCGTCGAGTCCGACGTGGTCTGCTTCGCGAACGCGGTGGCCGCGCCGGCGCCCGAACCGTAGGCCGCCGTGTCAACTTCGAGGTTGCCGAGAGCGCGGAAGCCCTCGTTGTCGTTGCAAAGCTGGCAATCGTTGTCGAAGTGCATGTACACGAGGGTATCCGGCAGAGACGCGGGATCGCCGATCAGGAGCGAACCGTCATAGATTGACCAGGACGTGTCGCCGACACCCGGACGCAGACGCGCCAAACCGCCGCGGTCATCCTGCGTCGCCGTGATTTCCTCGACGTTGCTGACACGCAGCCACAGCCAGCCGGTGTTCAGGGTCAGGAATTCGGGGCAGTAGAACTCATCGAACACGAAGAAGTCGACCGGGATGTCACGCGGGCTGACCTTGTTCGGGTCGTTGTGCGTTATCCGGATCGTCTCGGAGTAGAGACCTTCGATCGTGCTCTGCGGCGGAGCGGCCGCGCTCATGGTCACGGTGCGGACGTTGGCCGCCGCGCCGGCGTTGACCGTGTACGCGCCCGTGGTCATCTGCAACCACGCCGCGCCACCCACCTTCGACACGTTGCCCGTCAGGGCCGCGTTACCGAGGTTTTCAATCGTCAAAGACTCGATCTGCGAACCACCGCGCGGAGCGTGGTATTCGCAATCCGGATCCTGGTTGGACAACCGCGCCGCAAAGTTCGCTGCGATCTGCGGGCACACCGGCTCGACGTCGGTGCCGCCCGGGATGCGCAGGTACTGCACCGGGTTGTAGGTCCAGGTCCCCTGGCCGAACACCGCGTCACCGGCGTCGATGTCGCGGATGTACATGACCATGATCGTGTCGTTGATGATCTTGGCGATGCCAGGATCGCGTTCGGATTCGCACTCGTTGCCCGGCGTGCCGTCGCAACCCGGGGTCTTGGTGTTGGTCAGGTTGACCGACGGGGACCAGGTGTTGCCATGGTCGTTCGACACGGCCAGGTAGACTTCGAGGTTCTGCTGCGGAGTGACCGACGCGTCGTTGGCCTCAACCGCCGTCTCGCCGCCGTACTGCTCATAGGTGACATAGACATAGTGGTTGTTGGTCGTCGCGCCCGCCGGGCCCGGATTGGCCGGACCGTCGGTGCAGAGCGTCGTGCCGTCGCCGAAGCCCATCTGCGGGTAGGCCAGCCACAGGTCGCGGCCGCCGTCGCCGCCGGTGTTGCCGAAGTCGATGGCTTGCGCCAGCGTGCGGGTGGTCAGCGAAATGTTGTCCCAGTGCCTGATGCGCGAGTCGGCGGTCGTGTTGGCATTGACCTGCTCGACCCAGATGGCATGATAACGGCCCTGGGCGTCATACTCGCTGGTGACTTCCAGCCACGCCTGGGAATTGCCGCCGGCGATGGTGTAATTCGTGATGTTCACACGGCCACCGTTGACCGTCGGACCCACGCAGGTGCCCGGAGAGGCGATGTCCGCGTTGATCCAGTCCTGGCCGTTGTTGGCCGAGGTGATGTAAATGACGTCCAAGAGAGCGTCCGGGTTCTCCTGATCGCGCAGATAAGCCATGGAGACCTTCTGCGAGGTCGGATCCGGCGCCATATGGTAGCTCAGGAGGCCGGACTCGTCCAAACAGACCGGGCCAGCCCAGGAGCCCGCGACGCCGATACGACGCCAGTAGTAGATGCGGTCGTTGGCCTCGAACGGGTGGGCGGTCACGTGATACACGTCGTCGCCGGGCGCTTTGGTCGCGCTGCCGCCGACGTCGATGCTCATGTGCGGCCAGATCGATTCCTGGCTCACCGAACCGGGAACTTCAACGCAATTCCAGACCGACAGACCGGGGAAGCCCTGGTCGACGATCCACGACGAATACGTGCCGGCGGGCTGCTCCGGCTCGCTACGCGCATGGAACGCCGGTGTACCCAAATCACCCGTCGCCACGTCCACCGTCGCAAAGCCCGCGCGCATGGATATGATGCTGCCACCGACGCAAGCGGCGACGTTGTCACCGTTGGCGCCGAGGGTCAGAGATCCGGGGTTGGAGTTCCACGCGTTGTAGTGCACATAACGGTCAACCTGATCCAGCGACTCGGGAATCACGTCCCAGTAGGTGATGGCGAAGTGGATGTGATTGCCGCTGCCCAGCCAGGCGATCTGGCGGGTGCCGTCATCGTTGTGCTGGAAATCGTAAGTGGTCGCCGAAATGACCGTGATCGGAGTCACGATCGGCGAGGAGGAACCAGCAGGGGTAACACGCAACCCGCTCTTCGGGGCCGTGAAACGATCATCCAGAATCGACCGGGTGGTCGTCATGGTCGGCGCCGGGAGCAGGTTATGGCGCGGTCCGTCAGCGGTCGGCACAAAACGCGGGTCCTCGACCACGTGCGTCTGCGTCACCGTGCGGGTGCGCTGAATTTCTGCCATACGCTCGGGAGAGTTGGCTGCCCAGGCGGTGACAACCAACGCCAGGAGCAAAACCGGCACTCCAATTTTCAACAATCTTCCCGTCATGCTCGTCTCCTTGAGAACTTATGTTGCAATGACAGTGTGATCCGCTTTCGCGGGTTTGCCGTTGCCGGCGTATCGGCCAAAATGCGCGGCAACGACTGTTTACTCCGTGAATCTGTTTGGCGCAA
>JBFMFQ010000221.1:0-4850 GCA_040752075.1 Candidatus Zixiibacteriota bacterium | reverse complement strand
AGGGCGGGCAATTCTGTCAAAATCCCCCGATCACCGGGGGCAACTGGGACCCGATTCGGAGTAAGATCATCGGGGATTTCGGCGGAAGAGGCCGATATGACAGAATTTGTCCAGCCGCGCCCGAGCCGGCTCCCGAATTCCAATGCAACCTGTTGAAGTGCGACCGGGGGAACCATATACTCCGAGATCGTGCGGTTGTTGTTACGTGCGCGTGGACGGTTTGGCAACAACGGCCCTTCGACGGGACACGCCGCCGTCACCACGAGGCCGAGCATTCTCCGGGAGACGACATGTTGAAACGCCTGCTGCCCTTTGAGACCAGTTTCTTCGAGTTTTTTGAAAAGCACAGCAGACTCTCGATTGAGACTTGCAAGGAGCTGGCACTCATCGCACAGACCCCCTCCGATCTGCCCCTTCGGGTGAGGAGGATTAAGGAACTCGAGCACCAGGCGGACGATGTGGCGCGTGAGTGCATCGCGGCGCTGCACCGGACTTTTATCACGCCCATCGACCGGGCCGACATCCACCGCCTGATCAAGCGTCTCGACGACATCGTGGACGCCATCGACGCGCTCGCCTCGCGCATGGTTCTGTATGACATCCGGCTGGTCTGGCCCGAGATGCAGTTGCTGACGACGATCCTTGTCAACGCCACCTCGGAACTGCACGGGGCTCTTTGCGGACTGCGAAACATGAACGGCGATCTGGAGCGCATTCAGTCGCACTGCGCGTCGGTGTACGAATGCGAGAAGGAGGCCGACGAGGTTCTCCGCACCGCGCTGGCCCGCCTTTTTAACGAGGAGAAGGACCCGGTCACCGTGATCAAGTGGAAGGAAATCTTCGAACGGCTCGAGCGGGCCACCGATCACTGCGAGACGGTGGCAAACATCATTGAAGGCGTGGTGATCGAGGCCTCCTGAGATGACCGATGTGATGCCGATTGTCATCCTGTCGGTGGCGATCGCTCTTTTATTCGACATAATCAACGGGTTCCACGACGCCGCCAACTCGATTGCGACGGTGGTGTCGACGCGCGTGCTTAGCCCGCGGGTGGCGGTGCTGTGGGCGGCCTTCTTTAACCTGATCGCGATGTTCGTGTTTGCGCCCAGGGTCGCCAACACGATCGCGAAGATCGTCAAGATCGACGGTCACGATAATCACTTCGTGTACGTGGTTCTGGCGGGTCTGATCGGCGCCATTGCCTGGGATCTGATTACCTGGTGGCTGGCGCTGCCGACCAGTTCCTCGCACGCCCTGATCGGCGGCGTGGCCGGCGCCGGTCTTGCCTACAAGGGATTGGATGTCGTTCTCTGGGGCAATATCTGGAAAACGGCGACGTTTATCCCGCTGGCGCCACTGATGGGGCTGTTCATGGGGCTGGCAATTGCCGTCGGGGTCTATTGGCTTTTCCGACGATGGCGCCCGGTCCGTGTGGATAAATTCTTTCGCAAGGGACAGTTGATCTCCGCCGCGTTGTACTCGCTTGGGCATGGCGGCAATGACGCGCAGAAAACCATGGGAATCATCATGGCGCTCTTGATCGCGGCGGGACAAATGAAGCCGGACACGGAGCTGTCATTGACCAACTGGAACACCATGTGGATCATCCTGTCCTGTCATCTTGCCATGGGCATCGGCACCGCCATGGGGGGATGGCGCATTGTTCGCACCATGGGAATGAAGATCACCAAGCTCAAGCCGGTCGGCGGCTTCTGCGCCGAGACCGCCGGAGCGGCAACGCTCTTCATGGCAACGCACTTGGGAGTTCCCGTGTCAACGACACATACCATCACCGGCGCCATCGTGGGCGTGGGCACGACCTCGAAACTCTCCGGCGTCAAATGGGGGGTGGCGGGGCGCATCGTTTGGGCCTGGATCTTCACCATCCCCGCTTCCGGCCTGATTTCCGCCGGGTGCTTCTACCTCATCCGCTACTTTGACCCGCTGGCCCGTTAGACCCGACAACATTATTCCGGTTTCCCCGCTTGTCTTTTGCGTCCGAAGCGAGTTATCTGGTCTGCGCCGACCCGAACGGCCGGCGGCATTTCACGAGAGGACACCAATGGCAGACAAGTTCATCTTTCACATGTATGGCGTGAACAAGTACTACGGGCAGAAACAAGTGCTCAAGGACATCAACCTGAGCTTCTTCCCCGGCGCAAAAATCGGCATCGTGGGCGAAAACGGCTCGGGGAAGACAACCGTGCTGCGCATCATGGCCGGGCTGGATACCGAGTTTGTCGGCCACGCCGAAATCACGCCCGGCTACCGGTCGGGAATGGTGGCGCAGGAGCCGGTCCTCGACCCGGCGCTCACGGTGCGTCAGACCATCGAACTCGCGTTCGGCGAGACGAAGGCGATTCTGGACGAATACAACAAACTCGCCGAGGACATGGCCACCGGCCTCGATGACGATCAGATGCAGAAGGCCATGGACCGGATGGGTGTGCTGCAGGACAAAATCGACGCGGTGGACGCATGGAACCTGGATCAGAAGGTGAATGTCGCGTCGGATGCGTTGTGCCTGCCCGATGATGACCGCCTGGTTTCGACACTGTCGGGCGGTGAACGGCGCCGGGTCGCGCTCTGCAAGATCCTTCTGGAGCAACCCGATCTCCTGCTCCTGGACGAGCCGACCAACCATCTTGACGCCGAGACGGTCAATTGGCTGGAGGAGCAACTGAAGGTTTATCCCGGCACGGTGATCATCGTGACGCACGACCGGTACTTCCTCGACAATGTCACCAAGTGGATCCTGGAACTCGAGGGCGGGCGGGGGATTCCGTGGGAGGGGAATTACACCTCGTGGCTCGAGCAGAAACTGACCGCCCTGGCCGGCGATGAACGGCGGGATACACCGCGCAGCCGCGCGCTGCAGCGCGAGTTGGCCTGGATACACATGAGCCGCAATGACCGCAACAATCTCGCGCAGGCGCGTCTGCGGGAGTTCGAGCAGATCGTCGCGCGCGAAGCCGCGGCAGCCAAGGGCGAGGGCGATGTGTCGATCCGGATCGCCCCCGGACCCGATCTGGGAAGCCAGGTGGTGGAGTTCCGGAATGTCGCAATGGGATATGATGATCGGACGCTGTTTGATGATCTCACGTTTACGGTCCCGCGTGGGGCAGTGATCGGCCTGGCCGGGCCGAATGGCACCGGAAAAACCACTCTCTTCAAGCTCGTGTCCGGCGCGTTGAAGCCGCAGGCGGGTACGGTCGCCGTGGGGCCGTCCGTCCAGATTGTCTATGCCGACCAGGAGCGCACGGGGTTGGATGGGGAACGCTCCCTCATCGAGGAAATCGGCGGCGGCGCCGAGGAGATTGTGATCGGCAAGCAGACGATTCCGATCCGAAAGTACCTCGCCCAATTTGGATTCAAGGGACCCAGTCAGCAAAAGCGCGCCGATGAACTGTCCGGCGGCGAGCGCAACCGCTGTCATCTCGCCAAGGTTCTGAAGACCGGGGGCAATGTGATCCTCCTCGACGAGCCAACGAATGATCTGGATGTCAATACGCTTCGGATGCTGGAGGAGGCGATCATGGAATTCGCCGGCTGCATGATGGTGATCAGCCACGATCGGTACTTCCTCGACCGTGTGTGCACGCACATGCTGGTCTTCGAGGGTGACGGCAAGGTCCGCTGGTACGAGGGCAATTTCTCCGCGTACGAAGAATGGCGGCAGAAGGAACTGGGCGACCGTTTGTTTGAGAATCGCCGGAATCGCTATCGCACGCTGGTGAAAGCGTAATCCGCCTACGGTGCGCAGGGATCGACGGGACCGGCGCCACCGAAGAACACGTGGTCGATTAAAAGCGCAAGGTCCCCTGAGTCTACGGCGCCGTTGGCATCGAAATCGGATCGTGAACGGGGGCAGAACGGGTCGGTGACATCCGGCTCGCCGAAGAAGACAATGTCGATCACGGTTGCGAGATCGGCCGCGTCGACCGTCGCCGACTGGTCATGGTCCGATTGGAAGGGGCAGGCGCACAGCCCCGGCGGAACGATACACAGCCAACCGGGGATGAACGCGATCTCCGGGAGAACGGCATCCGGGTCGACCGCGCGGCAGGACGCGGAATCGTAAAGCGGCCCCCCGGTGATCCCGGATGACGCGAAGTACAGGGTGTCCCCATCACGCGATGAGATCACGTTGTCGGTGCAATCGAGGCTGCAAAACCCGAACGGCGGACATTGTCCCTCCAGGATTGGGCTTGTTCCAATCCGAAAGGACAGTTCGGCAATGCAACCATCCAGATCAAATGCGCTTTCTGCGGGTGTGATGCCGCCGACCGTATTCGCGATTCCGTAAACCCGGATGTACCCATTCGGGCAGACCGCGCAGGAGTCGCCGTAATCGCCCAGTTGCTGGCTGAAGTACTCCCAATCCGGGTGAAGATTCGCACCGCGGACTGCGCCGAGAAATGTCAGCGCGTCGTTATCGTAACAAACGGAGAAGTCGAATCCGCCGACCTGATTGTCCGGCCCTTCCAGCCGGTCGGCCCAGAGGCAGAAGCTGATGCTGTCGCCCAGTCCGGCGTTCACATAGGGAATCAGGGCGCCATTGTTGACCCAGGCGCCGCGATCGACCAGCCGGACCTGAAACTGCGGCGACGCGCCGGCCGGTGTGGGAGTAAGAGCGCTGAGAGCAAGCAGAACGGTCAGGCCATGCAACGCGACGGATCTCATCGGTGTCTCCGGGTAAGGCTTTCGTTGATGTTGTCCCCGTGCAATACGGGGTGAGAACCGTTCGCTAGTGGCGAGTGCAAGGTACACAAACTTCGGGTTCTGTCAAGGCCGCCGCTCGCCTTCGGCGAGCGCGCGGACAGGAATGTCCGCGCCACCCGCACGCTGGC
>JBFMFQ010000220.1:0-4880 GCA_040752075.1 Candidatus Zixiibacteriota bacterium | reverse complement strand
CGTTTGAAAACCAAATACTTGCGAGTTTTGAGCCGATTTCGACGAAGGGGAACATAAGTTCAGTAGATCATTCAAAACGAGACAACTTCAATTCGCGTACAAAGTATGAGGCCGGGAGAGATGATCTGCGCTCGCTTCTGACCCTCCCGAGCGCAGCCGTTCCCAACGACATCACCTTCCGGCCTCGGCTATTCTCGTCGACGGGCGGATCGCAAAGCGACTCAGGTCGTGCGATCCGCCTTGACGTTTCCCGGACCGTGATCGTCGCGCGGCCGTATCTGATGGCGGGGATCGGCACGCTGGTGGGCGGGTTCGCCAATATGCGGGCCGCGGGGTACACGCTCTCCGAATTTCGTCTCGGGTTTAACTCGTGGGACTCCGAGAAGACCGCCGCCCGCGAGCAGGGCGCGGACATGGTCCAGCACTTCATCCTTGGCTATGGGTTGACCCGGTATTTCCTCGACAATGGCAGCAGCGTTGTCGGCGCCGGGATTTCGGCCTTCACGTACGAATTCGTGGCGGGGGAGGTCATGGAGTGCTTTCCCCAAGCGGGCGGGATCAGCGTGCGCGATGTCGCGGTCAACCTGATGGCCGTCACCGTGGGGATGATCGACCACGAACACGATTCCCCGATTCGCTTCTGGGCGGGTTCCAACATCACGGTCAAACCGTCCGCCCCAAGCGAATTCGACCCCTACCATATTGGGCTGGGTGTGGCGGTCGGACGTGTGGCCGGATTGGAATTCATCTGCTCGTTTGAGAACTGGAAGGATCCGCTGCCCCGTCATCCCGACCTCGATGACCCGCAGGAGACGACCCAAGCCTACTTCGTCGAACGGCTCTAGCATCCACGGTTTACAACCTCAGGGTTCATCAATCGGCGCAGGACGGCTCTCGTTGGCCGTTGCCTGTCATCCCGGGGGTTGTATATTCGGCAGATGCCAATGCGAGCGAGATGCCTGGTTCGACTTCTGCTGGTGATGGCGGGCATCACGGCCTGGTCGGCCCCAGAGGATGGCTGGGCGACCAAGTACGCCGGTGAGCCCTATCATCTCGGGGTCGGGGCCAGGGCCCTCGGACGCGGCGGGGCGTTTGTGGCCGCTCGCCCCGATGCCGCATCCGCCTTCTGGAACATCGCCTCGCTCGCTTCGATTGACCGAATGGAAGTCCTGGCCCAGCATGCCGAGGCATTCGGCTCGCTTTTAAATCACGACTTCGTGGCGGTGGCGATTCCCTCGCGGACCGAGAGCGGCTGGGCATTCGGCGCCTACGGCACCTATCTCGGCGGCGGCGGAATCCAACTGACGGAGCTGGACACGCTGCGGGGACGTCCCTTTGTCACCGGCGAGGAAAACCACGCCGATTGGTCCTTGTCCGTGGGGATGGCGCGCCGGACACCGCGCTGGTGGTCGTGGGGACTGGCCGCCAAGGTCGTGGTCCGCGACCTGCCCGGCAACACCGCCTACGGTCTGGGGATGGATGCTGCCCTCTGGGGACAGGGGAGAGGGTGGCGTGCGGGGATCAAGCTGGCCGATCTCACCTCGACTTTCCTCTCCTATGATTCCGGACGCAAAGAGACCATCACCCCGCACATCAATTGGGGCGGCGAGTATGAACTCCCCGTGATTACCAGCGGTCTGTCGACAGTCTTCGCGGCGGAGGCCGAGACATACTTCGAGGGGCGCAAGTACGGCGCGCAATACTGGTCGGGATCGGTCTCGGCGGATCTGCACCTGGGGTTCGAGGCGACTTACCGCGATGTCGTGTCGGGGCGCATCGGGTCGGATGCCGGGCATCTCGCGCTCGGCGCCGGCTTCGAGTCGGGCCGCTGGGGCATTGATGCCTCGCTCACCGACCACGACTTTCTCGACAATACCTACCGGGTGTCGCTTCGCTATGTCATGCGTTGAACACGGGAAATCCGGCGCCGCCTCTTTGTATAATGGCGGGGGCGCAAAATCGAGCGGCTCAGGCACGGCGGTGAATGGAACCAGAATCCGGGATGTGAGTGTCCAATGAGAATCCGTTGTATCGCAAGAAGGGTATTGCCGGTTGTCCTGCTGGTCTTCCTGGCCGGGACCGGGAAGGAGTCAGACGCGGTTGTTCTCGCCACCGTCGGCGGGGAACCGATCACCGACACCAGCGTGTTCACGCTGGCCGTGACCCGGTCTCTCCTGCGCGGCATCCCGTACCGTGACCCCGCGCTGGTCCGCACCCTGGTTGATGACATCGTCCTGGATGCGCTCGTGGCGCTGGAGGCGCGCCGTGTCGATCTGGATCATGAATACGCCTTCCGCATGCGGGCGCTTCTGGAAATCACCAACCACGCCCTCAGCCTGCAGGCGACCGAAACATTGCTCCCCGGTGTGGCGATCGACTCGGCGCAGGTGGATTCGTTCTATCATGCCAATATTGCGCGCTACACGGTGCCGCGCCCCCAACGGTGGGTGCGGCAAATCACCGTCTACAAGCCCGGCCACGGGCTCCCGGAACAGTATGGCAAACGGGTCGACTCGCTCTACGATGGCTGGGACCCGAAGCGGAAGATCGACTCCATTTACACGCGGCTGGCCAGCGGGGAGAACTTCACCGCTCTCGCGCTGGCGCATTCCGAGGAGCTGAGTGTGCGCGAGACCGGCGGCGACCTCGGTTGGGTTTCCGAGCTGACAATTCATGAAAAGCCGCTCCGCGACTGGATCCTCAGCCTCCCGCCGAACCTGATCAGCAAACCGTTTGAGACCGATTTCGGCTGGCACATTGCCCAGGTTCGCGCCCTGCGCGACGCCGGCCCGGCGCCCATGGACGCACGCATCGAAGCGGACATCCGGCAAGCCCTGCTGTTGGAACTGGCGCAAAAGGCCGCCGCCCGGATTCGCGACTCGGTGCTCGCGGCGGCGACCATCGATTACAATGACGAGGCGCTCGCGCGGCCCGATTCGGAAATCCAGCAGGGCACGGTCATCGCCACCGTCAATGGCCGCGACACCCTCTGGGGGGCGGCGTACTTCATGCAGAAAACGGTGCGTTCCGCCGGGCAGCCGGTCGATTTCGATGCCGCGCAAAAGCGCGAGGTGGTCCGTCCCATGCTTGAAATGCTGTGCCTGCAGCAGTGGTTGCGTTCCGAGGGGTTTCTCGACAGACCGGAGGTGCTGGCCACGGCGGCGAAATTACGGGAGCATCACGCGAAATCGATCGTCTATTCACGCTTCGATGCCGCCGATGTCCAGCCCGACAGCGCCGAAATCATGGCCTACTACAAAAGCCACATCACCGAATTCACCCCCGAGCGGCGGCACAAGATCCAACTCCGGCGGTTCACGGACCGGGGAGAGGCCGACTCGATCGCAACCCAATGGAAATCCGGGACGATCGGCGTTTCAGAGACCCAGTGGGTTGGCCCGGACGATCTGCCGGCCAACGTGTGGAACCGGATCGCGGCGGTCCCCGCGGGAACCGTGGTGGGTCCGATCCCGTCCAACGCCGAATTCCTGGTTGTCCGCCTGGACCAGATCGCGCCCCCAAAGCCCTTCCATGAGGCAAGATCCGGAATCGGCAACCTCCTGCGCGAAAGCAAGCGGGCGAAACTGCGTGATGCGTTTGTGCGGGAGGCCACGCGCAAGTACGGTGTCCAGAAGTTCGTTGAGCGAATGAACTCGGTCGAATTCCCCAGCTACGCCGACTACGAAGCCGCCGCCAAAGCGAACTCCGCCCAGGTCACCTCCGCGGGCGCCGAGTGACAGATGGTGACAGGGCTGCCGGAGATGTCTCGACGGTCGGGATCCATGCCGGGCAGCACGCCGGAACTGCAGTATGAGTTCGAGGTCTGGCGCAAACTGCTGCACCTGTTCGCACTGAGCATACCGGTCGGCTACCACTTTGTCGGTCACCTGGCCGCGATCCTCATTCCGGCCGTCTGCTTTGCGGTTGCGCTTTTCGCGGACTTGGCGCGTCTCCGGCGCTGGTCAATCCAGCGATTCTGGCTTCCCATCACTTCGCCCATCATCCGTCCCAAGGAGTCCGATAACTTCACCGGTGCGACATACATCCTGGCATCCGGAGCGATCTGTCCGGCCATCTTCCAGGTACCCGCCGCCGCGGCGGGGATGGCCGCCATCATCTTGGGTGACATTGCCGCCGCGCTGATCGGACGGCGCTGGGGGACACACCGTCTGGTTGGGAACAAGACGTTCGAGGGCTCAAGCGGGTTTCTGGTCGCGGCGTTTCTCGGCATCGTGGCCGTTCCTGGGATCGGTTGGCCGCTGGCGCTGGTTGCGGCGGTGGTGGGCACGATCGCCGAAGCCATCTCCGGCAAAGTGGACGACAACCTGTCGGTCCCGCTGACCGTCGGTCTGACCTGCCATTTGTGGCTCGCACGGGCAATATCGTAAAGCAACTGGAAGCATCGCAGTTCCGAAGCGGCATTGACGATACATAATGTATATTATGAGACGTTACGCCCCGGGCGAAGCCGCTCCCTGGTGCCGACAAGGGCACTACACAGCGGCCCCTCACCCGACATGGACGCTTAGGCTGTGATGACATTAGCCTATGAGGCACTCTGTGGCGGCCGGCCGATCAAACATTGGGCAGCGCCAACAGTTTCTGTCGTCCTGTACCACACCTTGACCCATCGCTTAATCCATGACGTTAATTGATCTGGCCTAAGGCGCTAATTGGCAGTCCTTTGCGTGCGACGGTAAACCGGTAAGAAGAATCCTGTAAAACTGGTCGGGAAGTTGCCATTGTTCAAGATGCGCCTGAAGGTGACATCTCCGATGGGAGATGCACATTCACTTGGAGCGTGGACTTCTACGGTGGTTCCTCCCTTCTCCGGGGCTTGTCGGGACACCGGACGGACACGGGGGCGGCTTGGGCCGCCC
>JBFMFQ010000022.1:0-24938 GCA_040752075.1 Candidatus Zixiibacteriota bacterium | reverse complement strand
TTCGTGGCTCCAATTCAAGGGAGACTTTCTCTTGCACCTCAACCTGTGAACCACGAAATTCCGACAGGAGCCTTGAGGCAGGAGACAAGCGGAGCTCAAAGTTGTTCCATCTCAGCGGCTTAGGGTCGTGGGATTGAAGGTAGAATGGAATCAATCCGAGCAATTGATCTCTTTTGCGGGGGCGGTGGCAGCAGCTGGGGTGCCCAGAATGCCGGAGTCCGAATCGCTGCAGGATTCGACAGTTGGGAAGTGGCCGGGAAAATCTACCAAGACAATTTCCCACGCACGAAGTTCTTCTTGGGGCGCGTGGAAGATCACAAACCGTCTCCCCTGAAGCGTCGGTTGGGCAGGATCGATCTAATCTTGGCCTCGCCCGAGTGCACAAACCACAGCCCCGCAAAGGGGAAAGCCCCGCGCTGCGAACTCAGTCGTGCCACGGCGTTTCAGGTCGTGAGGTACGCTGAAGCGTTTCAGCCAAGGTGGATCCTCATTGAGAATGTTGTCAGCATGCGTAACTGGACAAGGTACGGCGAGTTGATTGCCTGCCTAATTGAGCTGGGCTATTCCTGTTCCGAGCATATTCTCGATTCCGCCGATTTTGGCGTCCCACAGTCACGACGACGCCTCTTCGTCGTGTGCGATAGAGACGCCGACCCCTCTGTCGGACCGCCAGCATCTTCGTCGTCGCCTCGTACGGTGGCTGATATCCTGTGTCCAAACGGCGAGTACGCGTTCACGCAACTCCGCTCGCCAAACCGCGCCCAGGCGACAATCGAGCGCGCGTTGCGGGCACTGGAAGTAATCGGACCACAAGAACCCTTCCTGATCGTGTACTATGGGTCCGATCACGCCGGCGGTTGGCAGCCGATCTCAAAACCCCTGAGAACAATCACCACATTGGACAGGTTTGCATATGTTCGACCGCACGAAGGTGGCCACATCATGCGGATGCTGCAACCCGAAGAACTCAAACTCGCAATGGGTTGGCCCAAGCGATTCCGGATTATGCATGGCACTCGTAGGGAACGCATAAAGATAATCGGGAACGCCGTTTGCCCACCAGTCATGCAAGCAGTTGTCAGCGCCTTGGTAAGGAAGGTCTCATCGTGAGTACCGCAGGAACTCGTCGCGGCTCGGCAAGACTGCGGCCACGAGCGCGGATCGTACGCACAATCGGCCGCGATCTCATAAGCAACGAGATTGTGGCCCTGGTCGAGCTCATCAAGAACGCCTACGACGCGGACGCATCCGCTGTGCGCATACTGTTTGAAGAGCCTCTCCAACCCGCGCAAGGCGGCATCCTGATTGACGACAACGGCACTGGAATGTCTCTCGATGTTGTTCGAAAGGCATGGTTCGAGCCTGCCACCACATCCAAAACCCGAAAGACCCATACGCCTTCCGGCAGGCGGGTGACAGGTGAAAAAGGAATTGGTCGCTTTGCTGCGGCGCGAATTGCGCAAACCCTAGAGATGACAACCGTGGCCATTCGAAGTCGGCAACTCGTCCGAGTTCGGTTTGACTGGGGATTGTTCGATGATGAGAACCTCTATCTGGACCAAGTCCGATTCCGGTGGGAGCAGAGTCGCGCTCCGAAAGAACGCCAGCATGGAACTACTCTTCATCTCATAGGGCTTAACGATGCATGGGATGCCCCAGATTTCGCCCGATTGAGGGCCGAGCTGTCTCGACTCGTATCCCCGCAAGAAGCGCATAGTGAGTTCAACATCGTTCTTGAACTCCCAGACAGGTTCGAAGAGTACGCTGGTCAAGTTATGCCTCCCCCGATCTTGGGTAAGCCGCACTATATGCTTCAAGGTCGGATCGACGGGCAGGGTCGTTTCAAGGCCAGTTATCGCAGCGGCGATTCCAGTGCACTCACCATCGAGTCCGGTCGCGTTTTGCTCGAGAAGGGTCGTGTTCCCGAGTGCGGCCCATTCAGATTCGAGTTCCGCGTCTGGGACCGTGATCGATCAGGACTCGATCCTCTCGCTGACGAACTCGGCTCCACTGTTCGTCAGTTGCGGAAGGATCTTGATGCGGCAAGCGGTATCAGCATCTACAGAGACGACTTCCGCATTCTGCTTGGAGACAACGACTGGCTCCGACTTGATCTGAGGCGCGTCCAGAATCCGACTATGCGCCTGAGCAATAACCAAGTCGTCGGAGCGGTTTTCATATCAGCAGAAACCAATAAGGGGCTCAGAGATCAGACGAATCGCGAAGGCATCGTAAGCAGCCCGGCTTTCGAGGATTTCAAACGGACCATGATAGAGCTCCTATCGCGGCTTGAGATCAAGCGCGACTCTTCCCGAAGAGCCCATCGGTCGACTGAGCCGACCACCGGTATCTTTCAAGATCTCGACATTAAGCCAATACGCGAGTTCCTGGAAAAGCGGTATCCAAACGACAGGGAGCTGCAAACCTTCATTGAGGGCAGGAGCAAGAATTTTGAACATGGCGTTGTTCAGGTCCAACAAGTATTGGCGCGGTACCGCAGGCTGGCCACCCTGGGGCAGTTGATCGACGTGGTGCTGCACGACGGCAGAACACCTGTCGCGACAATCTCCAATGAAGCCGTCTTGGGCGTACGAGATCTTCAGCGAACCGTACACGGTTCAGCTCCTGGAACACTGCAAGGACGCTTCCAGACCATATCGCAACAAGCCGAGGTACTCTCCAGCCTCTTCAGAAGGTTGGCCCCGTTCAGCGGCCGGAAACGCGGGCGCCCAGTAGCGGTGGCGATTGAGAAGTTAATCGGGGAATCCTTCGACCTCCTTGGGAAGCGCATTTCGGATCTGCAAGTTGATGTCCAGCTTCCCGAAGGGAGCACAATGGTGACTGTCGATGAGACGGAAATGAAGCAGATTTTTGTCAATCTCCTGGACAACGCGCTATACTGGCTGGAGAAGGTGCCGGAGAGCGCAAGGATGATCGCCGTGAAGGTGATCAGGAGAACCGACGAACTTGTGGTGTTGTTTTCTGACAGCGGCCCCGGAGTCCCCGAGGACATCAGGGACAGAATCTTTGAACCCTATTTCTCTGCCAAACCCGATGGTGTAGGCCTCGGTTTGACCATTGCGGGCGAAACAGCCGCCGAATACAATGGAATGCTTGAGTTGGTGGAGGGAGGCCCACTTCCAGGCGCCACCTTCCGCACCATCCTGAGGAAGAGACTCGGGGGAGGCGATGCCTGACTCGAACTCACCGGTTGCCAATACGTGGAATGTTCTTGTCGTTGAAGACGACGAGAATGTCCGGCGTCAAATCAGGGAGTACCTTGAAGGAGAGCAGTTCGCCTCGCGCCATCTGAACATTTCGGACATCACAGACCTAGCCGCAGCGCTAAACGTGATTAGAGAGCGAAAGGCGGACCTGATAATCCTCGATGTCTATCGCGGAACTGCGGCACTTGGCGGTGAGCGGACAGGCGTCCAGATTCTCGAGAGCATCAAGAAGTCTGGATTTGTGCCTGTAATACTGTATACCGCGCTCCCCGAGGGCCTGGACAGCCACAGGAGCAGCTTTGTCCGTCTGGTCGGCAAGGAGGCTGGAGGCTTAGACAAGCTAAAGGAGGAGATCGGGGAGCTTTTTCGGATGAAAGTTCCGCAACTTCATAGGTCGGTGGTCGACCACTTAGACCAGTCACTCTGCACCTACATGTGGAGTTTTGTCCAAGAGCACTGGATCGACTTCGAGGAGATTGTGGACAAGCCGGAATTCCTTCGGCTTGTCATTCAGCGATTGGCCATGACCTTCTCGCGTCAGGGTATCGGCGACATGATTGCTGCGGTATACGGGGTGCAAGCTCCCGGCGACAATCCCGATAGCGTTCATCCGGCCGAGTACTATGTCAAACCTCCGATTGGAACGGACCCCTTGCTAGGTGACCTACGCGTCCGCGAGAACGACGGCGGAAAGACCCACATCGTAGTGCTATGGCCAAGCTGTGACATGGTGTCCGCAAACGGACGTACGGCAAAAACTGACTGGGCGTTGTGCGCCACGGCAACTCCCCTCTCCGAGATGGGAGAAGTACGTGAGTGGTCTGCGGACCGCTCAGATTCGAAGAAGAAGAAAGTGAAGAGACTCCTTTCGAATAATCGCGATACGAACTTTGGATCAGCTGACCGCTACCACTTCCTCCCGGGTGTCTGGGATTTCCCGGACTTGGTGGTCGACTTCCAGGCACTCGAGCACGTCAGACTGTCGGAGCTTCGTGGATTGAACTGCCTTGCTACTGTAGCCAGTCCCTTTGCCGAGTCTCTCGCCGCTAGATTCCAGCGATATATCGGGCGACTTGGGACGCCAGACTTAAACCATGATGTCGTCCTCGGACGGCTGGAAAGCGGGGGTGTGCTAGGGAACTGTTAGTATCGATGACTATATGATTCCAAATGCGATTAGTGATGCGAGTCGCGGTATTGTTTCACGGACGTTAGTTCAGTTAAGCGATATGCCGTAGCATTTCCTTAGTCAAGTATCGTACATAATCCTGCTCAACATCGGAATAGGGATGACAACCTCCCAGCCATTCGCGTGATGACTGACGTCCTCTCCAAGAAACAACGTAGTCGATGCATGGCAGCGATTGGGGGTAGCGATACGTCTCCGGAACTCGCAGTCAGGAGTCTGGTACACGCATTAGGATTTCGGTTCCGACTTCACGATTGTTCGCTTCCGGGCAGGCCAGATATGATCCTGAGGTCGCATCAATCTGTGATTCTTGTGCACGGTTGCTTCTGGCACTCTCATCACTGCGCACTCGGCAGACCCATACCTAAGACCAATTCCGAATTCTGGAGAGTTAAGAGGAGGGCTACAGTATCAAGGGATAGAACGAATGCGCGACGTCTACGGAGAGGGGGGTGGCGAATCCTCACTGTTTGGGAGTGTGAACTACGAGATTTCGACCGACTGACGAACAAGATCTTACGGTTCTTCTACAACGTAAGCGCTTAGGTGGTTGGCCACCGCGGAGAGTCTCACTCAGGGCAGGTGTCAACCGGACTGAGTGAGTCGATCCGCATCACCTATTTAAGCTAGCGATCTCTGGAAATCACCAAATCCACTTCCGCGCCCGCGTCGAGGCGTTCGCCCGGGGGGTAGGATTGGCGGAGGATGGTGCCGGGCAAGAGCGTGGTGTCGTACTGGCGGTCGATGGCGCCGACCAAAAGCGAGCGGTCGCGGAGGATGTTGCGTGCTTCTTCGATGTTGGTGCCGACGAGATTCGGGCACCAGGTGGTCGAACGGTCGCCGGGTTCGTTGACGAGGATGTTGACCACGCCGCCGCGTTGCAGACGGCTGCCCGCGCTGGGGATGGTGCGCACGACCGTGCCGGCGGGGATGGAGTCATCCGGCTCGCCCGCCTTGCCGCCGACGATCAGGCCCGACTGGGAGATGATGAGTTCGGCCTGGCGCAGGGTGTAGCCGCGCACATAGGGGACATCGATCAGTTCGGAGCCGCGTGAGACGACCACCGAAAAGACGCGCCCCTTTTTGACGAGCGATCCGGTCGAGGGGCGCTGTTCGAGGATGGTGCCGTCGGCGAAGTCGGCCGAGTAGCGCCTTTCGGCGATCTGCATCGAAAAGCCGGCGTTGCCCAAGGCATCCTGCGCGGCGCGCAACGACTGTCCGACGACCGTGGGCGCGGGGAATTCGCTGCCGTGACGGGTCCAAAGCGGCATGACGATTTGATCCATGATCAGGATCAGCGCCAATCCGCCAATGAAGGGCGCACCCACAATCAGCGCGGGCCAGCGCACCCAGCGTCGTTTCCAGTATTCGAGGAGTTTCTCTTTCATGAGGCGGTCGGGGACTTGCGCCGGAACCGTGCGGCAAACACCCCATCGAGCCCATCGACCGGCGGGGTCGTGGCGAGGCAGCCGCCCGAGGTGACGTAGCGGTCGGGCACAAAGCCCTTGGCCGATTCGAGGGTGAAGTCGGAGTTGGTGTCGAGGAAATCCTGCACGACATCCTCGTTTTCCTGCGCGGTGATGGTGCAGGTGGCATAGACGAGGATGCCCCCGGGACTGACATGCTTGGCGGCCAAGGCGAGCCAGATTTTCTGCGAACGCGCGAGACGCTCGACATCGGCCGGGGTCTTGGTCCAGCGCACCTCGGGATTTTTCGGAAGAGTCCCCAGCGCGGAGCAGGGCGCATCGGCGAGGATGCGCATGCTGAATCGCTCTCCCAGTTGCGCCACGTCGCCTTCGATGGGAAGGATGTTGTCGGCGGCGAAGCGCGTTTTGTTTTCGATCAGGCGCTTCAGCCGTTCGGCGCTGCGGTCGACGGCATATACCCTGCCCTGCGGCCCGACGGCCTCGGCGATGGCGAGGGTCTTGCCTCCCGGCGCCGCGAAAAGATCGAGGACCTCTTCCCCCGGCTGCGGATCGAGAAGACGCACCACCATGCCGGCGGCCGGGTTTTGCACCCAGCCGATCGGTTCTTTCAGGATCGGGGAATCGGGCACCAGCGCGGATGTCTCGATTGAGGCGTATTCGGCGAATTCGTGGTGCGGACGCGCGGGGTGCAGATGCGCTTCCTCAAGAAGCTGGTTGAGGCGTTCGAGCCCCGGGCCTTCCTTCGCCAACCGCAGGTACATGTGCGGAATTGAATTGGCCCAGCGTGCGATGTCGCGTGAACGATCCTCGCCATAGCGGGCGAACAGCAATTCGACCAGCCAGTCCGGCATGGAGAGGCGTTCGCCCCAGGAGGGCGGTTCGGACTTGCTCGTGGCGGTCGGGGTCTCGCGTTCGCGGGCGGCGCGCCGCAAGACGGCGTTCACCAGCCCGGCGATTCCCTTGTGGCTGGCGATCTTGGCCGCCTCGACCGCGGTCGAGACCGCGGCATGGGGTTGAATGCGGTCGCAATCGGTGATTTGGAAAAGTCCGAGCCGCAGGATCCACTGAACCGGCTCACCCAGTCCCTTGAACTTGCCCTCGGTGAGCTGCACGGCGCGGGAGTCGAGCATCCGCAGGCGCCGCAGGACACCGCTGGCGAGGTGGATCGCCAGCGCGCGGTCGCGCGTGGAGAGACGTCCCAGTCCGCCATGGTGATCCCAGATCTGGTCGAACCGGTCGTCGGCCTTGACCGCGCGGGTGATGATGTCGTAGGCGACACCGCGTGCCGTGTTCTCGCCAAACGGGTTGACCGTGGACCGGCGCGGCCGGCGATTGGGCCTCTGGGGACGTGAGGGCTTGCTTTTGGGCTTTTCTTCGTTCTCCACGACTTCACCTCTTACGCGCCGGCGGCGCGACGAGATTCCCGATTCAGGTCAGCCCCGGAAGATTCATCCGGGACCGGCGCGCGAAATCGACGGCATCCTCATACCCGGCATCGACATGCCGCATGACACCGGTGCCGGGATCGTTGATGAGGACACGCGAGAGACGGCCATCGGCATCCTCCGATCCGTCGGCCACGATCACCATGCCGGCATGGATGGAAAGCCCCATCCCGACACCGCCGCCATGGTGAATGGAGACCCATCCGGCGCCGGAGACCGCATTGAGAAGGCCGTTGAGAAGCGGCCAGTCGGCCACGGCATCGCTGGTGTCCTTCATCCCTTCGGTCTCGCGGTTGGGCGAGGCGACCGAGCCGCAGTCGAGATGGTCGCGTCCGATGACAACCGGCGCGGTGATCTTTCCATCGCGCACCAGTTTGTTGATCAGGAGTCCGAACTTGTCGCGCTCACCGTACCCGAGCCAGCAGATGCGCGAAGGCAGGCCCTGGAACTTGACTTTCTCCGATGCGAGGCGAATCCAGCGGCAGAGCGGTTCGTTGTGCGCGAACTCCTTTAAGACAACCTGATCGGTGACCGCGATGTCTTTGGGATCGCCGGAGAGCGCGGCCCAACGGAAGGGCCCCTTGCCGAGACAGAAAAGCGGGCGGATGTAAGCCGGGACGAATCCGGGGTAATCGAAGGCGTTGGCGAACCCGGCCTTCTTCGCCTGGCCGCGCAGGTTGTTGCCGTAGTCGAAGGCGATGGCGCCCGCCTTCTGCATCGCCACGATCGCCTCGCAGTGGCGCGCCATCGAGGCGAAGGACTGCCTGATGTAGTCGGCGGGATTGTTCCGCCGCAGTTCGAGGGCGGCGGCGAAGGTCATCCCGCGGGGAATGTAGCCCGCCAGTTCATCGTGGGCGGAGGTCTGGTCGGTGACCACATCGGGAATGGCGCCACGCTTGACCAATTCGGGAAGGACATCGGCACAATTCCCGACCAGTCCGATGGAGAGTGGGGTCTTCGATTTCACGGCTCCATTGACCCAGCTCAGCGCTTCATCCAATGATGAAGTCTTGCGGTCACAGTAGGCCTTCTCGATCCGCCGGTCGATGCGCGAAGGGTCGATTTCAACCACCAGCGCCACGCCGCCATTGAGAGTCACCGCGAGCGGCTGCGCGCCGCCCATCCCGCCCATTCCGCCGGTCAACACCCAGCGCCCGGCGAGATCGCCGCCGAAGTGCTTCGTGGCGACCGCGGCGAGGGTCTCGTAGGTGCCCTGCAGAATTCCCTGAGTACCTATGTAGATCCACGATCCGGCGGTCATCTGGCCATACATCATCAGGCCAAGTGCATCGAGCCTTCGGAATTCCTCCCAGTTGGCCCAGTTGCCGACGAGGTTGGAGTTTGCGATCAGGACACGGGGCGCGGAGGGCTGGGTCTTGAAGATGCCGACCGGCTTGCCCGACTGCACCAGAAGTGTCTCGTCGTTTTCGAGGGACCGAAGTGATGCAACGATCTTGTGGAACGCATCCCAGTTGCGCGCGGCTTTGCCGGAGCCGCCATAGACGATCAACTCTTCGGGATGCTCGGCCACCTCGGGATCGAGGTTGTTGCAGAGCATGCGCAGGGCGGCCTCTTGGATCCATCCTTTGCAGGAGAGATCGCGGCCGCGCGGTGCACGCACCGGTTTGTAGGCGGATTGACCGGCGGGTTTTGATTGAGGGGATGTGGTGGTTCCCGGCATGGAAGCCCCCTTGGGGCCGGGTCACGCGACACGTGCGGGCGTGGCGACCTGCTCCAGCAGGTTCGGCAGGGCGGAGCGCCAGAGATTGCGCAATTCGGCCACCGGCTCATTGATGTGCGGTTTGAGGATGAATCGATCATGTTCCGCGACGCGCCCCAGGACGGTTAACGGCACTTTCGCCTTGCGCGCAGCGGCCTCGACCGAGGATCGGTCGAGATCGGTAAACGATATCAGGATTCGTGATTGGGACTCGCCAAAGAGGAGGGCATCAGGTCGCATGTCGAAACCGGAGAGGTCGACATTCACGCCCCACGTATCATCCTCGCCATGCAGACATGATTCGAAGATCGCCACGGCCAGTCCGCCATCGGAGCAATCATGCGCCGAGCGAATCCAGCCGTTGCGAATGGCGTCGAGCATGAAGGAGTGCAGGCGCTTCTCCGCTTCGAGATCCAGTTCGGGAATGTCGCCGGTCACGAGGCCGTGGATCGTCTTGAGGTACTCGCTGCCGCCGATTTCGGCTTTGGTCTGGCCGGCGAGGGCGATCCAGTCGCCGACGGCCTTGAAATCGGAGGTGGTGATGTGCCGCAGATCCTCGATCCGGCCGATCATGCCGATGGTCGGCGTTGGATAGACCGCGCGTTCGGCATCTTCGTTGTAGAAACTGACATTCCCGCCGGTGACCGGGGTTCCGAGCGACCGGCACGCCTCCCCCATCCCGCGCACGCACTCGGCGAACTGGTAGTACATCTCGGGCTTGTAGGGATTGCCGAAATTGAGGCAGTTGGTCACGGCCAGAGGCTGGGCGCCGACGCAAACGAGGTTGCGCGCTGACTCGGCCACGGCGATCTGCGCGCCGCGCCGGGGATTCAGATAGCAGTAGCGGCCGTTGCAGTCGGTCGCCGCGGCAAGCGCGGTGTTGGTCTTGCGCACCCGCAGCACGGCCGCATCCATGCCCGGACCGATCGAGGTGTTGGTGCGGACACTGGTGTCGTACTGGCGGTGCACCCATGTCTTGTCGCCGAGGTTCGGTGAAGACAGGAGACGCCGCAGGACCGCGCCCGAACTCGGCGGCACCGGCACGGACGAAAGATCGTAAGACATGGCGTCATCAAGCCATGCGGGGCGCCGCTCGGCGCGCTTGTACTGCGGAGTGCGCCCGCCGAGCGCCAGCGTGTCGGCCGGGATGTCGACTTTGCGTTCGCCGTTGTGATCAACGACAAACCGTCCGCCTTCGACGACTTCGCCGATATGCGCGGCTTCGAGCTGCCACTTGCGGAAGATCGCCTTGACCTCGTCTTCGTGCCCGGGTCTGACGATGACCAACATGCGTTCCTGCGACTCGGACAGCAGGATTTCGTATGGCGTCATGCGGTCTTCGCGCACGGGAACACGCGCGGTGTCGATGTGGATTCCCATGCCGCCGCGGAAGGCGGTCTCGGAGCAGGAGCAGGTGATACCCGCCGCACCCATGTCCTGGATGCCGACCAAAAGGTCAGCATTGATCATCTCGAGCGTCGCCTCAAGCAGGAGTTTCTCGGTGAAGGGATCGCCGATCTGCACGGAGGGCCGGCGCGACTCGGACTTTTCGGAAAGTTCCTCCGAAGCGAAGGTCGCCCCATGGATGCCGTCACGCCCGGTCTTGGAACCGACCACATAGACCGGCGCGCCGGGAACCGAGGCGCAGGCGCGGGCGATCCTGTCGGTGTGCACGATGCCAACCGCCATGGCGTTGACCAGCGGGTTTCCGGTGTAGGCGTCCTCGAAGACAATCTCGCCGCCCACGGTCGGAACGCCGAAGCAGTTGCCGTAGTCGCCAATCCCGCGCACGACGCCATCGACGAGATAGCGAACACGCGCGTTGGTGGGATCGCCGAATCGGAGGGAATCGAGGCAGGCGATCGGGCGCGCGCCCATCGTGAAAATGTCGCGCAGAATCCCGCCGACCCCGGTCGCGGCGCCCTGGTAGGGCTCCACCGCCGACGGGTGGTTGTGCGACTCGATCTTGAAGACGACCGCGAGACCGTCGCCCCAGTCCACAACGCCGGCGTTTTCCTCCCCGGCCTTGGCCAGCATCATCGGACCTTCGCGGGGCAGGGTCTTCAGGAGAATGATCGAGTTCTTGTAACTGCAGTGTTCGGACCACATGACGGAGAACACGCCGAGCTCGGTGTATGACGGCTCGCGTCCGAGAAAACCGACGATCTGGTCGTACTCGTCGGGCGTGAGGCCGTGGTCGACAGCCAGTTGGAGGGTGACTTTGGGCTCGGACATCGGGGACTCCGTCAGGGGAAGGAATCTACGACGCCCCCTGCCGGGAAACAATAGGGGTGGACGGCCTAGAAATCGCCGCCGAGCGAGAAGTAGAAGGCGGGCCGGGGCATGACCCGGTCGATGTCGGTGCGCCAGGCCTGGTCGAAGCGGAGGACCACAAAGCCCAGGTTGGCCCGGAGACCGTAGCCAAACGAGGCCTTGATGTCCTCGAGGTGGAAACCGTTGGCGGAACTGGCGCCCTTAAACCGGCTGCTTTCGTCCCATGCCGCACCGGCATCGGCGAAGACCACGCCGCCGATCTGGGAGAGGACGAGCGGCAGCGGAAACCGCATGGCGAAGTATTCCACGAAGGGGAAACGGAACTCGGCATTGATGAGGCCGAAGTTCGAGCTGGCGAGTTCGTAGTAGTCAAATCCGCGCATCGGCGTCACGACCTGCGAAAAGTACAGCCCCTCGACATCGTACACGTCCGAGTTACTGATGTCCGAACCGATCCAGTTGCTGACCCCGCCGAGGTAGTAGCGCTTGGGCTGGGGTCCGCCGGACGTTCCGCCGCTCAGTCGAAGGGCAAAGCTGTAGCGCCCGGCGATGCGCGTGTACTGGCGTATGTCGGCGGTCAGCGCACGGTAGGAGACACCCTTGGAGAACCCGTCCGGGGCGGCTTCGGCCGAGATCTTGTAGCGCCGTCCGCTCATCGGGCCGGTCAGGCCCCAATTGGTCGCATCATGAACCAGCGAGAAGACGCCAACCCCCACGCGGTCGGAACGGTCATCATCGAAGGGGGGATCGACATAGCGGCGGTCGATGAACACCATCATCGCATCGAATTGGAGCCGGGTGAATTTCGAGAACGGCCGGGCGATATTGGCCTGGAAGCCGTAGGTCCGGTCGCTGAAGAGTTGATCGTCGAAATTCAGGTAGTAGTATTTCGAGTGGAACAGGCCCACCCCGAAATCGATCCGGTGCGGCGTGTACCAGTAGTACATCTGGATGTTGGACTGATCGATGGTGTTGATCAGGTCGGTCGCGATGAAGATCTGATGATCGCCGAAGTAGTCGGAAACCACGAAGAACGATTGTCCGCGCAACCCAAAGAACGTGTCATACCCCAGTCCGCCGGTCACCAGATCGGGGGTGAATTTGGGCCGGTACTCGTGGACGGCGTACTCGCCGTCGTCGGTTGTGTCCGGGATGCCCAGAGCGCCCGGCTGCTCCGTGGGTGGGGGAGTCGCGTCAACGGTCTCTCCCGGAAGCGGCGCGTTGATCACCGTGTCTGCGGGAGCCTCCACTTCGGCAGTGGCTTCCAAGTCGGTCGTGTCGGCGGCCGCCTCGCTGGTTGAGTCCTCGCCGGTCAGTGCCTGACGCGCCAATGGCGACGTCGCCTTCTGAACGAAGGAGGTGAATTCCAGATCCTCCTCGAGCAGTTTTGGCGCGCGTTCCTCAAGCAGAATTTCACGCTTGAGCACAAACCCGGTCGTGTCTTCCCCGGAGAGCCGCCGCACGAACGCGGTGGGGGCGAGGTTGCCGTTCTCGTCGCCGCGCGGCCGTATGCTTTTCATCAGGAAGACATCGAAGCCACCCTTGAAGAACGCGGAGAAGGCGATGCTCTGGCCGTCGGGCGACCAGGATGGCGAGAAGCACCCCGACAAGGCATCGGTCACGGGAAAGGGCCGTGCCCCGACGGAATCGATGACATACAGGTTGTAGATGCCGTTTTTGTTGGACACGTACACGATGCGCTTGCCATCGGGGGCATAGGATGGAGTCTTGTCCTCCGCGTCATCATCGGTCAGGGGTTGCACGGTCCCTGAGGTCAGGTCGGCCTCGAAGATGTTGTAGCGCCCGTAAGCGAATCGGGCCGGGTCCTGGTCCTCCGCGAGAAGCAGCGGCGTGGGACGGTCGCTCGGGCGATCGCAGGCAAACACGATCTTTGTGCCGGTCGGGTCGAAACGCGCGTCCTGTTCGTCGTAGCGGTCATCGGTGAGCCGTGTCACGCTGTCGGTCGCCAGGTCGACCATGTAAAGGTCATTGCGGTCGTGGCGGCGTGCGGTAACGACGACCGACTTGCCGTCGGGCGCGAAGGCCGGCGACCGCATGGCGGAAAATCCGAGACGGTAAGTCCGGTCGGTCCCCTGTCCATCCACATCAACCAGAATCAGCGCGTCGGAGCCCTTCGATTTGGCGATCAGAGCCAGCGTGGATCCATCGGGGGAGAAACTCATTCCCGATATGAAGGAATGGAGAGATTCGAAACGGTCGGTCTGGCCCCCCTTGAGAACCCGGGTGAGCCGCTTTCCATCGACCGTGGAGATGATGGACACCTCGGTGAAATCATCACGCTCACTGATGATGGCCAGCCGGTCGCCGCGGGGCGAGAAGACCGGTTTCTCGTTGAAGTAAGAACCGTCCTTCTCGTGGTCGGTCAATTGGGTGGCGAAGTCCTTTGGTTCTTCGCGAACGGAGATTTCCGGCCAGTATTCCTTGCGGAGCCGTTTCTTCCAATCCTCGTCAAATTCCTTGATGCCCATTCCGATCGCTTTTTTCATCGCGTTGTCGAGAGTGAATTCAAGACGGCCCTTCCCCATCACTTCGGAGATCTTCTCCTCGCCGTAGCGTTCGGCGAGATAGAGAATGGCCGATTGACCCTCCTTGTAGGCCAGGTAACCGCCGACGTAGTCGAGCGGAATGAGGTAGTCGTGGACGGTCGCATCGCGAACAACCATGTCGGCGAAGGTGTCCCAGCCGTGGCGCGATGAGTACTCCGCGAAGCCCTCGGCGAACCAGAGCGGCAGGCGGAAAAGCGAGCGACGCGACAGGAGAGAACCGACGCCGCTGCCGTAAAGAAGGTCAAAAGTCACCGCGTGGGTCAGTTCATGATGAAGGACGTGGCGAAAGTCCTCGTAGGAACCGGTGAATGGCATCACCATCCGGTTTTTGAATGACTCGGTAAAGCCGCCCACGCCCTCTTCGAGAAGACCGGAAGTCACGTTGGTCTGCTGAAACTCATTGTGCGATTGGTAGATGATGCAGGGGACGCGCTTGTGCAGGGTGTGGTTCAACTGGGCGGACACCTCGACGTAGGCCGACTCCAGGACGGCGGCGGTGAAGACGGCGAGGTCGTAGCCCTGCTCATAGAAATAGATGTCGAAGTGCTCGGAACTGATGTAGTGCCAGTTGAAGCCACGGTACTGGACCTTGTTCTTCCCGAACTCCACCTCTTGGGCCTCGGCGAGTGAGGAGATGCAAACGGCGGCCAAGACGAGGGCGAACACCACGACAACTCGACGCATGGTTCGGCTGTTCCTTTTCCGGGGCATGAGCGACTCAGGGGAGCATCCCACCGGCGGCGTCCCGGGGGGGCTCGAATCACTCCATTTCACCCCCCGGTGGGGCGGATGGTTCCGGGTCATGAGCGAACGACAGTCCGGTGTCTCAGGCATCCTTCTCCCGTTTGATATCGGCACCGAGCCGTGCCAGTTTCTGCTCGAGGTGTTCGTAGCCCCGGTCGATGTGGTAGACCCGGAGGATTTCGCTCTCGCCCTCAGCGGCCAGGGCGGCCAGGACGAGCCCCGCGCCGGCCCGGATATCGGAGGCCATGACACTGGCGCCGCGGAGCCGGGGAACCCCGGCGATGCGGGCCTCATTGCCGGTAACGCGGACATCGGCGCCCATGCGCGCCAGTTCCATGGAGTGGGAAAACCGGTTCGGAAAGACGGTCTCGGTGACCAGCGATGGTCCATCGGCGACGGTGAGGATTGCCAGCGCCGCGGGCTGGAGGTCGGTCGGGAATCCCGGGTACGGGTAGGTGACGATTTGTGACGGGTAAAGTTGGTTGGGCGACTTGACCGTGAGCCGCTTTTTGGTCGCCGTGACTTGCACGCCCATCTCCGTCATTTTGGCGATCACCGATTCCAAGTGGCCTGGGTTGATATCGCGCAATTCAAGAGTTCCCTTGGTCACCGCTGCCGCCATCATCAGGGTTCCCGCCTCGAGACGGTCCGGTATGGGGCGGTGTTCCACGCCACGGAGTTTCTTGACGCCGGTGATGCGCACGGTCGAGGTGCCTGCGCCCTCGATCTTTGCGCCCATCTTGTTGAGGATCTCGGCGACATCGACGATCTCCGGGTCGCAGGCCGCGTTGACCAGCGTGGTTTCCCCGGGGAGCAGGGCGGCGCCGATGATGAGGTTTTCGGTGCCGGTGTGCGACGGCCGGTCGAAGACAAATGTGCCCGATTTCAGGTGGGCGCCATCACACTTGATATATCCATGATCGTCGCTGAACTTCGCCCCGAGCGTTTCGAACCCCTTTAGATGCAGATCGACCGGCCGGGGGCCAAAGGCGCAGCCGCCCGGGAGGGACACCCGTGCCTTGCGCAACCGTCCGAGCAGAGACCCCAGAAACAGAAACGACGCCCGCATCCGGCGCATCAGGTCGTAGGGAACCTCGTGTGTTCTCAGTGTCGAGGCATCGACCGTGAGCGTGTGGGTACCGGAGTCGTATTCGGCCTTGGCGCCAAGGTGGTTGACCACCGCCACGGCGGTGCGAATGTCCATGAGATCCGGGATGTCGGTCAGCACGGTCTTGCCGCTGTCCGGCAGCAGCGCGGCGCAGATGATGGGGAGAATGGAGTTCTTTGATGCGGCCACCGACGTCGACCCGGACAGGCGACGCCCCCCCTGTATGACAAATTTGTCCAAAGTTGTACCCCGATGCCCGTAGGCCCTTGTTTGCCCCTGACTCTTGGCCGGATGCCCGTCGCCGGCCCGTCGATATAATCGCACACCCCGGGCGTTGCCGGAACAGTTTTCTGCACCGCCCTCTCACCCGTATATTCGCCAGACCCGCGGATACCATGACCGACAGCCGACCGATCATATTCTATTCGGATGCCCACTTCGGCGCCCATTCACGATTGCAGGAAGACGTCAAAGTTGAACGGTTTGTGGGGTTGCTCGAACATGCAAAGTCGGATGGTGCGGAGGTCTTCTTCCTGGGGGACCTTTTCGATTTCTGGTTTGAGTACCGGCATTGGATCCCAAAAGCGCCGCTTGAGGTTCTTGCCTCAATTCAATCCTTTACCAAGTCCGGCCTGCCTTTCCACATGGTCCTCGGAAACCACGACATCTGGGCAGCCGACTATTTTGAGCGGGATTTGGGAGCGGTGGTTCACCGCCAGGATGTCACCCTGACGCGCCAGGGGCTGCGGCTTCTGATTTCGCATGGTGACGGGAAGGCCCCCTCCGACGGGGGTTATCGCGCACTGAAGCGTGTGCTCCGGTTTCGTCCCAATGTCGCCCTGTACCGTCTCCTGCCCGCCGATCTGGCCTTCCGGATGGCGCGGTTCTCTTCGGGTCACTCCCGGGAATTGACCGCCGCCCGTCCCCCGAGGTACCTGCCGGAGTACGACGCGGTGGCTGAGTCGTACCTGAAGTCGGGCTTTGACGCCGTCCTCATGGGGCACCTTCACCAGGGCTGGGTCAGGAGGGCGGGGGCGGGATGGTGGATTAACACCGGCGAATTCTTCGAGAAGTTCACCTATGTGCGGATGCAAGACGGGGAGTTCCGCCTGCACACCTGGAACCCGTCGCAAGAGCGCGAAACGCCACCTCAGAAGACCAGTTCGAGCTGACTTAGTATCGTGCGAACGCCAGCCAGGTACGTTCGGACAACTGAGGTACCGACCGCGGCATTGAACGGGCCGGTGACGTACACGGTCCGTCCCGGACCGGCGGCCAGGTTCAATAACCCCTGAATGCCTAGCCGATTGATCAAGCCGACGTCGAGCACCGATCCTCCCGCATCGATCACGGTGTCGTGCCACCCCTTACGCTGGGCATGGCGGTAAACGGTCGGTGTGGCGGGACAGACGAACAGCGTGATGCCCTTGGCGAGGCGGCGGCCCTTGAGCGCCGTTGCGACCTCTTCAATCTCGAAGGGGAGGGCATGGGGACCGATCAGCACACCCCCTGTTTTGATCTCCGGCGCGGAGACCGAGCGAATCCGCCCGTGTTCATCGAGCGCCGCGGCCAGCGAGTGGAGGGCACGTCCCTCAATAAAGTGCTCCCCATCGTAGGATGCGGTCCGGTCCGGATGGCAGTGGGGATAACGGTTGCGCAGCAGACGCCCGTAGTGACGGCGGGTGACCTCATCGAAGGCACAGAGTGCGGCGCGTGCGCCGGCGTGGACGGCCAGAGCGCACAGACGAGCCTTCCGATCGATGGAAAACCGCTCGACCGGCCCGCCCACGAATTCGACCACCGCATCCTGCCAATCGTTATGGATGCCGTGGGAATAGAGCGAGAGAATGATGTCATCGACATCAGAACCAGGCCCGAGGCGGCGGGTGACTTCGACGCGAACCGTGCGATGCGGCCGATCGTAATCCGCGTCGGATTGATAGAGACAACCCACACCACCCAGCGAATTACCGACACCGGGCGGCCCTGTCACGAGTTGACCGGGCAGCACGACCCGTGATTCAATCAATTGCCAGGCAAACTGGCCCATTTCTTCGCAAATCCAGAGGGGGTGTTCGATGCTTCCGAGGGCGAGGGCTTCCGGAATAGGCCGGGAGCGCGGGGTTTCGAAGTCGGGCGCCGGAGTGAGCGCGAGAAACTCCTCGGGCCACTCCGGATTTGATCGCAGGCGCCAATCCGGCGCGCCGGAATCGCGTCCCGGTTCATTCCTGACTCGGTCCAGGATCTTCTGGGTGGCTGTTCGCGCGGCTGCCGGCACCGGCGCCGCGGGAAGATCGGTTCCCGGCAGCCGCAGTTCGAGCTGCTCGAGTTTGAGCACCGAGGGACGATCGAGGAGACCGTACTTCCGGCGCCAGCCGTAGTATGCCGCCTTCGAGATGTTCAGTTCGCGGCCGCAGCGGAAATCATCGCCATAACGCTCCCACAACTCGGAAATCTGCTCCCGGCTGAACTTGGGAGCGCTGTGCCGCGGGAGCTTCTTCTTGCGGCGCCAGTAGGAAACGAGGTACTCCTCGACTCCCAAAGCCTCGGCAATCCGTGCGTCGGTCTTATACTGCGTCTGAAGCCGCAGCATCTCGGATTTGCGTGGGGCTCTCATGGCCGTTTGCGCGCCGATGGCGTCCTGGTACTTGTCTCGCTTCGTCCTCTGCCTGTTTTACCTTCTCGCAAATCAAGATAGCCACGTGCGAGCGCCAAATCAACCTATCAGGAATCGAAGGCGACCGCCCACAAATGCTTAACCGACTATTGGACAGGGACTTAAACGGGGCCGTGTGCGACGGGACCATAGACGACTTAGAGGTGTGCGGCAGAACAGGTTTGACCCAGCGCGGGTAATCAGGAGCCGGATCGCCGTTTGGCCGGGGCAGTGAGTTTTCGGAATGCAGCGCGCAGGCGTTTGCACACTTTTTCGAGATCCACCGACACGACGCGCGTGTCGAAAAGCGCCGGCATGAAGTTGGTGTCGCCGATCCAGCGGGGCACGAGATGGGCGTGGAGATGCCCATCAACCCCGGCGCCCGCGGCGCGTCCGAGATTCATCCCCATGTTAATGCCCGCCGGATTGTTGGTCGCATTCAGGACCTTGGATGAGAGAGCCAACAGGAACATCAATTCCTTCTGCTCGGCGGCGGTCATGTCTTCAAGGCGTCCGACATGCCGGTACGGCACAACCATCAGGTGCCCGGAATTGTAGGGATAGCGGTTGAGAACCACGAAGGCGAGCTTGCCGCGGTGCAGGATCAGTTCCCGCACACCGCGCCGCTTTTCGGGTTCACAGAAGATGCAACCATTGGGCTTTTCTCCGAGGATGAAGGTTTCGCGCCAAGGCGCATAGAGAAGTTCGGTCATGTCTGCTGTCCCCTGCGGTTGGTGTGCGTCCTCCCCATGACGGAATATACGCGCATTGCCGCGTCTGGTCACTCCTCCATCAGGCCGGGTCACGCCATTGGAGACAGGCAACCGCTTCGACATGGGGCGTGTGCGGGAACATGTCGACGGCGGCGAGGCGGGTTAGTTTGAACGGCCGTCGCAACGACTCCCAGTCGCGCGCGAACGCGGGCGGATTGCAGGAAACACAAATGATCCGCGCAGGCCTTGTTTCAATGAGCGTGCGAACCGCTTTGGGATGGAGACCGGCGCGCGGCGGATCGAGCACCACGGTGGCGGGCAGTGTCCCCTTGGCCGCGTGCTCTCGCAGGTAGGCAAGCGCATCGGCGACCAGAAACTCACAGTTGTCGATTCCGTTTCGCCGGGCATTGCGGCGCGCGGCCTCAACGGACTCCTCGTGGATTTCCACGCCGATGACACGTGCGGCCCGGCGGGAGAGAAAAAGCGAAATCGCACCCGCTCCGGAGTAGAGATCGAGCACTTCGCCGGTGCCGTCCCCGGTGGCCCATTCGACGACCGTTTGGAAGAGACGTTCGGCCTGTCTTGTGTTGGTCTGGAAGAACCCGGTCGGGGCTATTTCAAACTCGAACGGACCGAGTTTCTCGCGGAGGGAGCCGGGGCCGAAGTAGATGGTCTGGACTGTCCCGGTGGCCACGTTTGCGCGTGTCGGATTGGTGGTCCAAAGCGCAGTGGTGATCTCGGGGCAGGTGTCCTTCAAGAACGAGGCGAACTCCCGGCTGCGCGGCCAGGGGGCATCGGCGGTGACCAGGTTGACCAGCAGATCCCCGGTGTTGAAGCCAATCCGAACGACGACAAAACGCAGAAATCCGGTGTGCGCCACCGGGTGGTATGGCGCCTCATTGCCGCCTGCGAAAAACCGACGCACCGCCTCAACGACCCGGCTGACCCTCGGGTCGGTGAGATGACACTCCATGAGGTTGAAAACGTCACGGAAGTTGTCCCTGGGATGCAGCCCGAGCTCGAGACCGGCGCCGGCGGTGCCGCCAAAGGAGAACTCCATCTTGTTGCGGTAGTGATATGGGGGTTCGCAGCCGATCGCTTCGACATCCGGGACTTCCGTCTCGCCGCCGATGCGGCGGATCTGTTCCTTGAGGTGCCGGACTTTGTCCTGCAGTTGTCTCGGGTAGGCCAGATCCTGCAGACGGCATCCCCCGCAGAGCCCGAAGTGCCGGCACGGGGGGTCGACACGATCCGGCGAGGGTTCGAGAATCTCGGTAACGGCACCGTGGAGGAATCGCTTGCGCCGTCCTTGAATTCGGACGCGAACACGGTCACCGGGCAAGCCGCGGTCGGTCAATACGACGATGCGACCGTGGCGGGCGATTCCCTTCCCCTTGTCGCCCCAGTCCTCGATGGTCAGGTCGATCACATCGCCGCGCTTTGGCGGACGGTCGTTCGATGCCGTCGGGGTCTCGGCGGACGGATTGGATTCCACGATCCGATGATACGGGACAAACGGCGCCCAAGGCAAAGCGGGCGTTGCTCAGGAGGGTTGGAATTTCCGGAGGCGGAGCGAATTGGTCAGGACGAAGACGGAGGAAAAGGCCATTGTCGCGGCGGCGATCATCGGCGATAGCTGAAATCCAAACGCCGGGTACAGGACCCCGGCGGCGATGGGTATTGCGGCGACGTTGTAGGCAAACGCCCAGAAAAGATTGCCACGGATGGTTCCCAAGGTGCGTCGGCCCAAGTCGACCCCATCGGCGATCGCGCCGGCGCGGGAGCCAAGCACGGTGATGTCGGCGGCTTCGCGGGCGACATCGGTGCCGGTGCCGATCGCGATTCCGAGGTCGGCGGCCGCCAGGGCCGGGGCGTCATTGATTCCATCACCCACCATGGCCACCCGGTGCCCCTCTTTCTGGAGGCGTTGAACCACCTCGAGTTTTTGATCGGGGAGTACCTCGGCGACGGTCTCATCGATACCGAGTTCACGCGCGATGGACTCGACGGCGTTGCGACGGTCCCCGGACAAAAGGATTGTGCGCCACCCGAACCGTTTCAGTCGGGCAACGGTCTCGGCTGCGCCCTCCTTGGGGCGATCTCCCACCGCGACGGCGGCGACCAGCTTGCCATCGCGCGCGATCAAGGCGATGCTGAATCCCCGGGCATCCCACCCGGCGAGAGACTCTTGGATTGGATCGATGGGAATTCCCATTTGAGTCATCCACTCCGTTGTGCCGATTCGCCAGTTCGTGGTGCCAACCGACGCCTGTATTCCCTTGCCTGCCACGGCTTCGAAATCAATGATGTCGGCGACGGGCTCCCCTGCGCGCGGCCTGGAGAACTGCACGATGGCCGAAGCCAGCGGATGCTCCGAGGCTTCCTCCATCGCCAGGACGGTTGTCCAGACTTCGGCCGCGTTGGACATCGTGTCGAGCCAGACATCGGCCACCGTCGGCTCTCCCGCGGTTACTGTTCCGGTCTTGTCCAGGACGATCGTATCGATCGACGCGAGAGACTCAAGGGCGGCGGCATTGCGGAAAAGGAGTCCCAGTTGCGCGCCGCGGCCAGCGCCGACCATGATGGCGGCGGGGGTTGCGAGACCGAGCGCGCAGGGGCAGGCGATGATGAGCACCGCAACGGCATTGATCATCGCGTGCAGGACGGCTGGGTCAGGTCCCCAAAGCGACCAAATGGCGAAAGTCGCCAGTGCGATCAGAATGACGATCGGGACAAAGACGGCGGCGATCCGATCGACGAGTTTCTGGATCTCCGGTTTGCTGGCTTGTGCATCGGCCACCAGACGCGCGATTTGGGAGAGGGTCGTGTCGGCCCCGACCCGGTCGATCCGCACCGTGATCGTGCCCTTTTGATTCAGTGTCCCGGTGGCCACGCGCGCGCCCACGGACTTTTCAACCGGCAATGACTCGCCGGTAATCATTGATTCATCCACGGCCGAGCGGCCCAGGATGACCACGCCGTCGGCCGGGACCCGTTCGCCGGGGCGAAGCTGGACTTCATCCCCCACCCGGAGCTCGGCCGCGTCGATTTCCAACAGAGCGCCATCCCGGCGGACACGCGCCTTGTCGGGGCGGAGTTGCAGGAGCTGCCGGATTGCCTGACGGGCTTTCCCTTTGGCGCGTGCCTCCATCCAGCGCCCGGCAAGGATGAGCGTCACGATCATCGACGCGGTCTCGAAGTAAACCGAGGGCTGCGATCCGGCCGGTGTGAGAGCATCGGGTGCGAGGGTCACGGCAACGCTGAAGAGGTACGCGGTCAGAGCGCCAACGGAAATCAGGGTGTTCATGTCGGCGCTGAGATGGCGGAGGCGTTGCCACATCCCCGCATGGAATGGCCACCCCGCCCAGAGGACCACCGGAGTTGCCAGCACAAGGGAGGTCCAGAAGGCGATTGGGTTCGCGATGTGCCAGCCGATCATGTGGGCCATCCCGAGGATCATCACCGGCGCGGTCAAGACGGCGGCGACCAGAAAGCGACGGCGGTAGTCCCTGAGTTCCTGCTCCTGGGCGGCCAGCGCCATGGCAGCGACGTCGTCGGTCGCAACGGCTTCTGAGGGCCCCTCAGGCACCAGCAGTGTGTAGCCGGCGCGGCGGACAGCGTCGACCAGGGATGATGCAGGCGGAGCGGGATCGGAGAACTCCACGGTGACCGTCGACTCGGCAAGGTTGACGCTCGCCGATTTGACGCCCGTTACGCCGGTGACGGCGGATTCGACCGCACGGACACAACTGGCGCAGTGCATGCCCTGCACGGGATAGACCGCACTACGCTGCGGCGTCTGCGGCAGCAACAACCCATACCCGGCGCTTTTGACGGCCTCGGTGAGGCGCTCGCCGATGGCGGCACGGTCCTCGTGAACGATGCGCGCGGTCGAGTCGGCGAGGTTGACGGTGGCGTCGACCACACCATCTACGCTCTTGAGCGCATTCTCCACCGTTGCCACGCATCCGGCGCAATGCAAACCCTCCACGACCGCGAGTGTCGTGCGCGTCGCGGCGGGTGCCGCCGCGGGCCCGGCCATGGGCAATGGGATCTTGCTTTTCGACATGTGTTCTCCCACAACAGGACAACCGCATCCCGCCATGCGGCTGGAGCCGGGTCCTTGTAGTGGTACGTTTGGCTGTTTGATTATCGCCGGGCATCACATGGAGGCCTGGCAACCGGGGTCATTCGAGGCGCTTGGCGATGCCGCGGATGAGTTCGTCCGCCTCTTCCATCATGGTCCCCATATCGGGACGTCCGGAGATGGAGAACTGCGCGCGCGGTGAGAGGAGTGAAATGGTCGCGGTGCCCTTGTCGTTCATGTAGACAATGACATTGCATGGCATGAGGAGCCCGATTTCCAATTCCTCGGCAAGCGCCCCGCTCGCGAGCCGGGGGTTGCAGGCGCCGAGGATTACATAACGGCGGAAATCGAGATCCAGTTTCTTCTTGAGTGTTCCGGTGACGTCGATCTCGGTGAGGATCCCGAAGCCATCCTTCTTCAGTTCCTCTGTGACTTTGGCCACAGCGTTATCGAAGGGCAGGTCGGTTTCAATGGAGTAGGCATATCGCGTTCGCTGCATGACGGCCTCCTTGGTGCCATTATAAGCGCCGCAAGATGAAATCGCGAACAGGCAGTCGTTGAGACTGTCAATAAATGAGTGATTTGACCCCGATTCGCGGGTCAATACGAGGCCAAAGCCGAGTCGAGGTCGGCGATCAGATCGTCGACGTGTTCGATCCCGACGGACAGGCGGATGAAGTTGTCGCCAATGCCCCGGCCCTCCCTAAGTTCTTTGGGGATGGAGGCATGGGTCATGAGGCCCGGGTGCTCGATCAGCGATTCGACGCCGCCCAGGGACTCGGCCAGGGAGAAGACCCGGGTCGAACGGCACACCTGACGCGCCTCCCTTTCCCCGCCATCGAGATAGAAGGAAATGAGGGCGCCGAAGCCGCTCATCTGGGACTTGGCCAGTTCGTGCTGGGCGAAACCGGGGAGCCCGGGGTACAGAACCCGCCGCACCTGGGAGTGCTTTTCCAGATGCCGGGCGATGGCGAGCGCGTTGGCCTCGTGTTGGCGCATCCGCACCCCAAGGGTCTTGAGACCCCGCAGAATGAGCCAGGAGTCGAATGGCCCGGGAACCGCGCCCATTGCATTCTGGGAGAATGAGAGCCGTTCGAAAATCTTTTCATCGGAGGTGACCGCCGCGCCGCTGACGACGTCGGAGTGCCCGCCCAAGAATTTGGTGCTTGAGTGGATCACCAAGTCGGCACCCAGTTCCAGCGGGCGCTGGAAGTAGGGCGATGCGAAAGTGTTGTCTACAACCAGGATCAGGTCGTGCTTTCGGGCAAGTTGGGATGCGGCGCGCAGGTCGGTGATCTTCAGAAGGGGGTTGGTCGGGGTTTCCAGCCAGACCATGCGGGTGTTGGGCCGGATCGCGGCCGCGATATTGTCGACACTCGAAGCATCCACGAATGTGAAATCCAAGCCCCAGTCGCGGAAGATTCGCTCGAAGACACGGTAGGTGCCGCCGTAGACGTCATCCGATGAGACCACGTGATCGCCCTTGGCCAGCAGGGTCATCGAGGTCGAGGTGGCCGCCATGCCGGAGGCGAAGCCAAGCCCGTACTTTCCCCCTTCCAGCGCGGCGAGACACTGCTCCATCGCCTTGCGGGTCGGGTTGTGGGTACGCGAGTACTCATAGCCCTTGTGCTCGCCGATGGCGGGCTGGGCGTAGGTCGCGGTTTGGAAGATCGGCACCACAATCGCGCCGGTCTGGGGTTCGGGTTCCTGGCCGACGTGGATGGCGGCGGTTTCGAAGTGCATGTTCTGTTCCTGTTCTCCTGTTGTGATCTGCCTGCGCG
>JBFMFQ010000219.1:0-4905 GCA_040752075.1 Candidatus Zixiibacteriota bacterium | reverse complement strand
CGGCGGCGATGCCGGCGATCAGTTACGTCACGAAGTTCCGCTCGGAATTCGAGGAATGGCTGGGGAAATCACGCCGCACACCCATCGAGTTGCCCAAGACCCACATCGCGGATCAGGGGCAACCGGCCGTGGCCATCCCCCGTTCGGCGGGTGTCGGGGTCGGATGAGGGGAATACGGGACAAGCAAAGGGTTGATTTTGGTCGTAACACCATAATGTTTATCAGGCCATGAGTCATCCAGCATTGAAAGCGAGACTGTAAACATATGGCAGAAACGGCCAAAGTGAAGAAACGCCCGAAGTTGATGGCGGTCATTGTTGAGGAGGGATGCACCGGGTGCGAGGTCTGCATCGATTTCTGCCCCGTTCCCAATTGCATCCTCCCGGTGCCGGGTCCCGATCCCCGCAATCCCCAGTTCGCGCAGACCGTGCGGGTGGTCGATGAGTTGTGCATCGGTTGCCGGCTGTGCGAGAAAAACTGCCCGTGGGAGACCATCGACATGGTGCCCATCGAGGAGTATGACCGGCATTACATCAAGTACGAGGGTGTCGGGACACCCGCGAATTTCAACGAGTAGGCGCCCCTGCGCTCCTGCCGGAGCCATGCCATATGCCACGCGTCACCATCGACGATCAGACCATTGATGTCCCGGCCGGGACAACCGTCATCGAGGCGGCCGCGCAGCTGGGGATCTTCATCCCCCGGTACTGTTACCATCCCGGTCTGCCGATTGCCGGGTCCTGCCGGATGTGTCTGGTCGAAGTCGAGAAGGCGCCCAAGCTCTTGATTGCCTGCTACACGTTCGTCACCGACGGCATGGTGGTGCGGACGACGACCGACAACGTGGTGGTCGCACGCCAGGCGATTCTTGAATTCCTGCTGGCCAATCATCCCCTCGATTGCCCAGTCTGCGATCAGGCGGGGGAGTGCAAATTGCAGGAATTCTACATGGGGTATGGCCGCTACGACTCCACGCTCCTGGAAAACAAGAACAAGAAGCACAAGGCGATTCCGGTCGGGCCGAACATCATTCTCGATTCGGAGCGCTGCATCCTCTGCTCCCGCTGCACCCGGTTTGTTGATGAAATCACCAAGACCCATGAGCTGGGGATCTTCAACCGCGGCACACACTCCGAGCTCTTGCCGGTCAAGGGACGGGAAGTGGACAACCCCTACTCCGGCTGCCTGGCCGATATCTGCCCGGTCGGCGCACTGACGGATCGTGATTTTCGATTCAAAGTGCGCGTGTGGTATCTCGACCAGACCGATTCGGCCTGCCATGGGTGTGCACGCGGCTGCAGCATCGAGGTTCACACCAACCGGCGGCGTCCGCATCACACGGATGGGAAACTCATCGCCCGGTTGACGCCGCGCTTCAATGGCGAGGTCAACGGGCATTGGATGTGCGACCGGGGCCGGTACTCCTACAAGCGCCTCGAATCCGACGAGCGGCTGGGCCATCCGGTGGCGTACCTGGTCGGCGGCAAGCCCGACCGGACCGAATGGACCGTGGCGCTCTCGCAGGTGGATGACCGTGTCAACCACCAGGTGGCCCAGCATGGGATCGGCTCGGTAGGCGTTCTTGCGACACCCTCCCTCTCGAACGAAGAATTGTGGGCGGTTCGGAAGTTGTTCCGTCAGGGGATGAAGATCGAACGCATTGCGCACCTGTGTCCCAGCGATCCCTCCGGTGTCGAAGACGACCTCCTGCGCAAGGCCGACACCTTCCCCAACTCCTTTGGCGCGAATCAGATTCTCGGGGACTCCGGGGACGTCGAAGGCCTCCTTGCCGATGCCGCTTCGGGAAAGATCACGACGCTCATCATCATCGGCGATGGCCTGACGGAGCGCTTTGGCGCGGAGCGGCTTGCCGATCTGCTGTCGAATGTCCACATGGTGATTGCCATCCAGACTTACCGTTCGGCTATCACCGAACGCGCGGCGGTGGCGCTCCCGATGGCGACTTATGTCGAAAGCGACGGGACGATCTGCAACTTTGAGGGGCATGTTCAGCGGTGCTGGAAGGTGTTCGACCCGCGCGATGGGTCGCGGCCGCTTCTGCGAATCCTCGCCGATCTGGCCGCGCGCTGGGAGGTGCCGGGCGCTCCGGCGGATGCCGAGGCCTGCTTCGAGGAACTCGCACGCGAGATTCCCTACTTCCAGGGCCTCACCTACCCGTTGCTGGGGCAGACCGGCATCAATCCCGCGCGCCGTGCCGCGACGGTCGCCGCCACGCAGGGGGATGCACGATGAATCTGGGCCTCGAAATCGGCGCGGCGGTCGGCAAGACTCTTTTCATCATCTTGTTCGCGTTGTCTTTGGGCGGGCTTTTGACCTGGGTGGAGCGCAAGCAGTCCGCGCTGATGCAGGACCGCATCGGCGCCAACCGGGCCAGCATCCTCGGGCTGCGGGTGTGGGGGCTCTTTCACATCATTGCCGATTCGGTGAAGATGTTCATGAAGGAGGACTTTGTCCCGAACACCCCGCACCGGATCATCCATGGTCTCGCGCCGGTCCTGTCGCTTTTCTTTGCATTGCTTTCATTCGCCGTGATTCCCTTTGGCAACGCCATCACCATCGCCGGTCATCGAATCGGGCTGCAGGTCCTCGATGTGAACATCGGGATTCTGTTCGTATTTGCGATGATGTCGGTCGCGGTCTATGGGATCGTGCTGGCCGGCTGGTCGTCGAACAACAACTTCAGTCTGCTCGGCAGCATTCGCGCCTCGGCGCAAATGATCTCCTACGAGGTCTCGATCGGGATGACCCTGGTGGGCATCCTTCTCATCTTTCAGACCCTCTCACTCCAGGAGATTGTCCAGGCGCAGGGCGGGCTGCTTTTCGGGTTCCTCCCGGCCTGGGGTGTGATTCTGCAGCCGTTGGGATTCTTCCTGTTTTTGACCGCCGGCATCGCTGAGACCAAGCGGATTCCCTTCGACATGCCCGAAGGGGAATCGGAGATCATCGGCTTTTTCGTGGAATACTCCTCCATGAAGTTCGGCATGTTCATGTTCGCCGAGTTCGTCGGGCAGATTCTGATCGCCTCGCTGGTGACCACGTTCTTTTTCGGCGGCTGGCAGGTGCCGTACCTGGCGGACGCCGGATTCGCGTTCCCGTGGGGGGGCACCATCCCGATGAGCGCCTGGGTGGTCGAATCGCTGCGGGTCATCTCGTTTATTGGCAAGGTCGCCTTCTTCTGTTGGCTGCAGATGCTGATCCGCTGGACCCTGCCTCGCTTCCGGTTTGATCAGCTCATGAATCTGGGCTGGAAGGTGCTTTTGCCGCTGTCGCTTGTTAACGCCGTGGTCACCGCCATCGTCGTTCTTTGGATCGGCCAGTAGGGGATCGGAGCCGGATGGGTCGTGTCAATGTCATCAATGTTTCGGAGCGGCGGCGCGAGCTGACCTTTCTTGAGCGCATCTACGTTGTGGAAGTGGTGCGCGGTTTGGCGATCACTGCGGGGCATTTCTTCCGCAACCTGATCCGCCATACCCTTCGCCTCTTCGGCATCAAGACCGCCGAGCCGGCCGCGACATTTCAGTACCCGGAGGTGCGCCGTCCCGCGGCCCCCCGTCTGCGTTCCCTGCACCGCCTGGCCCGGCATCCTGATGGGACGCCCCGTTGTGTGGCCTGCATGATGTGCGAGACTGTTTGCCCGGCCTTCTGCATCTTCATCAAGGCCGAGGAAGTCGACGATCCGAACATCGAAAAACGGCCCAAGTCTTTCGATATCGACATCGGCCGGTGCGTGTTCTGCGGATTCTGTGTGGAGGCATGCCCCGAAGACGCGATCCGCATGGACACCGGGATCACCGAAATCGGCTCCCTGTCCCGTACTGGTATGGTGCTGGATATCAACATGTTACTCTCTTTGCCGCCGAAGGAGGAACGGGGGGACAAACCCGTTGACTTCCTGCAAAAACGGCTCGTAGACTACAATCTTGTGCCTGAGATTCAGGCCAAGACCTGAAGTGGATTGAAAGGACTGATCCGATGGGTAAGACGCCCACCGAACTGAAGATCAAGACAAAGGCGGACAACACCTTGCCGCTTGAGGGACGCCACGGGAACAATGTCATCGTGACCTCGGTGGACAAAGTGCTCTCGTGGGCGCGGCAGTCCTCGGTTTGGCCGATGACATTTGGTCTGGCTTGTTGCGCGATCGAGATGATGGCGACCGCCGCGGGTCGGTTCGACATCGACCGTTTCGGGGCCGGTGTCATGCGCGCCTCGCCGCGTCAGACCGACCTGATGATCGTGGCCGGCACGGTGACCATGAAGATGGCGTTGCGCATCAAACGGCTCTATGAGCAGATGCCGGAGCCGAAATACGTGATTTCCATGGGTTCCTGCGCGACCTGCGGGGGCCCCTACTGGAAACACGGGTATCATGTCCTGAAGGGCGTCGACCAGATAGTCCCGGTCGATGTCTACGTGGCAGGTTGCCCGCCGCGTCCGGAGGCGCTCCTGGAGGGACTCATGCTGCTCCAGGAAAAGATCAAGCGCGAAGAGTTGATTGGAAAGAAGCTGGCGCCGGTAATGGCTGCCTGAGACGGAGATAACGAGAATGACGGCAGCGGAAATCCATGGCCGGCTGAAATCGAAATTCGGCGACAAAATTGGCGACCTCGCGGGGGAATTGGACCCGACCTGTGTCATCCAGGCCGAATCGATTGCCGAAGTGTCCGAGTGGCTGCGGGATGAACCCGGCATCGACATGACCTCGCTTATGTGCCTCTCCGGGCTCGATTACAAAGAAAAGCTTGCCGTGGTTTACAACCTCCATTCTGTGATCCACAATCACAAGCTCACTTTGAAGGTGGAATTCACCGATCGTGAAAACCCGCACTGTCCCTCGGTGGCCGGTATTTGGGGCACCGCCGACTGGCATGAACGCGAAGCTTA
>JBFMFQ010000218.1:0-4909 GCA_040752075.1 Candidatus Zixiibacteriota bacterium | reverse complement strand
TTCTTCCGCATGAGGCTGCCTCCTTCATCCTTGTGGCACCCGCTCAGCCGGGCGACCACGTCGAAGTCGAAAACTGAAGGCAGCCTCGTTCTTTGACAACCCTCTTCCACAGACCATAGCAACTACGATGGCCGCTCCAATGTTCGCAACAACTCCCCTGCACAATACACCCGGTCCCGCTTCCCCTCGCCGACCTGCGCGAGAACCCCTGCCTTCTCCAGCACCCCAATCCCCCGCTGCGCCGTCGTGAACGCAACCCCGAGGCGCTCGGCAACACGCTTGACCATGCAATATGGGTTTTCCGCGAGCAGATCGATGAGCGCCATCGGCACCGATGAGCCGGAACCGGCGACCTTCTTGCGCCACCGGGTGAGGAGCGCGTTGATTCGCTCGGCGCGATTGACCGCGTCTTCGGACTGATGCGCGACGCCACGGAGGAAGAATTCGATCCACTCCGCCCAGGCGCCGCCGAACGAGACATCGCGCAGCAGACGGTAATACTCCGCGCGTTTCGATTCGAAGTAAGCGCTCAGGTACAGAAGCGGCGTCGGGAGAATCTCCCGTTCGATCAGGAAGAGTGTGATCAAAAGCCGCCCGACACGCCCGTTGCCGTCGAGAAACGGGTGAATCGCTTCGAACTGGTAATGCGCGAGCGCGATGGCGACGAGGGGCGGAAGGTCCCGTTGGTGGAGAAACTTCTCCCATTCGCCAAGACACGCCATCAACTCCTCCGGCGGCGGCGGGACGAAGCTTGCGGTCTGGATCGACGATCCCGGCGGCCCAATCCAGTTCTGCGATTTCCGGAACTCGCCCGGTGTCGCATGCCCGCCGCGCACCCCGGTCATCAGTTTCTTGTGCAGTTCGCAGATCAATCGCAAGGACAGCGGCAGTTTGTTCAGTCGTTTGACACCATGCTCGAGCGCGACCACATAATTGCCGACCTCGCGCAAATCAGACGGGCTGCGATCAACCGATGCCCCCGCCTCGACCGCGAGAATCTCGCCCAGTGTCGCCTGCGTCCCCTCGATCTTGCTTGAGAGGACCGCCTCACGGCGCACAAACGGGCGGATAAAGATGTGGGGATTGGGCAACTGCCCGCCGACTCCCGCCAGCCGTCCGATCAGCCGATCCGTCTCGGACAGGGCCTGGATCACCGCCGAGGTCATCGGCAATTCCGCCGGCGGTAACGGGTCCGGTACAAACGCCTCGTAACCTCCTGCGGCCCTTATGATTCTCCCCGATCCAGCGGTCCCTGTCATACCCCCCCTTATTTTCACCCGCGAAAACAACGCCTCCGCTTATTTTCGAAAGTCTGCCAAAACGAAAATAAGGAGTCAAGCTGTTTTCGACAGCAAAAACAGATGTGAATCACGAGGGGATGCCGAATCCGGAACGGCTTCCCTGGAGGAGACCGCGCAGGAATGGTGTCATCCCGGCTTTCGCCGGGATGACAGGGCTGGGAGGTGACGGCGGTTCGCCGGCTAAACTCACCTACATCCGCCTCGGGAACGCATCGAGCACACTGCCCAACGCATCCCTGTGCACCGTGAACGTCATCATCTTCAAGCGCAGGTAGTCGTCGCGCATGAAGAAGTACCCCTCGAATTTCCCGTGACGCGCGCTGCGGCCGGAGTCCTTGATCAGAAACCAGTCGCGGCCATCGATCTGGGTGTGGCCGATCAGGTGAATACCGTGATCGTCGGTCGTGGTGCGGTTGTAGTAACGGAACTCGCGCGAGTCCTCGTTGATGTACGCCGGCGGCACATCGAAATCCGGCACCACCGCGAGATCCTGCTTGCCGTACCAGCCCGGCTCGGAAACATCGCCGCCGAGCTCGGCGGTGAAACCGCTTTTGATGGCGCCCGAAAGCGCGCCGTACCACTGGTCCAGCGGCAGGTTGTAATACGTGCTGTCAAACCACCAGTTGTCCGGAACCTCGAATGGTCCCTGGGTGAAGTAGGGGAACGACAGCGTGGACATCACATCCACATAGTCATCGGGGTTGATCTTGAGCACCTGGCTGAGGAATGCCTGCGGGGTGTAGGTCTTCCCTTCGAACTCAAACGCTGAGGGCGGTTCGCCGAGATGGGTGTTGAGGATCACCCGCACATGGGCGAGCACGGCGTCCTCATCCCAGTAATCGTTTGCTTTGACAAACTCGAGATACCTCTCCACCTCGGACGACAGGGCCGAATGATCGTGGCGCTCCACACCCGGTTTCAACCCGGTGTAAACGCCGGCCGGCACCGCGCCATGGTCGCGGTATACACGCAAAAGCGCATTGGCCTCCGAGCCTTCGCCGTTCCAGCCGACACCGCGCTCGCGGATGACACGATGTACTTTCGCCAGGTACTCGTAATAGACCGTGTGCATCTCCGACAGCTTGATTTCGCGCCCGGTGATCCGTGCAACCTCGGATTCGATAAACGATGTCGAGGAAAACGACCAGCAGGTCCCGGTGCGGTACTGCGCGACCGGGGGGAAGTGGAACGCGGTGGTAAAGTCCGATAGCGATGCAGGCGCCGCAATGCGGCTGACATCATAGCGCAGCTCCCGCCGGATCTCTTTCTGCGCTTCCTTCTCGTCCTTTTGGCGTTTGCGGATCTGGCCGGTGATGCTGTCGCGGATTGCTTTGAGCGAGTCGGCGGCCTTCTCCATCTCCTCGATCACCGGGTCGTAGTAGCGCGGGAAGTACTGAACGGTATCGTCCTGCGCGGTCGCCAACGGCGCGACCAGCAAACTCGCCAACACGGCCGGCAGAAACGGCACTGACTTTCTCATGGGCCACCTCTCGGATGGGGTTGGGTGCCGGGCCAATTCACCGGGTACGATGGCCGATGCCGGTGCAAAGCCGCAAGCGGCGCCTGAGGGCATTTGACAAAATCGTGATGCCGGGGGAGGGCGACGTCGCTACAGGACGCGAGCCAGAAGCAGTGTCTGGTCGTCCTCCTGCGGGCCAAAGGCACGGGCCGCATCGAGGATGGCCGCTTCGATCTCGGCAAGGGGACGGTCATGCCGTTCGGCGACGATCGCCTTGATCCGTTCGAGGCCGAATTCCTCACCGTTCCGGTCGAATACTTCGGTCAGGCCGTCGGTGAGAATGAGGAAGAGGTCACCGGATTCGCAGTCCGTCTGCACGGCGGCGAACTTCGCGCCCTTCACAACCCCGATGGGGGGATGCGGGCTGTCGATCTGGTCGATTGTTTGTGTCCGGCGGCGGTGGTGGAGAATCGGCGGGTGCCCGGCCAGTGCGATGCGCGCCGTCTGGCTCGCATCGAAGCGCATAAAGGCGGCGGTCATGAACATCTCCGGCGGCTTGACCTGGAAGGACACATGGTTCAGGTCATTCACCAGCCGGTCGAGGTCATCCTCATGCAGGAGGCGCATTCGCGCCGCGCTCTTCATCATTCCCATCATCAGACCGGCTTGCACGCCATGCCCCGAGACATCGGCCACGCACACCAGCACGCTGTCGCCGTCGGCGACCGCATCGAGAAGGTCTCCGCCGACTTCGGAACTGGATGCCGACACGCCGCGAATCTCGAATCGGGGCAAACGCAGATCGACCGAGGGGACAAGGTGGTCGTGAATGCGTTTGGCGAGGGTGACTTCCGTGTGCAGACGAAGGCTGCGCACCCCCTCGCCGCGGATGAAGCTGATGAAGAAAACATAACCGGCCACCGTCAGGAGAATGGTCAAAAGCATGATCTCCGGCTCCTGCGCTCCAAGACTGGTCCGGGCCACCCCGCCGACACGGTGCCCGAGGTACCCAAGCCCCGTCGGGACGATGACGCTCAGCGGAATCACCAGCGCCAGCAGACGGTAATCGCGCGAGAACGCATACGCGTACGCCGCCGCGATCCCGCCGGAGTAAGCCACCCAGGCCGCCAGGAGGAACCATGGTTCCGAGGGCGCCCAGAACACGCCGAAGATGGAGAAAACGAAGAATACGCCGGTGTAGAACTTGGCCTTGGAGACCCCCGAGAGGATGCCGAAGAAGTGATCCCGGTCGTTGCGTCGAGGGTCGGATCGGCTCATTGGGATTGGTCGGTGGCTCTGCCGGATGCCACCGATACTGCCCGGGCCAGGGCAGGCGTTGGGGGATTGTAGACCGATTCTCTCGGGATGTCAAGCCGGCAGGGAAGTTCTCACCGCAGCGCGACTAACTTCGTCATCTGGCGGATCGCGCCGAGGTGAAACGCCGTGTGGGCGATGATCGCCATCGCGCCCCCCAGACGCTTCTCGTCGGACCAGTCGCCGATCTCGCCCAACCGTTTCATCAGCGCGGCGTAATCGCCACGCACATTGCGGCGGAGTTCTTCCCATTCGGCATCGGTCACGGTCGAGAGTGTCCAGGATTCCTTCCAATCCAGGTTCTCGTACCACTTGCCTTCCATGTAGTCGTTGATGACGCGCAGGTAGAAGCGGACGTGAAACACATGCCCGGCAATGGTCGTGCCCCCCGGGATCGTGGGTTTCGATGCCCGTGCGGCGTTGAGTGTGTCCAGCGTGTTGAGAAGCGATGTGTCGCGGTCGAGATACGCTCCGGCGGTCTTGTCAAACGTTTCGGTCAACAGCGCGAAAAGCGGTTTGGTGAGTTGTTCGTTTGTGATTGATCCCATGTCAGTTCTCCCGTGGCCATTTGCGTCGTTGGATTACGGGAACAACGTGACTTCGCCTCACAGCCGGCAATCACTTTGTGTGAACGGGCCTCACCCCGACAACCAATAATCGGGCCGTCATTGCGAGGAGCTAAGTCCCGCCAAGGGCGGGATGGAGTGACGAAGCAATTCCGTTGCATTGTGAATGCCACGGCGCACGGGAGGGAACGGGATTGCTTCGTCGGTCGTCCCGCTTCGCGGGACTCCCTCCGCGCAATGACATTCCGTCAAGAGGCGTGCTCCGCGCG
>JBFMFQ010000217.1:0-4930 GCA_040752075.1 Candidatus Zixiibacteriota bacterium | reverse complement strand
TGCCGTCATTGGGGTCGGGCGGAATGAGGAGATCCTGGAGGCGTTCCTCCAGGTCTTCATACTGGGTGAGCAGGCTTTCGAGGTCTGACTTCGCGAGGTTGACCAGTTCGGGGTCGGACTCCTCGGCGATGATCTCCTTTGCTTCCTCGATCTGGCGGATCATCGACTTGTACTGGGCGCCGGCTTGCAGTATGGCACTCAGGCGATGGTGCTCCCGGCCCAGCGCCCGAAGTTTTGACGGATTGCGCGCGACTTGCGGATCGGCCATCTGCGCCGAGGTGTCGTCATACCGGCGCTGGATTTCTTCGAGCAATTGGAGGGTGTTGCTGGGCATCTCGACAGGCTTCCTATTGGCAGTCGTGTGGGTACGGTGTTCGCTTCCGAAGCAGAGGCCGTGATGACGCACCGGCCGACAAGACAAACGCGACGGAACGCCGGAGCGTCCGCGTCGCGCATATCACAGGCCCCTTCCGGGGCTAAGCCCGTCTACGACTCGGCCTTGGAACCCGTCGCCGAAGGCGTCCCGGCCTGGCTCTCCATGCCGTATTTCTTGAGGAACTTCTCAACGCGTCCGGCGGTGTCGATGAGCTTCTGCTTGCCGGTGAAAAAGGGATGGCAGGCCGCGCAAATTTCGACGTGCAGTTCCTTTACGGTCGAACGCGTCGGGATCTTATTGCCGCAGGCGCAGTGGATGACCGTCTCGTAGTACTTGGGATGGATGTTGGCTTTCATTCTCGTATTCTCCAACTCGGCCCGAAAATGGCCAAGGCTTGTATAATACGCACTCGCAGGGAAAAAACACAAAGAGATTTTGGCGCCTTTAACTCGCGGTCGCCAGCGAGCGCTTCACCATGTTCTCGGCTCCGCCCGATACCACAAGCCGTTGCGCCACCTGACTTAACGCTGGGAAGGTGAAGGACTTTCCATCGCAGGTGATCGTGCTGGTGCGGTAATCCACCTGGAGGTCCGGCCCGACAACCGTCTTCTCGGGCCGTCCGGCGAATCTCGCGCGCAGGTAATCCACCAATTCCGGACACTCGAAAACGACGAACCCGTTGTTGAATGCGTTTCGCTTATAGGTCTCATTGAAGGATGCGGCGATGACGCATTGAATCCCCCGGTAATCGAGGGCGGTGGCCGCCTGCTCGCGGGATGACCCGGTGCCGAAGTTCCGGCCGGCCACCATGATGTCACCCTTCTGGGCGATCGACTGGAATTCGGGGTCGTAGTTCAGCATCACCGCGGCGGCCATTTCATCCCTGGTCAGGTTGTCCTTGTAGGTGAATGTGCCGCCATAGATGCCGTCGGTGTTGAGATTGTCGATCGGCAGCCACAGCGCCCGTCCTGCCACGCTGGCCGGAAATCCTTCGACGATCTCGACCGGCTTGGAGGCGCCGGGTGCCGTCGATGAACGACTCATGGTGATCTTTCCCTGGACCTCGGAGAATGGAATCGGTGATGCAATATAGCCCGCCGCCGCGGATGCCGCGACCACCGCCGGGCTGCCGAGATACACCTGGGCGTCGCGGTGGCCCATCCGGCCCTTGAAGTTGCGGTTGGTGGCGCTGATTCCCACCTCGCCCGCTTCCAAAGTGCCGGTGCCGAGCCCAATGCACGGTCCGCATCCCGAAGGCAGAGCAGTGGCGCCCGCGTCAACCAGCGTCTTCCAGTACCCAAGGTCCTCTGCCTGCTTTTGGATGTTGGCCGATGCGGCAGCTACGTAGAACTGGACACCCTCCGCAACCCGTTTGCCTTTGAGGACACCGGCCGCTTCGGCAAGGTCTTCCAGCCGGGCGTTGACGCAACTCAGGAGGTAGGCTTTGTTAATCTTGACCCGCTTTTTCTCCATTTCCGGCAGGGAGATCATCACCTTGACGTGATTCGGGCCCGACACGTGGGGGATGACGGTGGTCAGATCCAGCGAAAGCTCGATGGTATAGCGCGCATCGGTATCAGGGACGAGACGGTTGCTCCACCATTGATCGACATCCGCGCGTGTGAAACGCGGAGTTTTGCGCGAAGCGAGAAAGTCGGCTCTGCCATGGAGGTAGTTGCGCAGGATTTCGTCGAAGGGAAACACGCCGGCCAGCGCACCCCATTCCGTGGTCATGTTGGCCACGCTCATGCGCTGATCCATCGACATTCCGGCGATTCCCGCGCCATGAAACTCGACCGCCATGTTGAGCACTTCATCTTTGTTGAAAAGCCCGCAGAGGGCGATGATGACGTCTTTTCCAACCACGCCGGGACGCAGTTGTCCATGCAATTGCACCCGTGCCACCGGCGGCACTTGCCACCAGGTCTGACCGGTGGCCCACAGGCAGGCGGCATCGGTGCGCACGATGGGTGTGCCAAGGGCCGCTCCGGCGCCATAGAGGTTGGAGTGCGAATCGCTGCCGACCACCATCGACCCCGGTGTCACATAACCGTACTCGACCATGACCTGGTGGCTGATTCCGGTTCCGGCCGGGTAGAAGTCGATCCCCTGCTCCTTGGCGAAGGCCTCGATTTTGGCGTACTTGCCGAGGTTCTCGGGCGACGTGTTCTGAATGTCGTGATCGATGGCGAACACCGGCTGCGCCGGGTCAAACACCTTCGCGACACCAATGGTCTTAAACTTGCCTAAGACCGCGCTGGTGTTGTCGTGGGTCATCACGTGTTTCGGGCGGATCATGATAAAGTCGCCCGCGTGAACCTTTTCACCCGGCTTCAGCCCCACGGCATGCGCCGTGGCTATCTTCTCGACAACGGTCTGGCCCATCGGGACCTCCTGCTCCCATCAGCTACGTGATACGAAATCGCGTTTGTACCCGCCGCGGGTATTCCCCACCCGCCGGTTTACGCTCATCCGATCACCCGCCGACCAACTCGAAATCGATGAAATCGGCGTGGTGCAACACAATACCCTCCGGGGTTCGCTTCCCGCCGGCCGCCTCCTTCGAGTGCATGGCGACCACGTGGGTGACCTCATCCGGGAGCCCATGCTCCCAGCAGATCCCGACACCGGAGAACGGGTGGCGCAAGAGCTTGCCGTGCTCGCTTTTGACGAACTTCCCGTCCTTCTTGGTGAACTCAAGCACCTTGCCGACATCGGCCAGCATCGCACCCGAAATCAGGATGTCGCGGTTGACCTTGTTGCGCGAACCGTATGACTTGTCCAGCACATCCCAGCAGGCCATGCACATTTTGGCGACGGTGCGCACATGCTCGACGAAAGTGACGTTCACATCGCTGACCAGAAGAGTGAAGGGCATGCTGCGCAGGTCGTCGTAGGACAGCGTGCTCCGCTTCATGGCCGAGGCCCATGCCGCGGCGGTCTTCCCCCGCAAGTCGGCATCTTTGATCTCGTTGATTTCGGGAAAGATGGACAGAATCTCGTCGTGCATCATGATCTCCTTGTATTCACATGATCAAAGGCATGTCTCATCCCAGATGCCGCAACGCCGGTCCGTCATAGGTGACATCAGACGGGTGGATCTTGCGCATCGGTTTTTGGCGCGTTCGTTCCTCGTGGGCATGCGCGACCAGGCCGGGCAGCCGGGCGATCATGAAGAACGCGTTGGCGAGTTCGGACGGGACTCCCATATCGACCAGTAACGCCGCGATCGCCCCATCGACATTCAGGGGAAGCGGCTTGCCGGTCGAATCGGCAATTACCTTCTCAAACGCCTTCGCCATCCGGACACCGTCGCCGGCCTTGCCGAGTTCCCCGGCCATGGTCAAAAGCCGGACGGTGCGGGGGTCCTCCGTGTGAAGTCGATGACCGAACCCCGACAGTCGGACCCCACGAGACTTGGAATCCTGGAAGACGGCGGCGGCGGCTTGTTCGCGGCTCTCGCCCTTTTCCTTGGTTCGCTTCAATGCCTGTCCGATGACTGTCATGCAGTCTTCGATGGCGCCACCATGGAACTTGGAGATCGAGAGGATCCCGGCCGCCACCGCCGCACCAAGGGGGGCGCCGGTGGATGCCACCGTAACAGTGGAAAGCACCGATGGCGGTGTGGTCCCGTGATCGATCGAGGAGACAAAGATGGCGTTGAGCAGCCGGCTGGTTGCCGGGTCGGGCAACTCACCCAGGAGCGCGAGGTGAATCGCGTCGGCGAAGCCGATCTTTCCCATCAACTCCTCGACTGGGTATCCGCGCAACCTGATGACGTTGGGGGCGATTTCCGAGATGGCCGACTGCCAGTTGAGTTCACCCATGGCGTGCCTCGCAGTTGGGAATCGTGGTGCGGATTCACCGAATGGGCGGCCCGAGCCGCCCTAAACGATTGGAATCTTTGCGGTATCCATCGGCGCGATCAGGGACTTCACCGCCTTTGGGATGTCGTTGAAGTTATCCACCACCGTGGCGCCGACTTCCCGCAGGCGCGCCACCTTGCCCTCGTGTGTGCCGCGTCCGCCCTCGATAATCGCTCCCGCATGGGAGAACCGGGTGCCGGATTGGGCGCCCTTTCCCCCGATGTACGCGACCAGCGGCTTGGTGAACTTCCGGGCCTCGATGAGGTCGGCGACCCGTTCCTCCTGCGACGTCCCGATTTCGCCGAACATCACAACGCAGTCGGTTTCCGGATCCTGCTCGAACAATTCCATCGCGGCGGGATGATCGGTGCCAACGATCGCGTCGCCGCCCACATGGAGGATGGTGGACAACCCCACGCCGGCACGTGACAGATAATAGGCAATCGAGGAGGTCATCCCGCCGGAACGGGAGGTGACTCCCACCCTCCCGGAAAGGAACCAATCCTTCGCGGCCGCGGCCGATCCGCCCATCATTCCAAACACCGCACGCCCCGGCGACAGGAGCCCCAGCGTGTTGGGACCGACGAAGCGGGCGCCCGCATCGCGGGCATGCGCGGCAATCTCGAGGACGTCGTAAATCGGAACCCGATCCGGCACGATGACAAGAAGCTTGATCCCGGCGGCAATC
>JBFMFQ010000216.1:0-4947 GCA_040752075.1 Candidatus Zixiibacteriota bacterium | reverse complement strand
CCAATTTACGGTGCTCTGAAATCCTAATGTGACGATGGGAAACAGGGCTCCAGCCACTCGCACCACAAATGCAGGCAAAGCGAGTGGACCTCCTGGATCCGCTGGGTGCTCTGAGAGGGAACGATCACCGCGCAATCTACTATCGAGCGCAGTTCGCCGCCGTCACGGCCGAGGAGGGCGAGAGTGAACACTCCATGAAGACGCGCCGCATGGGCCGCGATCAGCAAATTGGCTGATTTCCCGGAAGTCGAAATCAGAAGTAGGAGGTCGCCGGCCTGGGCACGCGCCTCGATCTGGCGCGCGAAGACTTGAACGAATCCGAGGTCATTGGCCGCGGCGGTCAGGATTGAAGTGTCCGTGCTGAGGGCAGTTGCCGGCAGGGGGCGGCGCTTGGAATTCGAATCGAGCCGCACCACCAGTTCGGTGACAAAGTGCTGCGCATCCGCCGCCGAGCCGCCGTTGCCGCAAACATGGACATGCCGTCCCTGCTGGAAGGTGTCGCGTATCAGCTCAAACCCGTGCCAGAGATCATCGAATGCGGTCTCAATCAGCCGCTCGGCCGAGTCCCGTGTCTCGGCGATGGCGGCCAGGGCCATGCGGCGTACGGCTTCCTGATCACTCATCGCGGCACGACCCCCTGGGTGGAACGTGTGGCCTCGCACATTTCCTGCAGAAGAACGGCGGACCGATCAATCTCCAATGCGGTCCCAACCACGACGAAATCCGCGCCAGCCTGTACCGCCTTCGCGCATGCTTCCGCCGTGCGGATGCCTCCGCCAACGATCAGCGGGACGGCTATCGAATCCTTCACGCGTCTGATGGCAACCGCACCGATCGGGTTTCTCGCGCCCGACCCGGCTTCGAGATAGACCAGCGTCTTCCCCATGTATTGCGCGCACAACGCATGATCGCAGATTGATTCGATGTCATCCTCCGGGATGGGATGTGTCGCGCTTTGACTGGCGACCGAGGTTTGAGTTCCGGTATCGACCAGGATATATCCGGTCGGGATCGGTTCGATCCCGTAGTCGCGGATGAGCGGGGTCCCTTTCACCTGCTCGCCCACCAGATAATCCGGATTGCGCCCTGAGAGTAGCGAGAGAAAAAGCACCGCATCGACATGCGGCGAGACCTGCGAGGCCGAGCCGGGAAACAGAATGAGCGGCAGTCGCGTGTGCTTCCGAAGGAAGGCAACCACGCAGTCGAATCTATCATTCCCGCTTTGGGAGGTACCGACGAGAAACGCGGTGACGCCAGCTTCCGATGCTGTTTCCCAGCGCGGGTCGGGACGTCGCGTGTCAATCTTGTCGGGGTCGATGAGCCAAAGGAAGCCGGGCCCGGCGCGGCGCGCATCCAAGAGCGTTCGCAGGACCGGACCCGTCACTTCGTCACCATCGAGCGAAGCTCTTCAATCAAGACACCGCGTCCGCCATCCCAGTCATCGAGACTGCCGGCTTTACCCTGCGCAAAGTCAGGTCGTCCGCCGCCGCGTCCGCCACCGAGGTGCGCGGCCAGTTTGCCAAGCAGTTTGCCCGCGTGCACACCGCGCTTGGTGGCCGCGCCGCTGGCGCCGACCACCAGTTTCCCCGACGATGAAGCCACCACGGTGACCACCGGACCTTCCTGCCCTTTGCCCAGATCAGCAAACGCGACCGCGTCATCATCGGATCCGTCATCAAGCCGATGGTACATGAGTTTCAAGTCCAGCCCATCGACCGGCTCATACTGCGCGCCGGCGGTCGATCCCTCGGCCATCTTGCGGCGCACCTGCGCGAGTTCGTTGCGGAGGCTCTTGATCTCCTCCTGGGCGTCCGAGGCGCGGTCGATCACCTTGTCGGGCGATGTCCGGAGCAATTCCGCCGCCCGGCGGATGACTGTCTCATCCTGCCTGGCCTTCTCGTACGCGGCCTCGCCGGTGATCGCCTCGATGCGGCGCACCCCGGCCGCGACACCGGTTTCGGACACAATACGAAAGAGCCCGATTTCGCCGGTCGATTTCACATGCGTGCCGCCGCAGAGTTCAGCGGAGTAATCGTCGATTTTCACCACACGCACCACGTCGCCGTATTTCTCGCCAAAAAGCGCGGTGACACCGGTGGCGATCGCCTTGGCATGTTCGGTCTCGTATGGCGCCACCTGGTAATTCTCCAGGACCGCCTCGTTCACCATCCGTTCCACCCGTTCGATCTCCTCGGCGGACATCGGCCCCGAGTGCGAGAAATCAAAGCGCAGACGATCGGGTGCGACAAGTGATCCGGCCTGTTGCGCATGCGGACCGAGCACCGTGCGCAGCGCCTTGTGAAGCAGGTGCGTGGCGGTGTGGTTGCGCTGGATCATCCGGCGGCGCGCACGGTCGACAGAAGCGGTCACTTCCTTGCCGATCCAGTCCTTCGCCCTGCCCTTTGCGACACGACCGTGGTGAACGATGGCTTTGTCCACCTTTTCCATGCTCTCCACGGCGAAGATGAAGTCATCGCCGCTTCGAATCTCGCCCTTGTCGTCGATCTGCCCGCCCGACTCGGAATAGAACGGTGTCCGATCCAGCGCGACCGCCGTGCCGTCGTCGGATGCCCACAGAAGTGTCGCCTCCAGCGTGGTCGCATCGTAAATAAATGCCGATTCGATGTCGAGTCCGGCGGCCTTCGACACGGTTTGATCACGGAAGCCGGTCTGAGCGCGGGAGCGTTCCCGCTGCTCCTCAAGCGCGCGCTGGAAACCGGCGACATCAACCGTCAAGCCCGCCTCCCGCGCGAGAACCTCTGTTAAGTCGAGCGGAAATCCGAATGTGTCGTACAAACGGAATGCCTCTTCACCGGCAATGACCCCGTGCCGGGCGGCCTGACGCGCCGTGTCAAACCGGGCCAGGCCCGCATCGAGCGTTTCGGCGAAGCGCGATTCCTCGGATTCGATCACATGCACGACATGGTTGCGTCTCTGATGCAACTCAGGGTAGGCCCCGCCCATGATCTTGATCACGACATCGACAAAACGGTGCAGGAACGGCCCGTGGTAGCCCAGCGATTTCCCCAGCCGCGCGGCGCGGCGCAAAATCCGGCGCAGCACATATCCCGCGCCCTCGTTGCCCGGCATCCCGCCATCGGCAATGGTGAACACCAATCCGCGCAGATGGTCGGCGCAGACACGGTGTGGCACACCGGCCGGACCGCGGTCGTAAGCGATACCCGAGTCCCTGGCCAGCGCCTCGATCACCGGCATGAATAGATCGGTGTCGTAGTTCGAGTGGTGATGCTGCACCACGGTCGCCAGTCGCTCGAGCCCCATCCCGGTATCGACCGATGGCTTCGGCAAAGGGACCACCGAACCGTCCGCCTTCTTCTCAAACTGCATGAAGACCAGATTCCAGATTTCGATATACCGGTCGCAGTCGCAGTTGACCGTGCACTCCGGGCGTCCGCAGGAGAATTCCGGCCCGAAGTCGTAGTGGATCTCCGAGCATGGCCCGCACGGTCCGACATCGCCCATCGACCAGTAGTTCTCTTTTTCGCCGAAACGGCGGATGCGGTCTTTCACTGCCGGGGCAATCTGACGCCAGAGCGCCTCGGCGTCGTCATCATCGGTGTACACCGTGACCCAGAGGCGGCTGGGATCGAGCGCCGCGGTCTTGGTGAGAAACTCCCAGGCGTAGGCGATGGCGTCCTTCTTGAAATAATCGCCGAAGGAGAAGTTGCCGAGCATCTCGAAAAACGTGTGGTGACGCGGCGTCACGCCGACGTTTTCGAGGTCGTTGTGCTTGCCGGACACACGCAGGCACTTCTGCGAGGAGCAGGCGGTCTTGTAGGGACGGTTCTCCTGCCCGAGGAAGACCGACTTGAACTGGTTCATCCCCGCGTTGGTGAACAACAGCGACGGGTCATCCTTGATCAATAGCGACGCCGACGGCACCACCTGGTGGCCATGTCGGGCGTAATAATCCAAGAACGTGGTTCGTAGTTGGGCAGCGGTCATAGGCATCTGATACGTCTCCGGGGAGCAAGTTACGAGGCGGAATCACCCCGGCGCAAGCGGGGGGAGGGGGACCAAGGCCGAATGGCGAGGGAGAGGGAACGGGGCCAAAAGGCGTTATCACATGCAGGCGGGCCCACGATCTGCCCTGCACCGTAAGGGCGCCGAAGCACGAGAAGCCCCGATATGTCATTCCCGCGAAAGCGGGAATCCAATCTTGCCTGTTCGTTGAAACGCGAAGATCAAAGTAGATTCCCGCTTTCGCGGGAATGACATTCGGTTGGTCAGCGTTGAAGGGATTGATACCCGAATGCTACACCCACTCCGGAAAGTGCTCCGCCAGCACCGCCCGGATATCCTCGTACGCAAATCCTCGCCGCGCGAGGAATCCCAGAAGACGCGCCTTGATCTTCGCCTTGTCCTCGCGCTTGGTGTCCATGCGTGCCAGGCGCGATTCGATCAGTTCCTTCAACGCCGCGCGTTCCTCCGACGATGTGTACTTCTTCAACGCCGGGTCGATCTCGGCGTCGCCGATTCCCTTCTGCTTAAGTTCATACGCCAGCGCGGCGCGCCCGCGCGGCGACAGCCGACGGCGTGTCTCGACCCAAGCGCCGGCAAAGCGCGAGTCGCTCTGCAGTCGCTCCCGTTCGAGCCCATCGAGAACTGCCGTGACCACATCCGGCGAGAATCGCTTGCGTTTGAGCGCGGTGGAAAGTTCCGCACGCGACCGTTCACGCCGGGCGAGAAGGCCGATCGCCGCCTCCCGCGCCGCGGCGGTCTCGAGCAATGCAAGTCGTTCGGGGGTGAGAACCTCCCCCTGAGCCACCGAGAGTGCGAGAATAGCCTTGCGCGAGAGTTCGAACGCGTAGTGATCGTCGATCTCGACACGGACCCGTCCGGGACGGGCGGGGTGGGAGGTGAGGGCGGTGAGGGTGGGGGGCATGGGCAACGGCTCGAACCTGGTAGGCTGTGCACTCGGACTCG
>JBFMFQ010000215.1:0-4962 GCA_040752075.1 Candidatus Zixiibacteriota bacterium | reverse complement strand
GACAACGCCCCCAAAACGTCATTGCGAGGCGGGAGTCCCGCGCCAGCGGGACGACCAACGAAACAATCCCGTTCCGTCGCGAGAATTCATGTGAGTGATCTCAGACTTGAATTGTCCCAACCAGGTCGGCGACCCGTGCCAGCCCCCGGCCCTTGAGGTATTGCGCGAGTTCCTCGGCCGCGTGAATCGGCGCCAGCGGATCACGGAAGATGGCCGTCCCCACCTGAACCGCGCTCGCGCCGGCGATGATGAACTCGGCGGCATCCAGCCCGGTCGATATCCCGCCGATCCCGACCACCGGGATTGTGACTGCCCGTGCGATTTTGAACACCGCCGCCAGCGCGACCGGCTTGATCGCCGGACCGGATAGGCCGCCGGTGATGTTGGACAGGCGCGGCTTGAGTGACTGGTGATTGACCGACATTCCCACCAGCGTGTTGATGGCGGAAATCGCATCGGCGCCCGAGCCCTCCGCGGCGCGCGCCAGGGAGACTATGTCATTCGTGTTGGGCGTGACCTTCACAATCAGCGGCAAGCGAGTCGCTTTGCGCACCGCCGCGACGCACTCGCCCACCCACTTCGGATCGGAGCCCTGGTCGATGCCGCGCGCCACATTGGGACACGACAGATTTAGTTCGAGACAATCCGGCCCCGGCACATCCGAGAGCCGCTGCGCCAATTCGACCAGTTCCTCAATCGAGTCGCCGACGATGTTCACCACCGCGCGTGTCGGCATCTTCGCCAAACGCGGCAGTTCCTCGGCGATGAAGGCATCGATGCCCTTGTTCTGAAGCCCGATGCAGTTGAGCATCCCCGATGCGGTTTCGCAGGTGCGCGGGTAGGGATGGCCGGAACGCGGCTTCAGCGAAACCGACTTGGTCACCAGGGCGCCCAGACGCTTCACATCAGTCCAGGTCTCCATCTCCTCGCCGGTCCCGGCGGTGCCGGAAGCGGTCCACACCGGCGTGGCAAAGGTAACACCGGCGATGGTGACCTTCAGATCGACTTTGGTCGCGGATTTCGCCATGGGAATCAGAAAACAATCTCGGAAGCGTCGAACACCGGGCCATCACGGCAGACTCGCCGGAAGGTGGTGTACCCTGCGCCGTCCTTCATTCGGATCACACATCCCATGCACACGCCGAACCCACAGGGCATCGAGCGTTCCAGCGAGACAAAGCAGGGCATGGCGTGGCGTGCGCAGGACTCCGCCAGCGCGGCCATCATGCGTTCGGGACCGCAGCCGTAGACAACGCTCTGCGCCGGATTGATCTTGCCGCGCGCGATCTCATGTTCGAGAAGGGCAATCACGTGCCCGTGGAAGCCATGGGAGCCGTCATCCGACGCCCACACCGGACGCACACCGAGCGCGGACAGGCCGTAGGGGGCCACCGCCTGCTGAGTCGAACGGGACCCGAGGAGCATGACAGGGCGCGTCTCCGCGCTGGATTTGGCCCGTGTCGAACCAAGAAGCTCGACCGCCCAGAGCCGCAACGGCGCCATGCCGAGCCCGCCGCCGACCAGCACCGGACGGCGTCCGCGGGGCGGTTTCGGAAACGGTTTGCCCAGCGGACCGAGTGTGTCGACCGGCGCCCCGGGCTCAAGCCGCGACAGGCCGCGCGTGCCCTCGCCCAAGACTTGGTGCAGGACATCGAACGTGCCGGCCTTCGGGTCGGTCGCGTAGACCGAAAACGCGCGCCGGAAAAGATGCCCGGCGCCGGGAAGCAGGTGCACAAACTGACCCGCGCGCGACTGTCGCGCGATCTGGGGAAGACGCAAACGCTGCTGGAATATTCCCGGGGCCAGTTCCCGTGTCCAGACCAGTTGTGCGGCGCGCGCAGCGTTCACAATTACCGTCGAGTCGGATCTTTCTGGATGCCCAGCCGGTCGAACTCGTCGCGTTCTCTCGCCGGCGGGATCACACGGACATCATAACGGTAGGACATGTTCAGTGAATCCAGCGGAATCGAATCGGCATCGAACGAAGTGCCGAGGATGGCCAGACGGGCGTTCTCGTTGATCTCTTCGGACTCGGTCCCCTGCACCATTTGATACTCGGAAATCTGCCCGGTGAAATCAATCAGGATCTTGAACACCACGACCATCTCGCGGTCGTACCGCCCAATCTCCGATTCCGGGTAGCGGAATTCGCCGGCGACCTTTGGACGCGGCGCCAAAGGCAGTGACAAGTCGGCGCTGGAATCCGCGGCCGCCAGAACCCCTTCCCCGGCGGCGACCGCCGCCGAGTCCGGTTCGATCTTGCGCGGTTTGCGCTTTGGGCGCGCGACGGTAAATGTCAGCTTCTCGGAGGCGGCCTCCGCGAAGGGCGTGTTGGGGCGGTCGGATTGGATTTCCTGATAGGCGAGCACCACCGATGAGTCAGCCGGCGGGAAATACATCTCGCGCAGAGTGGTCACCGCGAATTCGGCATTGGCAACCAGCCGCGATTCCGGGTAGTTGTCGATGAACTTCTCGAGCTCCTCGATGGCGCGCCGTGGGTTGTCGTCGCGGACATAGAACCGCTCCGCCCGCCGGTAGGCCCAGCCCGGATGCGCGGTGTCGGCGGCGGTTCCCCGCAGCAATAGACGCTCAATCGCCTCGCCGGCATAATCGCTGTACGGGTACGACTTCAAAATCTCACGCAGGTTGCGGTTGGCCGCGGCGGTGTCGCCCAAGTCTTGCGCAAGAACATCGGCGGCCCCCAAGAGCGCCTTGGCGGCGAATGGGGTGTTCGGATACCGCGCGGCCAGATTGCTGTACTCGACCAGGGCGGAGTCGGGCAGGGCCAGCGAAGACCGGTACAATTCCGCCAATTGCATCTGTGTCGATGCCGCGGTGCGGATTTCATCAAGTTCCGCTTTGCGGGCGGCGCGCACCGAGTCGCGTTCCGCCTCGATCCGCAACGCCGTCGTGTCGATCCCCGCAAATTCGAAACTGGCCAGAACCGAGTCCGGCGGACGCTCCGGACCGAGCAGGGCGCCATGACCGAAGGGATACAAATGCGCCGGCGAGGGCGGGCCGAGCGCCGAATCCGGCCCCGCAAGCACCCACCAGTCATGGAAGGGCAGGAGTTCCTGGCGACGCGCGTTCTCGCGCAACTCGGCGGCATCGACCGGCGGTCCGACGATGGGCGCCAAATCGGCCGGGGGCCCCTGCATCTCGGCCGGTGCGGCGGTGGCACTCGCCATTGGTGCGGCCATCGCGCCTGCCTCACTGGCGGTGCTTGCCCCGGACACCGCGGCGTCGGAGGAATCCGATGAATCGGCCATCGGCGGCCCCAGCGCGAATTCCGGCGGGCGCGCGCTCAGGGGTGAATACTGGACGTCGCGCTCGCGGCGCGGGAGGTGCGCCGGATCGTAGGCGTATTCCTCGTCGTCTTCCGGACGGGTCAATTCGCCGCGGCCAAGGTCGATCCGGAACTTCTCCAGCTTGGAAATGTTGGCAGAACGAGTCAGCGCGTCTTTGGCCAAAGGCCCCGCCACGCTTTCCTCGCGCGAACGGTCGTACATTTCCTTGGCGGTGACGAGGTCCTCCTCCTGGAACTGCTTGATCTCCGCCATTCGGAAAAAGGCCTCGGCCGACCAGGTGGTGCGTTCGAGCACCGCGGCAACCTGCTGGTACTGGCGCCAGGCGGCATCGTAGTCGCCAAGGTCCTGAAGACCCCGCGCCAGAGAGAGGCGAATGGGCCCCAGCGAATCGGCGAATTCCTCGCGGTCCAACAGCGAGGTGAAAACGGCGATGCCCGAGTCGGGCTGGCCGGACTCGTAGAAGGTCTCTCCCACGCCGCGCAGGGCGCCCAACTCCAGAAGCGGATCCTTGTCATCCTGCGGGATCCCGCGATACATGGCGATGGCTTCGTCGTAGCGACCCATCTCCCGCAGCACTTCGGCGCCGAGCAGACGCGCCTCCAGGGCGCGTTCGCTGCCCTTGTACTCGGTGAAGACCAGATTCAACTCGCTGAAGGCCGAGTCGTACTTCTCGTTGTCGCGGAAGTACACACCGCGTTGGTAATGCGCCTCGGCCCGCCAGCTCTCCTTGCGCGCGGTCGACGCCAGTTCGGTGAAGGCGCGAAACCCCGCCTCGGGATCACCCATCTCGATCCGGCAGCGCGCGACAAAGAGGTGCGACTCCTCCGCGTGCTTGGAGTCGGGCTGGGTCGCCAGTAGTTCCCGGAACGCCGCTTCCGACTTCGTGTAATTGCCGATGCGGAAATACGACACGCCGATCAAAAAGAGCGCGTCATCGTAGTATTTGCTGTCTTTGTGCTTCTCGACAATCTTGTTGGCCTTCTCGATCGCGCGCTCGTAGTTGTTCTTCCCGGCGGCGATGCCCCCCTGACGCCCGGCCTGCTTGCGCACCTTTTCGCCCTCGCCGAAGGCCTTCTTGGCGTGATAGAAGGTGTTGAAGTAGACACACCCGGCCCCAAGGGAAGAGACCAGGGCCAAAGTCAGCCAAAGCGCGATAATGCGGCGGCGGGGCATCAACATTCCGGCGGTGATACGTGTCATTCCAGATCCTGCTGGAAGCCATGGGACAGCCCGGCTTCGCTGTAATCGCTTTGCGCGGCGGCGTATTCCGCCTGTGTGATGCGCCGTCCCAGAAGCGAATGCCCGACCGCCCGGTGCGCGGGGAAGTACTGGCTCATCACGCTGACCCAGGTCGCAGGCGATATCTCCCGTGCGAGAAACTCGAAGATCCCGCGCGAGCCCGAAATCCCGCCCGGCAGTACGAGATGCCGAACCAGAAGGCCCCGTGTGGCGATTCCCTCTCCATCGACCTGCAAATCCCCCACCTGACGGTGCATTTCGGCGATTGCCGCACGGTTGATGGTGGCGTAATCGGGCACCTTCGAGTAACGCAGTCCGAGGGAATCCTCCCCGTATCGCATATCGGCGAGATAGACATCGACCACACCATCGAGCAACCGCAGGGTCTCCACACGCTCATACCCGGAGGTGTTCC
>JBFMFQ010000214.1:0-4972 GCA_040752075.1 Candidatus Zixiibacteriota bacterium | reverse complement strand
ACGGGGCGAGACGTTCTATATTGCTGATTCCCAAGTGTACGATCTCGATACCCTTGAGGAACACATTCAGGCGGCGTTGGGCACATGGGCACTGAGGGTTCGGATACCCCGTTCGTTGCTGTTGACTATCGCCGGGGGGGCGGAGCTGGTCGGACGGATCGGCCGGTTTACTCCGCGTCTGAATCGGCACAAGGCGGGTGATTTTCTTCAGGTCAATTGGGCATGCTCGGTCGCCAAGGCCGAACGCCTGTTGGGATACAAGTCCCGAATCCCGTTTGCATTGGGCGCGCGGCAGACGGTCGAGTGGTATCGGGCACACGGCTGGCTCTGACGCGCCGACTGGAAGCACAATGTCAAACTGGCTGCTCATCCTCCCTCCCGGATTGTGGGGCTTTTTGGTCACCGCCGTCGGCCGATGGGGCGAACACCGCATTCTAACCGATTCGGAACCGCACACGACGGGATTCGACTCCGGCATTTGGCGCCGGTTCTCCGGGACCCTATTGGTGAATCTGGTCTTCTCGGGAATCCTTCCCACGTTTGTTCTGTTCGTTTTCCAGCCCATGCTGCCGTTTTCCGGCGAACGGGCCGGGGTCGCGCTGGGGCTGGCCGTGTACGTGCTGGGCCTGATTCCCGCCCGCTTGCTCGACGTTCCGCGCCGCGGCTGGGATCACGCCGCCTGGATGATGCTGATCGACTTCTTACGTACGGTCGGAGCCATGACCATTGCCGGGTGGCTTCTGAGATAATGAGAACTGGATTGGTCGCTGATGGCAATCACACCGGTTGAGCGTAATTGGAGGGCGGAATTTGAGATTCCGCCCGAGATCTCATTTCTGAATCACGCATCCTTCGGACCCGTTACGGTGCGCGGACGGCGGGCGGTTGAGAGCCTGATGGATCGCTGGGGACGATTTGCGGAGGGCGAGGATGCCGACGACGAAACATTCCGACTGCTGATTGAATCGCGCACCGACTTTGCCCGCCTCATCGGCGCGGATGAGGATCGGGTGGCGTTTGCGCCGAATACCTCCTACGGTTTGAACGCCGTACTGTGGGGTCTTCCGCTTAAACCCGGGGAACGGATCTTGATCTCGGAGGCTGAGTTCCCGGCCGCCGTTTATGTCGTCCAAAACCTGGCGGCGCAGCGGCAACTTGAGGTGGAACCGCTTCCCTGCCAGAACGGCTGCGTGAGTCTGGACTCTCTGGAGGAGGCCCTCCGCCGCAAACCGGCCGTACTGGTTCTCGCCTGGGTCCAATACTTCAATGGCTATCGCTACGATCTTGAGGAGATCACGAGACTCTGCCACGAGCATGGGTGTTTCGTGCTGGTCGACGGCATGCAGGGGGTTGGCGCGGTTCCCATCGATGCCCGTGCGGCGGGATTCGACGCCCTGGCGTGCGGATGTCAGAAGTGGCTATTCGGACAGACGGGATCCGGCTTTTTCTACATTTCGCCCGATGCGATGCGACCGGTGAGCCCACCTTACGCCGGTTGGCTCGGAGTGGACTGGAGCTACCGGTTTTTCGACCTTCGGCGGTGGGACCGCCCGGCGTACAGTGATGGACGCCGGTGGGAAGTCGGGACTTACCCGTATTATTCCCTGCGCTTCGCCCACGAGGGCTTGCGCATGCTTCAGGAGTGCGGGGGTGACGCAGTCTGGGAGATCATTCAGCGCCGACTTCGGCGGCTGGCCGAAGGGTTGTCAGACTCCCGATACCGGCCGTTGGTATTCCCGAACGCCCGAAACCGCTCCGGAATTGTTGTGCTGCAGGGCCCGGATACAACATCCCTTCACCGGCATCTCCAGTCGCGCAAGGTCCTCACCGCCCTTCGGGAAGGGAACATTCGGGTCTCTCCGCACTTTCATACAACGGACGCAGAGATCGACCAATTGCTGGACGCCGTGCGCGAATTCGAGAAGAGATCATGACCAGAAAACAGAAAGAAGTGTCAAGCCGGCCGGAGGGGCTGAATCGCGCCCTCGCCGAGGCAGTCAATGCACGGTACCCCGCAGCGGTGAAGCTCCGCCGGGCCCTGCACATGCACCCCGAACTGGCCTTTGCTGAGCACTGGACCGGGGAAACTATTGCCGTGGAGTTGAAGCGTTGCGGCTGCCGTGTCCAGACCGGAGTCGGCAGGACCGGTGTGGTCGGGGTCTTGGAAAGTGGAGACGGCGGCCCGGTAGCCGCCGTGCGCTCCGACATGGATGCCCTGCCCGTTGCGGAACAGACCGGATTGCCGTTTGCGTCGAAGATCGCCGGGGTGATGCACGCCTGCGGGCATGACTCGCACATGTCCACGGTGGCATCGACGGCGGCGGTGATGTCGAAGCTCCGCCCATACTGGTCGGGAACGATCAAGTTCATCTTCCAGCCCTCCGAGGAAGTCTGTCCCGGTGGGGCGGTCGGCATGATCGCGGACGGTGTGCTCAAGAGGCCGGATGTTGGAGCGATCTTCGGCCTGCATGTCGACCCTTGGATTCCGGTGGGCAGGATCGGGTTGCGCGACGGCGCGATGATGGCCCAGGCCGATGACTTCGATCTGACCGTCTTCGGCAAATCGGGCCACGGGGCCAGGCCCCACTTGGGGCACGACGCGGTGTATATCGCCGCCCAAATCGTCAGCGCCTTACAGTCGGTGGTGTCCCGTTCGACCGACCCGCTCCAACCGGCCGTGGTCTCGATCGGTAAGATCACGGGCGGCACCGCGCGCAATATCATGGCGGGCGAGGTCGCCATGGAGGGAACAGTCCGCTCGCTGGATGAGACCGAGGCCAGGCGCCTCCGGAAGCATGTCGAAAGAGTCTCCTCCGGGGTGGCGCGGGCCCTGGGCGGGCGGGTCAAACTGGACTATCTGGTCGGCTATCCCGTGCTGGTCAACCACCGCTCCATCAATGACCTGTACAGGGCCGCCATCCGGGACGCCTTCGGGGGCCGGTCGATTGTAGAATTGAAGGAGCCGCTCATGGGCGGAGAGGACTTTGCCTATTATCTTCAGAAGGTGCCCGGCGCCATGATGCGGCTGGGGGTACGCAACCCCGAAATCGGCGCGGTTCACGCCTGGCACCATCCGCAATTCACGATCGATGAGAAGGCCATGGCGGTCGGGACTCATGTCATCTGCGGAGCGCTGCTGAGGTACTTGAATTCAACAACCTGACAACGAGTGGCATTTGCTGCCCCCGCGCGAACTCAAACCTTGTCGCCTACGCTGATGGAAACGGACATGCCAGCAACCCGGGATCTTCGGCCTTCGGCATGTGGTTCCTGCATCATCATCTTCATCTTGATCGTGGCCGTTCTGGTTTCCGCCCCATCCGCGGTCCGGGGGGCATCCAACCCCCGGTACTTCCCCGGTGACTGGTCGGCCTACACATCGCTTCGCTTCGTTTACTGCGTGGCAGAGGCCAAGGATTACATGTACTTCGGAACGCGCGGGGGTGTGGCGAGGTGGGAGCGTTTTAAGGAGAGATGGGAGCCGCCGCTGACCACGGCCGATGGCCTGCGGGACAACAACGTCTATCGTCTTGGTTACGACCCCTTGACCGACGAGCTTTATGCGGAAACGCCGCTGGGGGTTTCGGTCTACCGCGCGCTCACCAATGAATGGTACGATGTCCCCACGTTTCCCGACCGGCTGGCCCAAAAGTGGGACACGGTCGACATCGGCCGTTACTTTCTGCCCTTCGGCTGGGATGGAATGACGCCCGACCACCTCACGGATGACCGCCTGCGCTCCTACGCGATTCAGGGGGCGTATCGCGACTCCCGATCCAACCTCTGGCTCGGCACGTGGGGGAATTTCATCTGGCAGTCCGACCTGGCGGGCTATGAACTCCACCCCATGCGCTGGGGCCTCTATAACGAGGACGTCTCGGCGATCTATCTCGATTCGACCCGGATTTGCTTTGGCAGTCTGAATTACTTCGGAAGTGAAAGCGCCCTGACCGTGCTCGACCGGCGGACAAAGCAGTGGAAGTACTATGAGTCGCGGTATCTGGAGGACTTCAGTTCGGCCGATGTGAAGCGGATCGCGGGGGAACCCAACGGGCGTTTCCTCTGGCTCGCCACCAATCAGGGCGTCGTTCGATTCGATACCCAAAAGGGCGAATTCCACACCTTCGACGAGCACGACGGGCTCTCCGACAGCGACGTACTGTCCGTCTGCGTTGACGGAGACATCGTTTGGGTGGGAACAGAGTACGGGGTCGATGGCATCTACACCCCCAATGACTCGGTCTTTTCCGCCACCACGGATCTCATTCATGGGGTGAAGGTTTACGACATCGAGGTCACCGACGATGTGGTCTGGCTGGGCACCGACTTCGGACTTTTTCGCCTGAAGAAGCCGACCCCGGAGTGGAAGCGATTCTCCTACGCCGACAGCCCGCTCGAAAGCCAGGTGTGGGCGCTCGCGCAGGACACGGAGAATCTCTATGTCGGAACGGAACGCGGGATCGTGATGATCGACCGGCAGGGCATCAAACCAATACGGACCTTCGACAACCCTAGCATCATCCCCTACAACGACATCTATGATCTGGCGGTCACCGACTCCATCTTGTGGATCGCCACCAATGCCGGGCTCCTGCGCTTTGTGCCCGCCACCCACGAGAGGCGTCTGTTCGGTCGCTCCGACGGGATGCTCGACGATATTGTCGAGTCCATCGTGGTCGACGGGGACTATCTCTGGCTGGCGACCCTGCATGGCGTCAATCGATTTCGGTGGAACAACCCCTTGCGAATCGATTGATCAGGGGGTTTCTTTGGGCCAGGCCCGGAATTCTCTCAATTCGTTAAGAATTCAATGAAACCCAAGAACCGATTACCCGTTCCAGTGTAGACGAGGAAGTACAGTCCCCTTTCTGTTTCCAGGAGGTATGGCATGAAAAAAGTCGCAGTCGGGATTGCGATCTTGTCGCTGGCATTGTTGGCGGCCGGTTGCACCCAGCAGACCGCCACCGGCGAT
>JBFMFQ010000213.1:0-4974 GCA_040752075.1 Candidatus Zixiibacteriota bacterium | reverse complement strand
CGCCGCCGAAGGAGAAAGCGGACGACAAACAGTTGGCCAGCGCCGACACCGCGAGCGGCTCGCATGGCGCCATCACCGAGGGGCCGGGCGGGGGCGGCGATGTCTGGGGGGTGGAAGCCGACGCATCCGTCAGCCCCTACCACCGCCGCGGTTTTGCCACCATCCGCTCGAATTGGCGCAATCCCGCCGTCGGCAACAAACCCATCAAGTGCAGCGTCCGGTTTGTGGTCAAACGCACCGGGGAACTGGCCGACATTGAGCTGGAGACCCGCTCCGGCAACGAACTATTCGACCGCGCCGCGTTGCGCGCCGTCCAGATGACCGAATCCTGGGAACAGTTCCCGTCATTCTGGGCCGAAGACGAGCAGATCATCATCCTGGATTTCGAATACCGGCCCTAGGCCGCCGCGCACACTCGCAGGAGAGCACATGCCCCAACGCTGGACCGCACACCGCTTGACCGCACTGACATTTGCCCTGGCAGCAACACTTCTGGCGACCACCGTTGAGGCGGCAAAAGCCCCGGTCGTCCGCGGCGTCATCTTCAAGGGCTCGGGCGAATTCGAACCGGTCCGCGTCGGCTTGGACAAATTCACCCTGAAGGACTCCGACGATGCCACCGCCGGGGACTACGAGTTGGCACACGTTGTCTCCGAGGTGGTCTTCAATGATCTCGATTTCTCCTACCTCTTCGAACCGGTGCGCCCCGACACCCTCTACATGCGCATCATGGGGTTCACCGAAATCGACCAGCGCGGCTGGCGGCATCTGGGGGCCGAATACCTGATTCAAGGTGAGGTCCAGGCAAACGGCGAGGAACTCGCTGTTGAATACACGCTTCGGGACATCATCAACGACCGGCAGGTGTTTCAGCGACGGCTCAAGTCGCGCCGCAGCACCGCCCGCCTCCTGGCGCACACGCTCTCGGATGAGGTCTATCAGGAAATCGCCCGGACCCCGGGGATCTTCCAGACCCGCCTGACCTACCTGCACAGCAACAGCCCGACTTACAAGGAAGTTCATGTCTGCGACTACGACGGCGCCAATGACATCGCGGTCACCGCGGACCGGGCGGTCGTCATCAGCCCGCGCTGGGCCGATGCCAACACCGTTTCGTACACGTCGTTCCGCGACGGCAATCCCGATGTCTGGCTCCTCGATCTCTCCCGCGACCGCGCGCAAAAGCTCTCCGCGCGTCCCGGTCTCAATTCGGGGTGCGCATGGTCGCGCGATGGGAAACGCTACGTACTGTCATTGTCGGTCGATGGCGACCCGGAAATCTACATCGGGCAGGAGGGCTCGAACAAGACCACCCGCCTGACATTCTCCAAGGGAATCGATTCCTCCCCATCATTCTCGCCCGACGGCAAGCGGATCATCTTCACCTCCGACCGTGGCGGAACACCGCAGATCTACATCATGGACGAAGACGGCGCCAATGTCGAGCGCCTGACACGCCAGGGCCACTACAACGAATCGCCGGACTGGTCCCCGACTCTCGATGTGATCACGTATGTCACCCGAATCGATGGTGTCTTCCAGATTCACACCATCCGGCCCGATGGGACCGGCATCCGCCAGTTGACCGAGGTGGGCTCCAATGAAAACCCCCACTGGTCCCCCGATGGAATGCACATCGTTTTCACTTCGAACCGGACAGGGGAGTACGAGATTTACACGATGAACTACGACGGCTCAGGGGTGCGCAGACTGACCACAAACGGAAACAACACAAACCCGGCGTGGTCGCCTTGATCGCGTTTTGTCTAAGTCATTGCAGGAGAACGGAGTGCGTTAGTTTGCGTGGTCGACTCGGCTCGGCCATAGGAGGCGGTCGGCCCCAACGGGCTCTTGGTTGATCAAACTCTGGTGTGCGACTTCACTCTGGCGCCCGTCGCGGACGATGGCGAAATTCCACTCCGGGCGACCCATGTCAAGACAGCACATGGGAATACCGAATTCTATTGACGCGGGCGGGCATCGTCGATATATGGTGCGACGGGAAGGTCTGTTGTCGAATTGATGAATGGTTGAAGGAGGGTTTCAGTGAAAAGGGGATGGGGGCTCGTAATCCTGCTTGTGGCCTTGCTGGCCGTGGGCTGCAGCGGCACGAAGAAGGGCGGTGAGCTGTCGCAGGACCAGAACGGCAGCACGCCCGGTACAACCGGCCAGAACGGTGGCGAGGGCGAATCGGCTGATCGCGGCACGGTGGACCGCGACGCGACCGGACTGCGCGTCATCAATTTCGATTTCGACAAGTACGATCTGCGCGAGGATGCGCGCCGCGCGCTCGACTATAACGCCGAAATTCTCCGCGCCAACAGCGGCTGGCAAATCATGATCGAAGGCCATTGCGATGAGCGTGGCACCAATGAATATAACCTCGCGCTCGGCGAGCGCAGGGCCAAGGCAGCCAAGGACTATCTCGTACGGCTCGGTATCGATGCCGAACGCATCGCCGTCATCTCCTACGGCGAAGAACGGCCGAAGTCGATGGCGCACGATGAGGAGTCCTGGGCCCAGAACCGCCGCGCGGAATTCGTCAGAACAGGGGGAGAACTGTGAGAAAGTCCAGTATCGTGATCATTGTCGCCATCTGCGGTCTTCTCGCATGGGGATGTCCAAAACCGCCGAAAGAGGAGACCGGCAGCACTCCAGGCTCAAGGGGCGATCAATCTGGCCAAACGGGCACGGACACCGGCACCGGCGAGCGTCCCGGCGGAGGCGGTGTGTCCAGCGAAGAGCTGGCCGGTCAGTTGCGCGTGATCTACTTCGACTTTGATCAGTACAACCTGCGCGATGACGCCCGCCGCGATCTGGATTTCAACGCCGAAGTCCTCAAGCAAAACCCCGATGCGGTGCTGGTGATCGAGGGGCACTGCGACGAGCGCGGCACCAACGAGTACAATCTCGCCTTGGGTGAGCGCCGCGCGCAGGCGGCCAAGGACTACCTCTCCCGTTTGGGGGTCGACGCGTCTCGCTTGTCGATCATCTCCTACGGCGAGGAGCGTCCGTCTGCCATGGGACACGATGAAGCCGCCTGGAGCAAGAACCGCCGGGCGGAATTTGTCCCACGCTGAGTACGACGGCTCGGATGTATAAACAGGCGGGGATGGGACCTCCATGGTCTCCCCCGCCTGTGCCACAATAGTCGATGACAAAGGGAGGCAGAATGAATTCTCGTAACGCGATTCTTATTGGACGCAGCCTCTTGGTGCTGGCGGTCGGCGCCCTCGCCATGGGGTGCGTGTCGCGCGCGGCCATTCAAAAAATGGGCGCCCAATTGGATTATCTCGAGGCCTCCCAAAAGCGGATGGAAAAGGACATCGTGCGCATCGACTCCCTGACCGCCGCCTCCGCCGAGGCGTCGTTCCAGACACGCGCCGATGTCGGCACCTCGCTGGAGGAGTTCCGCCGCGATGCGCTCGCGATGCGCGAGGCCATCGATGATCTCCGCCAGCAGATCGACCGCCGCCCCGCGCAGGTGATCTACCAGCCGCCGGCGTCCCAGCCCGGCGACACGGGCGCCAGCGCCACCGGTGCGGCGGGCGGCGCCCCGGACATCGATCCGTCTCAACTCTACGAAAACGCCTTCCTCGATGTGCGCAAAGGCAACTACGAACTCGCCATCGCGCAGTTCCGCGATGTCCTCCAGTTCTTCGGCCAGACCGAGTACGCCCCCAACGCCCGCTACTGGATCGGCGAGTGCTGGTACTCGATGGAGCAATACGATTCTGCGCTGGTCGAATTCGACCAACTCGTTTCCACCTATCCGCAATCCGACCGGCTGCCGACCGCTCTCTATAAAATGGGGAGATGTTACGAAGAAAAGGCCCAGCCCCGCCGCGCCAAGACCTACTACGACCGGGTGATCAAGGAATACCCCAATTCCCTTGAAGCCAAACCCGCCCAGAGCCGCCTGGCGCAAATGGAATAGACCCGACGGCGCGTATGCCGATGGCGGCGGGCCGTCGGAGACGGTACTGCCCGACGGCGGACTCATGCAGAAAGACAGCCCATTCACAAAGCCCGATGCCGAGATCGGGCTTTTGCCTGTCGGGACACGATCCCGGCTCCGCGTCGCGGTTAAGCCGGTCACAGCACAGGTCCATGCCGCACAGGCGTTTTGGGATCTGCATGCGGGGACCATCGAGCATCACATTATCCCGCACGACCCCTATCATTCCTTTCTCCGGGGAGATGGATTCCGCATTGAAACCGACGCCCAGGGCCATCCGGTCTTCGTGGAACTGATTGTCCCAAGATGCCTTAGAGGATCTGTGGCACAGATTCCCAAGACAGTCCCGGATGACCGCGCGGCCATTCGGTTTTTGGACCTGCGGGTTCGATTCCATGAGCAAGCGATCACTCTTGATGTCGATAAGGCGATGGCATTTATTGACTTAGGCCTCACTCGCCAAACTCGCCGGGTCTCGTCCGATGGAGGTTCAATCTGGGCGGTTGACTCAGACAGCAGCCTTGTCGGTATCATTATATGCGGGATCCGTCTGGACCCGACAGGCGGTCTGAAGATGGCTTGGCGGAGGGAGGCATGGCAGTCTTGGCGCACCGCGGAGTGCCTCAGGGGATCTGAACTCCCGGGTACAAGGGCCATCTCAATTGCGGAGTTCAACGACCCCGCATGATTTTTGCTTGACTCGCCAGTAACCAATTTTATATTAGCCGATTACCATTTTGGGCGAACGTGCCCAAAGCCGAATTGCGGTTTTGGACATGCCTCGCCCAAAATTAATGTTGTTGGACGACCGCCCATGTAGCTCAGGCGGTAGAGCACATCCTTGGTAAGGATGAGGTCACCGGTTCAAATCCGGTCGTGGGCTTTTTGACCCGGCCGCCCCGAGGACAAACGAAGCGACTGGTGACCGAGGCGGCCTAAGGTAGAATTCAATAGCGTTTAGTCTGATCACTTTCTGAGGAGGGAGACCTTCGATCATGGCGAAGGCGAAATTCGAA
>JBFMFQ010000212.1:0-5003 GCA_040752075.1 Candidatus Zixiibacteriota bacterium | reverse complement strand
CGGCCGGTCGGCCGGGGCGATTCTGCTTTTTCTATGCGGAAACCGCGGGGGCGTTCTGTTGCCGGCGACGGTAAGCCGCCATCAGGAACGCGCCAAAACCGAGGGAGATAATCAGGATCTTCACGACGAATCCGAGCACCGGGATCAGGGTCGCAAAGGTGATCAGGAGCAACCCGGCCGAGAGGGACAGAAGCGGCGATGATCCGTGGTCTGCCCTCAGGCGGCCGAGAAGCCAATGCCCCGCAGCCAGTGCGACGAAGATCTTGGACACGTAGAGCAGAACGAACCATGCGATCAGGACCAGGATGGCGAGGGGGATGCCCAAAAGCGTGACCGCGAGCACCCCGGCCGCCACCGGCGTGCAGATAAGAAACAAAAAGCCAAGGCCCAGCCCCGAAAGCGAAGACCCCAGGGCGGCGTCCCGAACGTCCATCACAAACCCGCGAAACAGGACCAACATGGTCAACCCGACGGCGACCGCCGCGAGATACCACCAGACATCCCACAGAAAACTGCCGAAGGTGTACCCGCTCCCCTTTTTGGCCTCCTCAGCGGTGACTCGGTCCAGTCCCCCGAGAATCTGCGCACCCTCCTCAACTTTGACCTCGTTTTTCGAGGCATAACGCAGTTTGCCCCCGATAATCGCGGTCGGGAGGACCGTGATCTCTTCGGCCCGGACATCCACATTCCCATCGATCTGACCGGCGATCACCAGTTGCCCGACCTCCCCGGTCAAGTCCCCGCCGAGGCGCCCGCGGATAATCCCGGATCCCCCGTAAAGAGAGATGTCGTTTTCCACCCACGAGGTGGCGTCTGTGATCAATGTCGCAACAAAGGCCATGAGATTGCGCTGAACGTGCCCGCGAACATTCAAATCCTGCGCGAACACCCGTGCCGAGTTGACCACGGTGCCGTTCAGATCAACCCGGCGCGCGGCGGCCATGAAGGAGTTTTCAACCAGCGACGAGTCGGCCAGTTGCACGGTCGCACCGGCGGCGAAGAGATCCCCGACCACGTGCGCGTCCACGTTGATGTCGCCGCCTGCCAAAAAGAGGTCATCGAGGATTTCGGTGCGACTGATTTGGATGGCGTCGCCTCCGCGAAACTCGGTCGCGATGGCCACACCCGTCAAGAGGGCGCCGGTGATCATCACCGCGCCAAGCAGGACCCGTGTTCTTCGTCTCAACAGACTGTTCATACCCGCCCCCGTTCCCACCCGAAAGGGACTCACCAAGATGCACCTCACCATACGTGCGAAGGGAAACCTTGGTTTCCCCGCCTCATGGTAGGGAGAACCAGCCCGAAGGCAACAGTAATCCTCACCGCGTTGAGTCAAATGCCCCAATGACTTGCGTCAGCTTTGACACGAAGGCAACAATCCACCCCCCGTGGCTTGAGTGCGTTATATCCCCTGCCGATACAATGGCTTAGGAGCCCATCCCGTTTCACCGGTGGGCGTCCGAAACAAGATGCGCTGGATGCGTGCGTCCTACTCTACTCTCGCGGCACGCGTGGAGCAGCTTTTCTGGGGGCTCCACTCGATTGCGGTAGCGGGTTTGTCGGTTTGGATGGCGCTGAATTGGTCGGAACTGGCGCTGGCCAATCTCAGCCTTATCGCCATCGGGGGATACCTGTGTCTCCTGGTCGGCCTGTTTCTCTATGCTCGCAACAAGGCGTGGCGGTTTGCACGTGTCCTCTGGCCGATCTGCATCCTCGATCTGGCAGGAATCGCCGGACTCATCCATGTGACCGGCGGGATTGAAAGCGATTTTTATCTCCTGCTGTTCGCGGTGGTCCCGTTCATGGCGTTTCACCAGGGACTGAGGGCGGGTCTGATCTCGGTCGTGTTTGTCTGTGTCGGGTACTTCTTCACCGCGATCGCCGGCCATGGAATCGAAGCCGTGCCCGACTTCGTCTTCCGCTCCGCCATGCTGACCATGCTGACCGCGGCAACCGGTCTTAGCGCCCAGGTGATCCGGCAATCCGAAAACCGCCTTCTCTCCGCATTGGACAAACTGAACGAGCGAACCACCGAACTCGAGCGCACGCACACCCAACTGGAAACGATCTATGAAACCGCACGCTCCCTCGCGGAGCTGATGGCCTTCGAAAACGTCATATCCCGCGCCCTCAATATCGCACAGGCGGTGCTGAACTACCCTGTCTGCGAACTCTACACCTACGACGCCCTGACCAACCGGCTCCTGCTGCAGGGCCACGTAGACAGCCTGGATTCCATCCGCCTTGACAAACCGCGCGAGGTTGAACTCGGCGAGCCATTCCGGCGGGTGATCGAGCAAGGCGAAAAAGTGCGCGTGGTGGACCGGCATGTCGGTCGCCAGATTATCGACGGCAACCCCTACCGGTCGCAACTGATCGTGCCGCTGAAGACCGAAGGCAAGATCATCGGCCTGCTCAGCGTTGCCTCGCCCAATCCCAATGCGTTCAGCGAACGCGATGAGCGTGTGCTGGAAATTCTCGCCTCCTCCACCGCGATGGCCCTGGTCAATGCCGACCTCCATCAGCGGATGGAGAAGCTCACCATCATCGACGAGCTCACCGGCGTGTACAACTTCCGGTATTTCCGCTCGCGGCTCGAAGACGAACGCCGCCGGGCGGTCCGCTACGGCCAGCCGCTGTCTTTGGTCATGGTCGACATCGACTGGTTCAAGCGGCTCAACGACCAGTACGGTCACGAGACCGGCAACATCGCGCTGCGCGAACTGGCCAAGGTCATCACCACCTGCATCCGTGATGTCGACATCCTCGCCCGCTACGGCGGCGAAGAGTTCATCGTCATCCTGCCGCAGACTGGCGTGGAAGAGGCGCATGCCATCGGCGAGCGCATCCGCCGCCGGGTGGAGCACTCGAATTTTGGCGTCACCCCCCTCGGCGATGTCCTCCGCATGACCGTCTCCATCGGCATCTCCTGCTACCCCGACAACGGCAAGCCGGAGGACGCGCTTGTGGAGTCGGTGGATCAGGCGCTCTACCGGGCCAAGGATGGCGGCAAGAATCTGGTTTGCACATCCTGAAGCAGCGCCACCCTTCTGATTCTCAATTGCATTCTTGCCAAGCACGGCGATTGCCAGTACCGTTTAAGGCATGACTCGCGATCCTGAGACACCCAACCGGAGTGTTCATTCACCCCTGGTTCTGTCCTACGACGGCCTCGAGCCCGACGACGAATTGATGGACTGGGTCTCGACCGGATTGGCCAGCGGGGTGGTGATCTTTAAGGAGAACGCCACGGATGAGACACGGCTTGCCGCCGCGATTGCGCGCATTCGCGGCGTCGCATCGGGGCGATTCCATGTCATGATCGACGAGGAGGGCGGGCGCGTGAGGCGTTTGCCGGATGCCCCCGCCTCGATGCCGTTTCTGCGCACCATGGAGAGCGAATCACCCGACGCCGTGGCCGGCGCCTACCGCCGGGTGGCCGAGCGGCTCCTGCCACTTGGGATCGATACCCTGCTTGCCCCCGTCGCCGATGTCGGCGACCCTGCCGGGGCCTGGCTCCGTGACCGGACATACTCCGACGATCCACGCCGCACCGCGGCCATGTTGCACGCGGTCATTCCTGCGATCCAGAAGACCGGAATCCACGCCTGCGCCAAGCACTTTCCGGGGATGCGCGCGGTCACCATCGATCCGCACACGGATGTCGCCACGGATCCCACACGCCCCTCGGCGTGGGAAGCCATTGACGCGATTCCGTTTCGCACCGCGATCCTCGCCGGCGTGCACATGATCATGGTCAGCCATCAGATCATGATGGGATTCGACGCCACACGCCCGGCCTGCCTCTCGCCGCTGATCATCCGCGTTCTGTTGCGCGAACGTCTCGGATTCGCCGGTTTGGTCCTGACCGACGATCTCGCCATGGGCGCGATCTCGAAGAAGTACCCGATCGACCAGGCGGTGCGCGCCGCCGTCGAGGCCGGGGCCGACCTTGTTCTTGTTTGCCGCAATCGGGAATTGCAGCGACGGGCCGTTGCCTGGCAGTGCGAACGGCAGAATCTCCAGACAGAGGCGCGCGTCTGATGTCCCCTCACCGCGCCCATCCGATCAAGGCGCTGCTCTCACGGCCATACCTCCAGGTGCTCGGCATCAACAGCGGGACATCACTCAATGGCCTCGACCTCGCGCTGATCAGGGTTCGCCCGGGGCGCCCTGTAAGACTTCTTCACACGCAAAGTCTTCGATTCCCCGCCCGGCTCAGAGGGTCGCTTCTGGACCTGGCAACCTCAACGCAGGTGAAAAAGTCGGAGGTTGCGGGGCTGAATCTCGCGTTCAGCCGCTGGATGGCGTCATGTGTCCTCCGGTTCCGGCAGAAGGTCGCCAAGTCAGATCGCGTCGACCTGATCGGTGTCCATGGACAGACAATCGGACACTTCCCCGGCCAGCGCGGTCATCACGCGACCTGGCAACTCGTCGCGCCATCGGTCCTCGCCATCGAAACCGGCATCGTGACGGCGGGAGACTTCCGAACAAGCGACGTCGCGGCGGGCGGCATGGGCGCGCCCCTCTCCGGGTATTATCACCACCTCCTCTTTGGCCCCGAACAGGTCGTCCTGAATCTGGGCGGCATTGCCAACATCTCCGCCTCGCGCCGGCGACGCGGACGACTCGAGATCCTGGCATTCGACATCGGTCCCGCCAACATGATCCTCGATGGACTGGCCCGCCTCCTGTTGGGAGTCAGTCACGACAAAGATGGGAGGCATGCGGCGAGGGGAGAGGCGCTTGAGGATATTCTCACCCGCGCCCTGCGGCATCCGTATTTCCGCCGACGCCCGCCCAAGACATGCGGGCGCGAGGAGTTCGGAATGGAGGCGATCAAAGACTGGTTTGGCCGAAGCATGCTGCAACGCCGGCAAGCCGACCATTGCCTCGCAACCGCGCTCACGCTCACTGTGCGCGCGATCGCCCATGCCGTGCAAACTTGGGTGGAGCCCTTCACCCAATCGCGGACTCTCATTCTCACAGGCGGCGGCGCCAGT
>JBFMFQ010000211.1:0-5050 GCA_040752075.1 Candidatus Zixiibacteriota bacterium | reverse complement strand
TTTTGGGTAATGGGGGGATGCCTAAAAAAAGCTACCGTTGTTCAAATTTATCCGAGAGGGGGGCAGGGAAACTCGGATAAAGTGCGGAAACAACGGTAGCCTAATTCGTCGTTCTCTAAGGGGGTTTTCGCGCACCCCTGTGAGGCCTATTATAACCCTCCGAAAATGCAAGTCAATTGAAATCTGGACCGCATTAAACTGTCACTTCAAGTTTTCCACGGTCGCCCGGTTTGGGTCATCGCCCCACAAGTGACTTCGGTTGCTCCCTGCCGGGGTTTATCCTTGGCCACCCTCTTTTTTGATGTACGAATCGTAACTCATTGTCTTGTAATGGCTGCCGCCCACATACTTCAAGAGGGGCAAGAAGGCTTCCTTGGGTTTATACCCCGGCGCCGGTCCGATTTTGCCGCCGGTGGAGTCCAAAAACCAGAAGGTCGGGAATCCACGGACCCCAAAGCTCCGGGTCAGCTCGCGTTCGCTGATGCGCTCCCCTTCGTGAATGACTTTGGCGGTGTCCTCACCGTTAACACGGACCCCCACGAAGTTCTCCGACATGTACTTAACAACCTCGGGGTCCTTGAAGGTGCCGGCATCCATCTTCTTGCAATACCCACACCAGTTCGTGTAAAAGTCGATCAGGATCGGCTTGTTTTCCTTCTGCGCCTTAGCAAGACCCTCGTCGTAGCTCAGCCATTCGATCCCCGTTGGCTTGGCGGTCTGGATGGTCTGGGTAGTTTGGGTGGTTGTGGCCGGTTTTGAAGCAGGGCTGTCCCCCGCAAAAACGGCCTGCCCGGTCAGGATCAGCCCGGCGGTGATCAGAATGGATTTGGTCAGGTTTCGCATCAGAATCCTTTGGTCAATGTTCTACAAGCGTTTACGGGCGGCGGGCGGCCGATGTTGGATGCCCGTCCATTACCCCCGACTACACATTACAGAATCCGCGCCCAACAGTTCCCGTAAAGAATCGACCAGTTCGCGACGGGCCTCAATACGGACCCGGTTGGACTTGATCTTGACCGTGTCGCTGCCCACGGGGTAGTACAAATACAGAAATCCGTTCCCCTTGTCGAATCGGCAGACCAGGCGCTCGAGTTCATCGAGTGTGCCCCCCTGGAGATGCTCGGGTGAGAGACGCACATGCATGTCGAGGACCGCGCCGTTGCGCGTGTCCGCCAGCGGGGTGATGTTGGCGACTTTCAGCTTCGGCCTCTCCCCTTCGCGGGTCGAGAGACTGCCGCCGACGAGCACGAGGGCATCGATGGCCAGGTGCGAGCCGCAGCGGCGGTAAGGATCGGCAAAGCAAAGGCACTCGATCGAGCCCGAGAAATCCTCGAGGGTGAAAAAGGCCATCATGTTGCCCTTTTTGTCCATCTGGCTTTTGATCGCGGTGATGATCCCGCCCATCTGCACCTCGGACTCATCCGGCAGATCGGCGGCCCGGTCGGTCGAGGCGGTGGCGAACAGGCGCAACTCCTCCCGGTAATCGGAGAGCGGGTGCCCGGTGACATAGAAGCCCAGCGCTTCCTTCTCCTTGACCCAGCGTTCGCGATCGTTCCAGGGAGTGACCGCCGGCAAAGTGGGCTCGGGAATGGAAACGCCGTTCCCGCTTGCCTCGCCAAACAGGGATGACTGGCCGCGACGCCGGTCCTCGACGGAACGGGCGCCATACGCGACGGCATCGGGGACCGCTTCGAGAAGCTGACGGCGGTGCGCGCCGAGCTTGTCCAGCGCGCCGCCGGTGATCAGCGCTTCGAGCGCGCGGCGGTTGACCGCATGGCCATCCACACGTCCGCAAAAGTCAAAGAGCGTGGAGAAGGCACCGCCCTCATCACGCGCCCGCACAATCGCCTCGACCGCAGACTCCCCGACATTCTTCACCGCTGAGAGCCCGAAGAGGATCCGGTCGCCGACCGCAGTGAACACCGACAGCGAGGCATTCACATCGGGCGGATCGACCGGTATCGCCAGGCGGCGGCATTCCTGCATCAGCACCCGGATGCGGTCGGTGTTGTCCATTTCCGAGGACATCGACGCGGCCAGAAACTCGACCGGCCAGTGCGCCTTGAGATAGGCCGACCGGTAGGCGAGCATGGCATACGACGCCGAGTGCGACCGGTTGAACCCGTAACGGGCGAAGGTCTCGCAAAAGTCGAAGACCTTCTCGGCAATCCCCTTTTCGACTTGATGGGAAACCGCGCCCTCGATGAACTCGCTTTTCATCTTCGCCATGATCTCGGGGTTCTTTTTGCCCATCGCCTTGCGCAGCGTGTCGGCCTTGCCCATCGAGAATCCGGCCAGTTCGCTGGCGACCTGCATCACCTGGTCCTGGTAGACAATCACCCCGTAGGTGTCCTTGAGGACCTTCTCGATTTTGGGATGATCGAAGACCACTTCCTTGCGGCCGTGCTTGCGGTCGATGTACTCATCGATCATGTTCGCATCGAGCGGGCCGGGACGGTAAAGCGCGTTCATGGCGATCAAGTCTTCGAACAAAGTCGGGCGCAGCTTGCGCAGGTAATCGCGCATTCCGGACGACTCGAACTGGAAGATCCCGGTGGTTTCGCCGTCGGCGAAGAGTTTGTAGACCGCCGGGTCATCGAGCCCGATTGTATCCCAATCGATGGTCATGCCGCGATTGGACTTCACCGCGCGCACCGCATCATCGATCACGGTCAGTGTGCGCAGGCCGAGGAAATCCATCTTCAACAGGCCGATTTTCTCGACCCATTTCATGTCGTACTGTGTGGTCGTTTCGCCCTTGGCGCCCTTGTACAACGGAACGAATTCGGTCAGCGGCGCCGGCGCAATGACCACACCGGCGGCATGCGTGGAGGCGTGCCGTGTCAGTCCCTCAAGCACCTTGCTGTACTCAAGGAGTTTGGCCACGCGCGGGTCGGTCCCCGCCATCTCGGTCAGCTCGGGCTTGAGACGCAGCGCCTTCTCGAGCGTCATGTCGATCTCGAAGGGGATGATCTTGGCGATCTTGTCCACCTCGGCGTACGACATCCCCAGCACACGCCCCACATCGCGCACCACGCCGCGTGCGGCCATGGTGCCGAAGGTGATAATCTGGCAGACATTCTCCTTGCCGTACTTCTGGATCACATACTGGATGACCTCGTCACGCCCCCGGTCGGAAAAGTCGATGTCGATATCCGGCATCGAAATTCGTTCGGGATTGAGAAACCGCTCGAACAACAGCCCGAAGCGGATTGGATCGATGTCGGTGATTTCAAGGCAGTATGAAACGAGCGATCCCGCCGCCGAGCCGCGTCCGGGTCCGACCGGGATGTTATGTCCCTTTGCGTAGCCAACAAGGTCCTGTACGATCAGGAAATACCCGGCAAAGCCCATCTTGCGGATGACATCGAGTTCGTAGTCGAGCCGTTCTTTGATCCCGGGGGTGGCGTGCGGATAGCGGTGCGCCATTCCCTTCTCCGCGAGATGCCGCAGGTAATCGTCGCGGTCGGCAAACCCGGAGGGAATCGGAAAATCCGGAAGATGCAGCGAGTCGAGGTCCATTTCGAGGTGACAGGACTCGGCGATGCGCAGTGTGTTCTCAATGGCCTCGGGTGTGGCGGCAAACAGCGCCTTCATCTCCTCGACCGTCTTGAAATAGATCTCGTTGGTCTCGTACCGCAGGCGCTGCGTGTCGCCGATGTTCTTGCCGGTTTGGATGCAAAGAAGCACATCATGGGCGGCGGCATGGTCGCGCTGCAGGTAATGGCAGTCGTTGGTGGCGACCAGCCCGATGCCGAGCTTTTTCGCCAGCGCAATCACTCCCGGCCGCACCCGGTCCTCGATATCGATACCGTGGTCCTGGATTTCGAGGAAGTAATTCTCCGGGCCGAGCAAATCGAGATAGCGCCGGGCGATGGCCTCGGCCTCATCCGGACTGCCGCGCAGGATCGCCTGCGCCACTTCACCTTGTGCGCATGCCGAGGTGGCGATTAATCCCTCGGCGTGCTGTTTGAACAACTCGAAGTCGATTCGCGGCCGGTGATAGAAGCCCTCGAGGTAGCCGGCGCTGACCAGTTTGACGAGGTTCTTGTATCCGGTCAGGTTCTTGGACAAAAGCAGCAGGTGGAACCCGCCGTCAGGGGCGCCCGGCACGCTCTGCTTCAGTTGTCGTTCACGCGGCGCCACATACGATTCGCAGCCGATGATTGGCACAATGCCGGCGGCGCGGCAGCGGGTGTAAAACTCGATTGCGCCGAACAGGTTGCCGTGATCGGTCAATGCCAGGGCCGGCATCTTGTACTCAGCGGCCCGCTCGACCATCTCGGCGATGCGGCATGCCCCATCCAGCAGTGAAAACTGGCTGTGGTTGTGCAAATGAACGTAGTCGGCGTGTTTCATGGCGTTGACAGGCCGCAAGAGTGGCCCCTACGCCAAGAGTACGCGCCGCCGGGGGATCGGGTCAATCATCATTCGGCGGCGGCCCAGAACGCGACATCTTTGTAGTAACGGCTTCAGCCGTTACCGGCCCTCGGCCAATCGTCCATCTCCGCCGAAGCCGAACGGAGTTTCAAGTCGAGTACGATCACCCTCTCCCCCAAGCGACGGCTTTATGTCGCTTGGGGGAGAGGGTGGGGGTGAGGGGGCGACGCCGACGCGACACAATCCGTATTCCGCGAAACGGCGGATGCCTCGCAACGGATGTTCTCGGACGTTTATCGAACGGCGTGGCCCGTCGTGCGACGTGTGCCTTACAAAGGGCATCCGCCCTACGGGGGGTCCATGGCCCGCGTCATCCCGAACCCCGGCGGCTTTATGTCGGGTGAGGGATGTGCTGTTTGAACGGCGATCATTAAGCCGCGGAGCGGCGGCACAGCGTAGCCCACGGCGTCAGCCGTGGGGTTGGAGCGCATCACAGAGAACGATGAGCCCCGGAGGGGCAACACTCTGCGCGTTCCCGTCGCGAGGTCGTGTCGCCCCTACGGGGCTCGAGCAATTCGGGCACGCCGCTGTCCCCACGGCTCACGCCGTGGGCTACGTTGTGTCGCCCCTGCGGGGCTTCTTTAAACAAGTCGAGGGTGTTGTGACCACG
>JBFMFQ010000210.1:0-5061 GCA_040752075.1 Candidatus Zixiibacteriota bacterium | reverse complement strand
GCCGGGTGGTCGATAACCCACCCGGCCGCCGGTTGTGCCGCATTCCAACTGTAATTACTTGAGCAACACCATCTTCTTGGTGGAGACGAGACTGCCCGACTCCAGCCGGTACAGATAGACACCCGATGCTGCCACACGTCCGTCAGAATCGCGTCCATCCCAAAGGATGCTGTAGCGCCCGGCTTCGGTGTAGTCATTCATCAAGGTCCGCACCCGCTGGCCCATGATGTTGAAGACCTCAAGTCGGGTGTGCGCACCTTCGCTCAAACTGAAATCTATCAGGGTCGACGCATTAAACGGGTTCGGATGGTTCTGAATCAGCTCAAAACGATCCGGCACCTGCGAGACCTTTTCGCCGTAGATATCCGGAATGCACGACACATACTGAACCTTGAGCGCATAAAGCCCGAACGATCCGGTCATGCCCGCGCCGGCGATCGGCCCATGCGTGCAAGATTCCGTCGCCGTCACCGCGCTCGTCGTCACCTGCATGGTGAGATCGTAGTACTTTCCGTTGGTCACACGCACCGTGCCGAACGATTTCCAATTCGGCGATGCTGCCACGTTGTTGACCCGCAGGGTGGCGAAGCCCCTCTGCTGCGCCAGCACCTGCACGCTCGGATCGAGGTCTTGGAAGTCCACGCAGCCCAGGTTCCCATTCCATGTCACATTAAACTGAACATGGTCGAGATCGGCGTTCGCCCGCACCAAAAGCCCCGTGTTGGCGAAGTGGTCGCACTCCATCGGGATCGGCGGCTTGTGGCACTCCGCCGTCGCCGATGGCACCGCGACTTCCGCGAGCGGGTTGCCCACAGTGACCGACCCGTCAATCCCGCTCAGTTGCGCATCGGCGAAATTGTACCGCGTAACATCGCGGATGTCATCCCGCGTCTCGGCCCATGTCGGGTCGTCCGTCCCGCACCCGAACTCCAGCACCCGCAGCGCGTAAGTCAATTGCTGCGCCGTGGGCACGGCGTTCTGGAACTTGATCCACCCGATGACACGGAATTCCTCCGACGGCGGGTAATTCGCCTCGCCGAAGGTTTCAACAATTGTGTACTTCGCCGATCCGCAAAGCTGGTTTCCGCCCCAGTTCAATGGCCAGTTGAGCGGGTCGAACGATGCGACCCCGGTGGTGGTCAATGGCAGCCCGGCATCGGCGCTGTACTCGACCGCCAACTGAAACCGGGTCACCGGGTAGTTGTTCTTCAGCAAAATCGGCGCGGTGAATTCACAGGTCGAAGCATTGTTCCACGCCGCCTCGCCCAGGTCGAACTCCGCCGAGTACGCCGGCACCGTGATCGACCCGCCGTAGGGGATGACCACCTGCGGATACATCGTGTGCAAGGCCTGGTTGCAATCAAGCGCATTCACATAGGGCCCGGTCAGGAAGCTGACCGCCCCGGACACGTCGTCCGTGGGGGAGATCACCTGGAATCGCATCTGATAGAACAAGAGCCCGTCGGATGCCGAAGTCCCGAAGCCGCCGGCATTGCTCCCCGAAACGAAAATCACCGATCCGAAGAATGACTCGGTCGTCGCCCCGGTCGTTCTCGGGGACTCCACAACAAACGGCGACAAGGGCGCGAGGACATCGGGATTCCAAGTGATCCGGTGCGTGAATGATCCGAACAGATAGCTGTTTTCGCAGATGAGCGTGACCAGCACTTCGTCGCCGATCAGCCCCGTCTCCTCACTGATATCAAACATGATGGTAATCCGGTTCACAAATACCGAACCGCTCCGCGTCGGCGCTATCGGATCCCGGTTGCAGGCCGAATGCCCGAGAAAGATCGACGGGTTCTCCGGATCGGAGAATCCCCATGTGATCGGGAGCGTGGTGTTGTGCACACTCTTGCAGTGCGTGGTCACCCGCAGAAACAAGAACGCGTCGGCAATATCCGGCGTCATGCAGGTCCCGCCGGTCGAGTGCTCAACCACCAGCGTGCGCGAGGTCGCGTTGTACACCGGCGGGTCCCAGCCATTCGGCCACGAGCCGGGTTCGACACCGAGATAATCCAGGTTGGTGGGGAAGATGAAGACAAAGCGGAAGTTGTCGATGCAGTCGTCGCTTTCAACATAAACGGGAACCAGCGCTTCCCCGCCGAGATCGACCGACACGGTCCCGATCACCGCCGAGTCCGAACCGGTCTCGCAGAACATCGGCTCGATGACCTTGCCGTTGCCGGCGACCGCATGCGCCGCCGTCGGCGCCAAAAACAGCCCGAGAAGCAGAGCCACGCTGACCGTAACAAAAAAACGCGCTTTCAACATGATCTTGTACCCTCCGATGGTGAAGTTGTGCGTCCGCGCACAAATCGACTGGCGAACGCGTGCCAGCGCGCGCCACACCGCGAGGCATGGCCGCGCGCCCGTACCATGCGAAACAGGCCCCGGAGGCGACCGGCCCGGCGCCTCCAATCCCATGCATGCACGTCCGAGAGTCAGGATCACCCCCATCCCACTCGCGTCGATACTCTGACTTCGTTTGCCTGACTAAGCCCGCTCGGCCCTGCGATCCCCGGGCGTCACCGCCCCGTACTACCCCCGACCCAAGGCCGTCTCTAAACGAATGATGCGGTCAACCCGCCGATCCGTCAACCTCCCGGACGGTGCCGCCTGAACCCTGTTCATTAAGTGAGCACGGCTATCTTTCTATAGGGCAAAGAGATGAGCGTCGGCCAATGCCACGAGTCCAAGTCTGTGAGACCCGCAATGTCACTACAGCCGAGACTAAATTCCTTCGTTCCCAGTCCGATACATCCATAAGAAACCCCGGGTTAGGGCTCCCGGGGGGCGGCTCCCATTCCGGCAGGGCGGAAGCACGCCGGTTGGGGCCGCGTGTCGATTGCGATCAAAATTGTTCTGTTTCACGAACCAAAAGAAGGAGTCGTGACATGCTGAGAACCATGCCGGTCCCGGACAACGATCCGGGTAAGGTTCGCGTCCCGAGTGGTGGGCGGGGATTCGCGGTGGTCGTGATCGGCCTCCTGCTTCTCGCCATTGGCGCCTGCTCCGGGCCGGTGAGCACCGACAGCTCCGTCGTCGTCCGTGAGGTGTCCGTCACTCCGTCGCTGCTGGCGGAGGGACAGGTCGCGATGGTCGAGGTGCTCGTCACCAACGAAGGCGGCGAGCCGCTTGCCAACAAAACCGTCTACCTCACGGCGGAGCCAAATACGCGCGGCGCGTTCGGCTCGAGCGTGGTCACGACCGACGCCAACGGCATCGCGGCGGTGACCTTCACCGCCACCTCCGCGGGCAACGTTACCATCTCCGCCCGCGCCGAGGGCAATCCCTCCTCGATTAACGCCTATGTCGTCATCGAGGACAACGCCGTGGTGACCGGGGATGGACAGATCGTGCTCTCCATCACCCCCGGACTCTTGCAGGCGGACAACCTCTCGACCGCGACGGTGACCGCGACCATCGCCGACGCCGACGGCGTCCCGATGCCCGATTCCACGATCGTCCGTTTCACCGCGGGCGAGAAGTTCGTGGACAAAAACGGCGACGGCTTCTGGACCGTGAACATCGACTCCCTGGTCTATGACTACGACGGCGATGATTCGTGGGACCCGATCGGCACGATCGACAACATGGTCTACTCGCAGGACGGCCAGGCGCAGGCGGTGTACATGGCCGGCTCGGTCTCCGGCGTTGTCTACATCAAGGCGACCATGGGCGACCCGGGAAGCCAGGTCCAGCAGGATGTCTCCCTGTCCTTGACCTCCAACGACTCGATCAACACGATCGCGCTCACCCCCGAGTGGCAGCAGATCCAAGTGCGCGGCACCGGCGGCATTGAATGGGCGCGTGTCAAGGCCGAGGCGTTCGACGCCCACGGCAACCCGGCCCCCGAAGGGCTGCCAATTGATTTTTCGATTACCAGCGGCCCCGGCGGCGGTGAATCGATCGATGGCGATCCCATCGGTCCCGTCACCGTGTTCACCAATTCCCTGGGGCAGGCCACCGTGACACTCAACGCCGGCACCATCTCCGGAACAATCCGTCTGCGCGCCCGCTCCGGCGGCGTTATCTCAACCGCCACGCAGGTGACAGTCCGCAGCGGCCCGCCGTCGTTCATCTCGCTCGGAGCGGCCGATTGCAACGTGCCCTCGTGGGAAGTCGTCAACTACACCAACCGCATCGTGGCCGTGGTTGTTGACCAGTGGGGCAACGAAGTGGCCGACTCAACCTCGGTCTGGTTCGGATGTGAACAAGGCATGATCGAAGGCGCGAGCGAAACCGACCCGGCCCTCAGCTTCCGCGGCGTGGCCGAGACCTTCTGGCACTCCGGCACGCCAAAGGATGACGGCTACGTGTTCTACTGGTGCGAGACCTCGGGCGGGACGGTCGCCGACACCAGCTTCTTCTATGAATCCGGCCCCGCCGCCTACGGCACATTCCTCCAGTGGCCCGACACGCTCTGGGCCGACGGCGCCAGCAAGGGCGAGGTGGTGATTGACGTGCGCGACGGCAACGGTGTCTTCGTCGACTCCGACTACCCGATCGATGTCGATGCCGACCTGGGAACGATTGGCGACGGGCTCGTCAATGACGGCTGCCACGCGGCCATCTACCTGCAAAACTACTTTGCTCCGATTCTGGATCGCGATTACTACTACACGATTCCCGACTCGGGCATCGGCGCGATTGCGACCATCAAGGCGCGCGCGGGCGGTTTCTACGGCTTCAATGGCGCCGCCAAGGTCGTCTTGCTCACCGGTTCCGCCTACTCGAAGAATTCGGCGATCGGCGTCCAGACGAGCATCACCTACGGCACCACCGTGCCGGTCGAAATCACGATCAAGGACCGCTGGGGCAACCCGCTCGGCGGCCACCTGATCCAGGTTGTCAGCGACGGCCAGGGCGGCTCGATCACCGGCTCGCCGCAATACACCGACTCCTATGGCGTCGCCGCCGGGTTCAGTTTCACCGGCACGTCGAACCAGGCCGTCACGGCGGCCTTCATCACGGCCAATGACCTCGATCCGCTCAACGGCGGGATCTCGCTGTCCGCGAAGATCTCCTTCGAGGAATAACATCGTTGCACACGGCGCG
>JBFMFQ010000021.1:0-25131 GCA_040752075.1 Candidatus Zixiibacteriota bacterium | reverse complement strand
TTCCAGTGTGCCCCGGCCCAGGTCTGCCGTCCGGTCGGCGCCACCGATGCCGATGGCAACTTCGCCTCCTGCACGGTCGTGGCCGGTCCCGGAACCGTGAGCGGCGGGAACTGGTGTTACACCCCGGCCGGTGATGAGACCGTCAATGTCACCATCCGCTGCACCGACGCCTGCGGGGCTTACTGTGAGGAGACCTTCTCGGTCACCTTCCAGATCAACGAAGCCCCGGTCTGCAACGCGATCTCTGATACCACTTACTTCCAGTGCGCCCCGGCCCAGGTCTGCCGTCCGGTCGGCGCCACCGATGCCGATGGCAACTTCGCCTCCTGCGCGGTCGTGGCCGGTCCAGGAACCGTGAGCGGCGGGAACTGGTGTTACACCCCGGCCGGTGACGAGACGGTCAATGTGACCATCCGCTGCACCGATGCCTGCGGCGCCTACTGTGAGGAGACCTTCTCGGTCACCTTCCAGATCAACGAAGCCCCGGTCTGCAACGCGATCTCTGATACCACTTACTTCCAGTGCGCCCCGGCCCAGGTCTGCCGTCCGGTCGGCGCCACCGATGCCGACGGCAACTTTGCCTCCTGCACGGTCGTGGCCGGTCCCGGAACCGTGAGCGGCGGGAACTGGTGTTACACCCCGGCCGGTGATGAGACCGTCAATGTCACCATCCGCTGCACCGATGCCTGCGGCGCTTACTGTGAGGAGACCTTCTCGGTCACCTTCCAGATCAACGAAGCCCCGGTCTGCAACGCGATCTCTGATACGACGTACTTCCAGTGCGCTCCCACTCAGGTTTGCCGTCCGGTCGGCGCCACCGATGCCGACGGCAACTTCGCCTCCTGCACGGTCGTGGCTGGTCCCGGAACCGTCAGTGGTGGGAACTGGTGCTACACCCCGGTCGGTGATGAGACGGTCAATGTCACCATCCGCTGCACCGATGCCTGTGGCGCTTACTGTGAGGAGACCTTCTCGGTCACCTTCCAGATCAACGAGGCCCCGGTCTGCAACGCGATCTCTGATACCACTTACTTCCAGTGCGCCCCGGCCCAGGTCTGCCGTCCGGTCGGCGCCACCGATGCCGATGGCAACTTCGCCTCCTGCACGGTCGTGGCCGGTCCCGGAACCGTCAGTGGTGGGAACTGGTGTTACACCCCGGCCGGTGATGAGACGGTCAATGTGACCATCCGCTGCACCGATGCCTGTGGCGCTTACTGCGAGGAGACCTTCTCGGTCACCTTCGACATGGGTATTCAGGCGGACATTTCCTGCCCCGGTGATGTCACGGTGGACTGTGTCGCCCAGGTGCCGCCATGCAACCCGGCCGACGCGACCGTGATCGCCGCCTCCGGCAGTCCTGCAAGCTGGACAATCACCTGCTCGAGTTCAGACAACGGCGGTTCCGGATGCGTTGGCGACCCCTTAATCTACACTTACACCTACGAGCTGACGGACTCCTGCGGTTCGACCGACCAGTGCCAGCGCACGATTACCGTGATCGATGATGTTGCGCCAGTTCTGAGCGGGTGCCCTGCAAATGCGACAGTCGAATGCGGCGGCCCGCTTCCGCCGTCACCGAACGTCACGGCGACGGACAACTGCGACGGCGCCATCACCCCGGATTTCTTGGAAACTCAAAACCTGAATGGCTGTGGCGGGAACACCGGCACGATCACGCGCCGCTGGATCGCTGCCGATGCCTGCGGCAACGCCGACACCTGTTTCCAGGTGATCACGATTCAGGATACGCAGGATCCGGTCTGCAACATCCCGGCCGGACCCTTCACCTTCTTCCAGTGCTCCCCGGCCCTGGTGTCATTCCCGGTGTCGGCGACGGATGATTGCGACGCGTCGGTCACTTGTCAGGTGATCTCGGGCGGCGGCGCGATTGTCGGCGGCCAGTGGGAGTACATGCCTTCGGGCGCCGAATCGCTCCAAGTCGTGATTGAGTGCACGGATGATTGCGGCAACTCGTGCCAGGAGGTGGTCGAAGTGGTCATCGAGGCCAACAGCGCCCCGACGATCGCGTTGGGTCCCGATCAGGCCATCTTCCAGTGCGCGTTGACACAGATTTGTGTGAATTACACGGTGAATGACGCCGATGGTCTCGCCGGCGCGGTCGAGTCGCTAGTCTCCGGGCCTCCGGGAGCAACGATCAACACCGTGGCCAATCAAGTCTGCTTTACCCCGGCGGCCGCGGGCGCGTACTCGATCATCGTTCAGATTGCCGACACCTGCGGCGCCATCGGGCGCGACACGATCAACATCAATGTGACGTTGAATGATCCTCCGACCATCGCGTTCGGCAGCGACTTCAGTGTCTTGCAGTGCAGCCCGGCTCAGATCTGTGTGCCGTATGCGGTCGCCGATCCGAACGGTCTGGGTGGCGCGGTTGAATCGCTGGTGAGCGGACCGGCGGGTGCGGCCATCAATCAGGCCGCCGATCTGGTCTGCTTCACGCCGGTGACGAGCGGTGCGTACACGATCATCACCAAGATCACCGATGCGTGCGGCGCCACCGATCAGGACACCATTGTCATTACGGTCAACATGAATCAGCCGCCGGTGTGCCAGGTTCCGGACGACACATCCTTCTTCCAGTGCGCGCCCGCCCAGGTCTGTCTGCCGGTCTCGGGCAGCGATCCGGATGGCGGCGCGGTCACGGTGACAAAGGTGAACGGCCCCGGCACGCTCAGTGCGGGGATGTGGTGCTACACACCGAACGCGAGCCAGACGGTCAACGTGACGATTCGTGTCACGGATTCCTGCGGCGCGTTCACGGACTGCACCTTCAGCGCAACATTCGACTTGAATGAGCCGCCGGTCTGCAGCGTGCCGGCCAACATGACCATCAACCAGGCCTGCGACCCGCAGGAAGTCCAGTTGCCGGTGAGCGCGGTTGATCCCGACGGCAACCTCGACGCCTGCGAGATTGTCAGCGGCCCCGGCCAGTTGATCAACGGCCTCTGGGTTTACACGCCGTCGGGAACCGGACAGGTGTGCGTGACGGTCGCCTGCACCGATGACTGCGGCGCCACCTGTCAGAAGACCTTCTGCATCTACTTTAACATTCAGGACGTCGACTGCGATTGCGAACTGATCGTCTCGGTGGGCGACAACGATGGTTACATCCAGGCCATCAATGGGCAGCAGGTCTCCATCCCGGTCAATTTCGACAGCTTGTACAGCCCGATCGGCGGTTTCGATCTCCTGCTCTGTTACGACAACAGCGGCCTGTCGTTCGTGAGCGTGCAGAAGGGCGCGCTGCTCGACACGACGGGATGGGAGTACTTCACCTACCGGACAAGCATCTTCGGCAATTGCGTGGGCACCTGCCCGACCGGCTATGTCCGTCTGGTCGGCATTGCCAATCTCGACAACGGCATAACCCCGAGCCCGGAGACCTTCCTGCCGCTGGGGACCATTGCCGAGCTGACCTTCCAGGTCACGCAGGACCGCAATTTCATCAACCAGTGCCTGCCGATCGGTTTCTGCTGGTACGATTGCGGCGACAACACGATCGCCAGCAAGTCGGGCGACACGACGTGGGTTGAGCACACGATGTTCATCGACACCTGCCTGTCCAACCCGAAGGTCAACCCGATCCCGGCGATCTGTTTCTCGCCCGGGTACATCTGCATCATCGAGCCGCCGGACGACCGCGGCGACATCAACTTGAACGGCATCGCCAACGAAGTCGGTGACGCGGTCTTGTTCTCCAACTACTTCATCTATGGACCGAGCGTCTGGGAGGACCCGCCGACCGACCAGTCCCAAATCCTGGCCACCGACATCAACGATGACGGCATTGTGCTGACCGTCGCCGATCTGGTGTACCTCATCCGGGTGATCACCGGCGATGCCTCACCGTTCCCGCCCGGAACCGACACCGGACATCCAAAGGTTGCCCCGTACACCGAGCAGGCGGAAGTCAGCGTGCGCATCGAAAACGGCCGCGCCATCCTGGCCACCGACGCGCCGGTTGAACTCGGCGCGGTGTGGGCCGTCCTGCGGTACAGCGACATGACGGTTGGCGCGCCGGCGATCCTCAATGCCGCGGAAGGAATGGTCCTCACACACAAGGCGGCGTCCGGCGAACTGCGCATCCTGATGCGTCCTGAATTCGAGGGCGAGCGCGCGACCGTGGCATCCGGCGGCCATGACGTGATCGAGATCCCCTTCGAAGGCAGCGGGACCATCGAACTGACGGACGTGCAGCTGTCCGATGGCGAAGGCGCGATGGTCACCGCCACCCTGGCGAAGGGCGGACTCGTGCCGACCCAGTTCTCACTTTTGCAGAACTACCCGAACCCGTTCAACGCGGGCACCGTGATCTCGTTCACGCTGGCCGAGGAGACCGACTGGACCCTGACCATCTATAATGTAGCGGGTCAGACCGTGCGCACTCTACGCGGGCACGATCCGGCCAGCGTCGTGAACGTCCGCTGGGATGGCACCGCCGAGGCAGGAACATCGGTTGCCTCCGGTGTGTACCTGTACCGAGTGAGCGCCGGCTCGTTCACCGCGGCGAAGAAGATGATTCTGATGAAGTAGGACGGTTTCAGACGAGGCCTTATCAGGGCCCCTGCCCCACCGGCAGGGGCCCTTTCGTTTGCTTACGAATTCTTTACGCCGGGTCAGATTCTCTTTACTCCCCTCGACGGCCGCAATCCCGTTTAAGTGCGCGAACGCCGATCCGAAGTGCGGCGTTCTTGCTTCGTCCGGGAGACTCAGGTCGCCCGGGTCGGCACCAACTGCAGGAGTTCTTCCGAAGCACGGAATTCACCCGTGGAGACCATATGACTATCGCGGCCATCGTTTCCGTTCTCGTCCTCGGCTACCTGTGGTACTGCCTGTTCAAAGCGGAGAAACTGTGAGTGTTGCAGACATGACAATCTACGATATCCTGCAAGTCCTGATTACGCTGGGTGCTCTGGTCGCGCTCACGCCTCCACTGGGACGATTCATGGCCCGGGTCTTCCAAGGCGAGCGGACGTGGCTCTCCCCGCTCGTGGGTCCGGTTGAGCGTCTCACCTATCGCGCGGGCGGCGTGAATCCCGCGGAGGAGATGTCCTGGAAGCGGTATGCCGGAGCGCTCCTGCTTTTCAATCTTCTCGGCTTTCTGGTCGTTTTCGGACTGCAGATGCTCCAGAAGTTCCTCCCGCTCAACCCACAGGGACTCGCAAACGTCTCCTGGCACTCGGCATTCAACACCGCTGTCAGTTTCATGACCAACACGAACTGGCAGGGTTACGCCGGCGAGACCACGATGAGCTACCTCACGCAGATGGCCGGGCTGACGGTCCAGAACTTCGTGAGCGCGGCCACCGGCATGGCGGTCGCGCTCGCGCTCATTCGTGGAATCACCCGAAGGTCCATGGCCACGATCGGCAACTTCTGGGCCGATATGGTGCGAACAACGCTCTACATCCTCCTCCCGCTCGCGGTCGTGTGGACACTCGTGCTGATCAGCCAGGGAACGGTCCAGACGTTTGACGCCTGCCAAACCGCCACGACCCTGGAAGGAACCGAACAGGTGATCGCGCTCGGCCCGGCGGCATCACAGATCGCGATCAAGCAGTTGGGGACAAACGGCGGCGGGTTCTTCAACTCGAACAGCAGCGTTCCGTTTGAAAATCCCAGTCCAATCTCGAACTGGTTTGAGACTCTGGCGATTCTGCTGATTCCGTCTGCGACGGTTTACATGTATGGGGTGATGAGCGGCTCGCGGCGTCATGGATGGATCGTCTACGCCGCCATGATGATTCTGCTTCTGGTCGGGCTGGGAGTGTCGCTCTACTCCGAGTTCAACGCCACGCACGCCCAACTTGGTACCGGATCGGGCCCAATACTGGAAGGAAAAGAGGCTCGCTTCGGTGTGACCAACAGCGTGATCTGGTCGACCTTCACCACCGCCGCATCAAATGGATCGGTGAATGCCATGCATTCGAGCCTCACGCCCCTGGCGGGCGGCATCGCGATGTTCAACATCATGCTCGGCGGGATCATCTTCGGCGGCGTCGGGGCCGGTCTCTATGGCATGCTGCTCTTTGTTCTTCTGACGGTGTTCCTCGCCGGGCTGATGGTCGGACGCACCCCGGAGTATTTCGGGAAGAAGATCGAGTCGGGCGAAATCAAAATGGTGATTCTCGCGATCATCGCCCCCGCGATGGCCATCCTGATCGGGAGTGCGGTCTCGGTGGTGGCTCCCAGCGGGTTGTCCAGTCTGGCGAACAAGGGGCCGCATGGCCTCTCTGAAATCCTCTACGCGTTCTCATCGGCGGCCGGCAATAATGGCAGCGCCTTTGCCGGGCTCAGTGCAAACACCCCCTGGTACAACATTCTACTTGGTCTGGCGATGCTGATCGGTCGCTTCGCGGTCATCCTGCCGGCCCTTGCGATCGCCGGGAGTCTGGCGGTGAAGAAATCGTCCCCGCCGTCGCCCGGGACATTCGCGACGGACTCCGGGATTTTTCTCATTCTGTTGCTCGGGATCATCATTATCGTTGGCGCGCTCACCTTCTTTCCCGCCCTCTCGCTCGGGCCCATTGTGGAGCATTTCCTCATGCAGAGCGGAAGGACCTTCTAAATGAATGCCACAACGCCTGCTTCGAAGCCGGTCAGCACCCACACCGCAGCGCCTTCCATCCGGAACCCGCGCTTTCTCTGGGCGGCAATCGTGGATTCCTTCAGAAAACTGCATCCGCGCGTTCAACTGCGAAACCCGGTGATCTTCGTGACCCTGGTCGGCGCAATTCTGACGTCGTTGTCGTGCATCGCATCCGTGGTGGACGGGCGCCCATTCGGATTCGAACTGCAGATAACCCTCTGGCTCTGGTTCACGGTGCTCTTCGCCAACTTCGCCGAGGCGGTGGCCGAGGGGCGCGGCAAGGCGCAGGCCGAGAGTTTGCGCCGTTCGCGCACGACAACCATGGCCCGCCGCCGTGACAGGCAGAACCGGGAGGGATTGGTTCCCGCGACGGCGCTGCGAAGAGACGACATCGTCATTTGTGAGGCGGGTGACACCATCCCCGGCGATGGCGAGGTGATGGAGGGCATTGCCACGGTTGATGAGTCGGCGGTCACCGGAGAATCGGCGCCGGTGATTCGCGAGAGCGGCGGCGATCGCAGCGCGGTCACCGGGGGCACGCGGGTCATCAGCGACCGGATTGTGATTCGAATCACCGCGGAGCAGGGACAGAGCTTCCTGGACCGGATGATCAATCTGGTTGAGGGCGCCAAGCGGCAGAAAACGCCGAACGAAGTCGCGCTCTCCGTAGTTCTCTCCGGGCTCACCATCATCTTCCTCTTGGTGGTCGTTGCGCTCAAGTTCTATGCGGACTATAGCGGCCGCGCAGCGGGCCAGGATCTGTCCTCGATCGTCACGGTCCCGGTGCTTGTTTCGCTCCTGATATGCCTTATCCCGACGACAATCGGCGGACTGCTCTCCGCCATCGGCATTGCCGGGATGGATCGGCTGATCCGCAAAAACGTCATCGCAACCAGCGGCCGTGCCGTTGAGGCGGCCGGCGATGTCGATGTTATGCTTCTCGACAAGACCGGGACCATCACCCTCGGAAACCGTATGGCCCATGAATTCATTCCCGTCCCCGGCGTTCCTGTGCAGTTGTTGGCCGAGGTCTCCCAGCTTGCGTCCCTCAGCGACGACACTCCAGAGGGACGGTCCATCGTCGTTCTCGCGAAGGAACGCTTCAACTTGAGGGCGCAGACCTTGCATCCCCATCAGGCCCGGTTTGTTCCCTTCTCCGCACACACGCGCATCAGCGGAGTGGACTTGCTCGATGGTGGGGACGGCGAGACAACCCTCATTCGCAAGGGCGCGGCGGACGCTGTCCGCAAGCATGTGGAGGATCTCGGGGGAAACTGGCCAACCGCGGTGGACTCCACCGTTGAGAATGTCGCGAAGTCAGGCGGCACGCCCCTCGTCGTAACGTCGAACCAGCAGGTTCTCGGCGCCATTTACCTCAAGGACATCGTTAAGGGCGGCATCAAGGACCGCTTTCTCGAGTTGCGCAAGATGGGCATTCGCACGGTCATGATCACCGGCGACAACCCGCTCACCGCCGCTTCGATTGCCGCCGAATCGGGGGTGGACGACTTTCTCGCGCAAGCGACCCCCGAGACCAAACTGGCGCGCATTCGCGACTACCAGGCCAGGGGGCATCTGGTCGCGATGACCGGCGACGGCACCAATGATGCGCCGGCATTGGCGCAGGCGGATGTCGGTGTGGCCATGAACACCGGCACACAGGCGGCGCGCGAAGCGGGCAACATGGTCGATCTCGACAGCAACCCCACCAAGCTCATCGAGGTGGTCGAAACCGGAAAGCAACTGCTCATGACACGCGGCGCCTTGACGACCTTCAGTGTCGCCAACGACATCGCCAAGTACTTCGCCATCGTTCCGGCGCTGTTCGGGTCCCTGTACGCGATCGGGGGTGGCCCGGGACCATTGGCGGATCTCAATATCATGCGCCTGGCATCGCCGCAGAGCGCCATCCTGAGCGCGGTCATCTTTAACGCCCTCATTATCGTCGCGTTGATCCCTCTTGCTCTGCGGGGGGTAAAGTATCGTCCCCTGGGAGCGGCCATGGTGCTGCGGCGAAATCTACTTGTGTACGGCTTGGGAGGTCTCATCGTTCCCTTCGTGGGAATCAAGGCGATCGATCTCTTGGTGGTGGCGGCGGGGCTGGTGTAGACGGGAGGATGCGAAGTGAAGCAGGAATTGAAGGCCAGTCTCCGAATGCTGATCGCGCTCACCCTCCTCACCGTGGTGATCTATCCGCTGTTTTTGACCGGCGTGGCGCAGGTGGCCTTTCACGACGAAGCCAACGGGAGTCTGATCAGGCAGGGGGGGAAGCTCCGGGGATCGGCTTTGGTGGGGCAATCGTTCCGGTCGGCTGAGTACTTCTGGTCCCGTCCCTCCGCCACCGGGTACAATCCGCTCCCTTCGGGGGGCAGCAACCTGGGCCCGACAAGCGCGGCTCTGCGAGCGCAGGTCGCCAAGCGTCGCGCGGTGCTCGATTCCGTTCATGGAGACCAGCCAATTCCGGCTGACTTGCTTTATGCCTCCGGAAGCGGGCTGGATCCCCATATTTCGCCCGCCGCCGCCGTCTACCAGGTCGGCCGTGTTGCCGCGGCGCGCGGGCTCGACCACCGGACCGTGCTCACCCTCATCGAACAACACACCGAAGCCCGGACGCTGGGCTTTCTCGGAGAACCGCGTGTCAATGTCTTGCTCTTGAATCTCGCTCTTGATTCATTGGGGCGTTAGTGGCATCAGCCATGGACGACTCTCGACCGAATCCGGACCTCATTCTCGATGCGCTGAAAATCGATGCGGCGCGCTCGGGCGGGGGACGGCTGTCGATTTTCTTCGGGATGGCCGCCGGGGTCGGCAAGACCTATGCCATGCTCCAGGCCGCACGGGAGCAGAAACAAAAGGGCGTGGATGTCGTCGTGGGGCTGGTGGAGACCCACGGGCGCGCCGAGACAGCCGCGCTGCTTGAGGGGCTGCCCGTTGTTCCCCGGCGGCAGGCCGAGTATCGTGAGACACGATTGGAGGAGATGGATCTCGATGCCATCCTCGCACGCCGGCCCGAACTGGTCATTATCGATGAACTGGCCCACACCAACGTGCCCGGCTCGAGGCATCCGAAACGCTGGCAGGATGTCATTGAGGTCCTCGACGCCGGGATCGATGCCTACACCACGCTCAATGTTCAGCATCTCGAAAGCCGCAAGGACACGGTTGAGGGGATCACGGGAATTACCATTCGCGAGAGTGTGCCGGACTCGGTCCTCGAGCGGGCGGCCCGGATCGTGCTCATCGACATCGGCCCGCCGGAGTTGCTCCAACGGCTGCGCGAGGGCAAGGTGTACCTTGGAGAGCGCGCCGAAGTGGCAATGGAACATTTCTTCAAGGAGGACCGTCTCACGGCCCTGCGTGAAGTCGCGCTTCGTTACACCGCGGAGCGGGTCGATCATGACCTTCATGCGCTGCGGGCGGCCGGCCATGCGCAAAGCGGCTGGCGGCCGACAGAACGGCTGATGGTCGCCGTCAGCCACAGCCCGACCTCGGAGAAACTCATCCGCGCGACGCGCCGGCTGGCCTACAACCTCGAAGCGCCCTGGATCGCCGTGCATGTGGACACCGGCCAGACACTGACACCATCGGATCGCGAAGCGCTCTCACGCAACATCGCGCTGGTCCGCGACCTGGGCGGTGATCTCGTGTCCGTGGCGCAGACCGACGTCGCCGCGGCCCTGCGCCGGGTTGCGTCTGAGCGCCAGGTCACGCAACTCGTCATCGGCCGGCCGACACGGCGTTGGCTGCGGGATTTCTTCTCCATGGGAACCATCATCGACCGGCTGGTGACCCGTGCCGGCGGTTTCGATTTGCTCGTTTTGGGGATGGACGCCGCGCCGCGCCCTCCAAGCCCCGTGTCGCGACTGGGATCGTCGCTGTCCCTGGCCGAACTGGGGAAGGCCCTTGGTGTGCTTGCCCTGGTCAGCATTCTGGCCGCGTTGCTCAAGCCGGTGGTGGGATATCGAACAACCGGATTCATCATTCTCTTCGGAGTGATCGGGATCAGCCTCTTCGCGAGAATCGGAATCGTCGTTGTCTCGGCGATTTTCGCCGCATTACTGTGGGATGTACTCTTTATCCCGCCATTCGGAACCCTGCACATTGATGACCCGGCGGACCTCATCATGTGCGCCGCTTTCCTGATTGTCGCCCTGACGACCGGCGCGCTGACGCAGCGCATGCGCGAATCGCAGCGCCTGCTGCGCCGCCAGGAGGGGCGGCTGCGGATTCTCCTCGATGTCGCGCAAACAATGGCAATGCGCCGCACCCACGAGGAGTACCTGCCGGCCGCCGCATTGAAGCTCGGCGATGTCATCGATTGCGATTGCTCCGTGGCCGTGCTGGAGCCGTCCGGCGCGAATCGGCCGGCATGGTTTCCGGCGACCGATTGGGTGGGCGATGTGCGCGAGCAGGCCGTGATCGACTGGGCGATACAAAATCGCACCGCCGCCGGCTGGTCCACCGCGACACTGCCCGCGGCGGCGGCTTTGTACATTCCCCTTGGATCATCGGACCGCGTTGTTGGCATTCTAACCTGCCGACCCCGTACATCCGGGAAGCTCGTGCCGGAGGAAGAGTCCCTTCTGGCGGCGGTGGCGCACCAGGTCGAAGTGGCCCTCGAACGGGAGCTGCTGCAGCAGACCGCCCACCAGGTGGACCGCCTGCGTGAATCGGAGCGGCTGCATCAGACGATTCTCAACTCGGTTTCGCATGAGATCCGAACACCGCTGACGGCTCTGATTGGAATGGCGGCGCAACTCGAAGTTCCCGCAAAGCCGGATGCGCCCGGTAATTCAGGGGAACTCGTGCGCGGGATACTGGAAAACAGCGACCGTCTCAACCGCGTGATTGAAAACCTGCTTGATCTCTCGCGGCTTGACTCCGGGTACATGTCGCTTCGGCGTGACTGGCATGATCCCGCCGACATCGTCGGCGTTGCGCTGGAATCCTCCCGTCGCTTCCTCGTGGGACACAAGATCCGGGTCGACATGCCGGAACGCACACCGCTGGTACGTATCGATCTCCGCCTGATGGAACACGCTCTCGTGAATCTGCTGGCGAACGCCGCCGCATACGCTCCGGCGGGCACGACCATCGGCGTCGGTGCCGCCGTCCGGGATGGTTGGTTCGATGTTTGGGTATCTGATGAAGGGCCCGGCATTCCTGAAGATTCACTCGAACGGGTTTTCGAGCGGTTCTATCGTTTGCCCTCGCGCCGGGAGGCGGGGACCGGAATCGGACTGTCGATTGTTCGGGGTATTGCCGAGTTGCACGGTGGCGGTGTCACGGCATCCAATAATCCCAAAGGGGGCTGCCGGTTTACGATTCGCCTCCCGCTGGAAGATCAGCCACCGATACCGCAAGAGGGCAGCAAGGGATGAAGGCCGCACGGGTTCTGATCATTGATGATGAACGTGCCATCAGGCGCATGTTGCGGGTCAGTCTCGAAAGCGAGGGCTACAATGTGGTGGAGGCGGAGTCCGGCGAGGAGGGGCTGGTCCTCGCGGCGAACACACGACCGGAGCTGATTCTGCTGGATCTCGGTCTCCCTGATCTCGGCGGCGAGGTCGTGCTCAGGCGTCTGCGCGAATGGTCGAAGGTGCCGGTTATCATTCTGACCGTGCGCGACCGCGATGCCGACAAGGTGGAACTGCTCGATGCGGGTGCCGATGATTATGTCACCAAGCCATTCAGCCCGCCGGAACTTCTCGCCCGCATGCGTGCGGCCCTGCGGCATGTCAGCGGCGGTGCCGGGGAAGCCACGGTCACCAGCGGCGCGCTGGAAATCGATCTCGCGCGACGGGTCGTAATCCGCGACCGGAAGGAAATCCACCTGACCGCCACCGAGTATGAAATTCTGCGTCTTTTGGCCGTGAACCTCGGCAAAGTCGTCACGCAACGTCAACTCCTCTTGCAGGTCTGGGGACCTCAAGCCGTGGAGCAGACACAGTATCTCCGTGTGCACGTGGGACAGATTCGCAAGAAGATTGAGGCAGATCCTTCGCGTCCCCAGCTCCTGATTACAGAGCCGGGGGTGGGGTATCGGTTGCGGGAATTATAGAAGTCGCCGGCCGCTTCAGCAGATCCTCGGCAGCAACTCTCCACTCGGCATGTCGATCACGCGGCCGGTACCCAGTCGACCGGTCATGGTGACAAGTCCAGCATGACCGGAGGCAACCTGCCCGATGACCACCGCCTGAGAGCAATTGCTGTCTTCCCTCAGGGCAGCAAGCGCCCGCGCAGTCTCCGACTCCGGCAGGATGGTGATGAAACGCCCTTCGTTGGCGATGTAAAGCGGGTCCAAGCCGAGAATCTCGCAAGCCGCGGCGACCGGTTGACTCACCGGGATGGTGACCTCGTCGAGGGTCATCGACATGCCTGCGCCGGCCGCGATTTCAACCAGTGCACAGCCCAGCCCGCCGCGTGTCAGATCGCGCAGGCAATGAATCTCGATTCCGGCGCTCATAAGGGAACGGACCGCCGGAGAGAGATCGGCGCAGTCGCTCTCAATCGGGGATTCGAAGCGCAGACCCTCGCGTTCGGAAAGGACCGCGATACCGTGGCGTCCGATGTCCCCGCTGAGAATGATGGCGTCGCCGGGACGGACAGACCCCGGCCCGATCACCTGATCGTGCGTGATGACCCCGATCCCAGCAGTATTAATGTAGACCCCGTCTCCCCGGCCCCGGTCGACCACCTTTGTATCGCCTGTCACAATTGGCACTCCCGCATGGCGTGCTGTTTCGGCCATGGAGTGGGCGATCCGTCGCAGGGTGTCGATCTCAAACCCCTCCTCGATAATGAAACCGGCCGAGAGCCAGTATGGCATGGCGCCGCACATCGCCAGATCGTTGAGCGTGCCGCAGACCGCGAGTCGCCCGATGTCCCCCCCGCGGAAGAACAACGGACTGACAACGTACGAATCGGTCGTCATCGCAAGCCGTCCCGGCGGCGGAGTCCCGACCGCGCCGTCGTGGTGCGCCGCCAGCCACTCGTTGTCGAATGCCTGGGCGAAGACGGAGTCGATGAGATCGTGCATCAACCGCCCGCCCCCGCCATGCGCCATCTGGACATTCGAGTGGTGCAGGATCGGTACGGGGCAGAGAAATCCGGAATCCTTCGACATGACAACCTCTCAACGGCGTTTGTAACGGTAGTAGGCGGCGCAGGCGCCCTCGGATGACACCATGGTCGCGCCGAGCGGGTGCTCGGGAGTACAGCGTGTCCCAAAGGCGGCGCACTCCGGCGGCTTCTTTACGCCCTGCAAGATCAGACCGCTCTCGCATTCGCCGGATTCCGCCGCATGGATGGCCGTCAGGCCGAATCGGGCTTCGGCATTAAGTGCTTTGTACTTCTCGCGGAGGGAGAGGCCGCTTTGCTCAATTTGCCCAATCCCCCGCCAGGCGCGTGTGGTCACTTCGAAGACTTCGTCCATCATCGCCTGCGCCGACACATTCCCGGCGCGCGACACCGCACGGGCGTACTGGTTTTCCACTTCGGCCCGCCCCTCCTCAAGCTGGCGAACACACATCAGGATCCCCTGCAGGATGTCGAGCGGCTCAAACCCGGTGACCACGATTGGGACATGATACTGCGCGGCGAGGGCGTCGTACTGCGCATAGCCGGCGACGGTGCAGACATGACCGGCGGCCAGGAATCCCTGCACACGGTTGGAAGGCGAGGAGAGGATTGTCCGCATCGCCGGTGGGACCAGAACCTGCGAAACAAGAATCGAGAAATTCGTCAGCCCCTCGGTATACGCCTGCCGGACCGCGAGGGCATTGGCCGGCGCTGTGGTTTCAAAACCCACGGCGAAAAAGACCACCTCGCGATCCCGATTTGTTCGCGCGATCTCGACCGCATCGGTGGGCGAGTAGACCATCCGGACATCCCCGCCCATGGACTTCACGGTCAATAGGTCGGTTCGAGAACCGGGAACACGCAGCATATCCCCGAACGAACAGAAGGTGACACCCGGACGGGCGGCAAGGGCGCAGGCGCGGTCTATCTGCTCGATCGGAGTCACGCACACCGGGCAGCCGGGTCCATGAACAATCGTGAGTGAGGACGGAAGCAGTTCTTCAATTCCGAATCGTGCGATCGAGTGAGTCTGCCCTCCGCACACCTCCATGATGGTCCAGGGCCTCGTCACAACGCCGTGAATCGCCCTCGCCATCTTTCGGGCCGCTTCGCCATCACGGTATTCGTCGATGTATTTCATCGCCTCATCGCCCGCTGCCAGGTCTTCTCCGATACACCGCCGTCCAACTCACCCATCTCCCGCAGGAGATCGAAGACGCGCGCCGCCTCTTCCTCATCAACCGTGTTGATCGCGAGACCGGCATGAACGAGAACATACTGGCCGACGGCGGCGTCCGGCACACACGCCAGCGAAACCTGCTTTTTCACTCCGCCGAAATCCACGACGGCGGTGCGGTTCAACAAGTCCGCGCCGGACACTGTTTCGATGCGTCCCGGTATCGCCAGGCACATGATCAGCTTCCCTTTGTTGTTGTCTGATTGACGTCCGGCATCGCCGCCAGGGCCATCAACTGCCCGACGGCGATTCCGCCATCGTTGGGTGGAATTCGCCGGTGCCAGAGAACTTCAACGCCAGAGTCGCGGAGACGGCGAATCATTCGTTCGGTCAGGTACCTGTTCTGGAAGCATCCGCCCGAAAGCGCAACCCGCTTGGCCTCAAGTCGCCCGATCACACGGAGCGCCATCTCGACAAGGGTGTTGTGAAAAGCAGACGCAATCTCGCCAATCCTTCCACCCCTTCCGGCATCGCGCGTGATCGCAATGATCATCGGCCGCCAATCCAGCATCAGCACCGGTGCTCCGAGGGCATCCGCCCCTTGAATCATGGCGAATGGATACGTGCGCTCCGAGGCCGTGTCGCCGATCGCGTGTTCGAGCATCATCGCCGCCTGCCCCTCAAAGGAAGCCCGCTGGCACACACCGAGCAGGGATGCCACCGCATCGAACAGGCGCCCGGCACTGGTCGTAATGGGAGCATTGATGCCGTTGGACAGCATGCATTGTATGGTGGCCGATTCCACCTTAGCGAAGGAGGCAACCGGTGCGAGATCATCATGATGCAGCCACTCGGTTCCGAGGGTCACCGCCAGTACACCGAGCGCGGACCGCCGTGGCTCGCGAATGGCCGCATCGCCGCCCGGCAGGCGGAACGGCAGAAACGTCGCACGGCGAACGAAGCGCGAGCCAGTTACCTCGAGAAACTCGCCGCCCCAGATCGTCTGATCGCTGCCGTATCCGGTGCCATCCCACGCAATCCCCAAGATCGGTCCCTCCACCTCGTTGTCCGCCAGGCAGGCCAGAATATGGGCATGATGATGCTGCACGCCGTGGACCGGAAGGCCGCCAGCCATCGCTTCCTTGGTCGAAATGTACTCGGGGTGTTGATCGCAGACGGCCACCGCCGGTGAGACCTCGTGCAAACGCGCCAGGGCGTCTTTGGTGTGACGAAACGAATCGAGCGATTCCGGTGTTTCGAGATCGCCGATGTGCTGGCTGATCCAAATGCGGGTCCCCATCCCGACCGCCACGGTGTTCTTAAGATGCGCCCCCATGGCGGTCGCGGGCGGGATCGGCCTGCTCAACGCCATCGTCATCGGCGCGTAACCGCGCGCGCGACGCAGGATGACCTCGCGTCCGCTCATGATGGTCACCACGGAGTCGTCCACCGGGCGGATGATCGGACGGTCATGCACCAAGAACAGATCCGCGATGCCGTGGAGGCGCCGCAGCGCGTCCCTTTCGTCCGTGACTATTGGCTCATCAGAGCGATTGCCGCTTGTCGCCACGACCGGACATCCGAGTTCCTCCAGAAGAAGAATGTGCAACGGCGTGTAGGGACGCATCACGCCGAGATACGGATTCCCGGGCGCGACCATCTCTGAAATCGCACTGCCTCGTTCACTGCGCGTTCGCAAGAGCATGATTGGAGCGGCCGCCGATTCCAGTATGCTTCGCTCCTCTGGGGCCATCACGCAATCCTCGGCGATGGCATCGAGGGTCGGGTACATGAGCGCAAACGGCTTTTCCGCGCGCAGTTTTCGTTCGCGAAGCCGCCGCACGGCGATGTCGTTTCGCGCATCAACCAGAAGGTGAAATCCCCCCAGCCCCTTGACCGCCACGATCTGTCCCTCGCGGATGGCCGCCGCCGTTTTGGTCAGTGCGCCATCCCTCGTGGCCAGCGTCTGACCCGACTCGCTCCAAAGCGCAAGATGGGGCCCGCACACCGGGCACGCGTTCGGCTGCGCGTGGAAGCGCCGGTCGGACGGATCGTCGTACTCGGCACGGCACGCCGGGCACATCGCGAAGTGTTTCATCGACGTGTTCGAGCGGTCGTACGGCAGCGCCTCGATGATGCTGTAGCGTGGGCCGCAACTGGTGCAGTTCGTGAAGGGATAGCGGAAGCGCCGGTTACCCGGATTATGAATGTCACGATCACAATCGGGACAGGTTGCCAGATCGGGCACAACCTGTGTCGTTTTCGGCCCGGACTCCGCGCTCTGACGAATGACAAAATCCGCGGCCATTCGGACCGGTGCATCGCAGTGCCCAACACTTGCAATGGAGGCTTGTGGAGGTATTTCCAATGGCAACCGGCGCAGAAATTCGGCGACATGCTCGCCGTCACCTTCGACTTCGATGGTGACACCGCGCCCGGAGTTCTCAACCCATCCGGAAAGCGTCAGCAACCGGGCCAACCGGTACACATATGGGCGGAATCCCACACCCTGCACGGTCCCTTCAACTTGGACGCGTGTTCGCACCTTCTCCGGAGGCGTGGCGCGGCACGAGGATTTGTCGACTGGCGCGGTCATAGTGGAATGCATCTCTCCGCATTGACTTCGGATATTGCACGAGGGGAAGGATAACTCGGTTTGTCACGAAAGCGCGCAGCTTCTGCGGGGCCCGCCCCGGCGGATGCCCTGGCTTCCGATTGTGACAACGCGACCCCGGTATTGCCAACCCGTGCCCTGCGAAATGACGTTATTCCAATCAGAGGAAGGTGAAAACGCGATGAAGGGAAAAGCCGAGTTCGCCAAGCGCATGCTCACTCTGGCCCGTTCGGACTTCGACTCCCTGCTGAATGCCATCCGCGAGGCGGGATTCGATGCCATTGGCCCGGTGGTGCGCGACGGCGCGGTTGTCTATGACAGGATTGCCGCGGCCGGCGATTTGCCGATCGGCCTGACTGATGACCAGAGCGGCGGATCCTATCGACTACTTAAGAAGCGCAGTGAGCCGACCCTCTTCGATTTTGCCGCCGGGCCTCACTCCTGGAAGAAGTATCTGCATCCGCCGACGGTGACTCTCTGGCGAAGACACCGATCCGATGGAAGTGTGGCGGAGGCGGTGGCGGAGGCCGGCGCACGAAAGCCATACGCCTTCGTTGGGGTTCGCGCCTGCGATCTCGCGGCCATCGAGATTCAGGATCGGGTCCTCTTGAAGGGCGAAGCCTCCGATCCGATCTACCGCTCGAACCGCGAAGGCATCCTGATCGTGGCCGTCAACTGCTCCACTCCCGGCGGAACGTGCTTCTGCGCATCGATGGGCACCGGACCGAAGGCCGCGAAAGGTTTCGATATCGCGCTGACCGAGATAACCCGCGATGGGGAACACTATTTTGTCATTGAGACCGGAAGCGCCCGCGGCGCGGACATTCTGAGAAGGATCCCCGCGACGCCATCGACGGCCGACCACATGTCGGCGGCCAACGAGGTGTCCGTGACCGCGGCGCGCAGGATGGGGCGGTCACTCGACACGCACGGACTCGCCGATGTCTTGCGGCATGCGGTCGATGCCCCGCGCTGGAACGAGGTGGCCAAACGCTGCCTCAATTGCGCCAACTGTACGATGGTCTGCCCCACCTGCTTCTGCACGAACATCGAGGACACGACGGACTTAAGCGGCGATGTCGCCGAGCGGCGCCGGGTGTGGGATTCCTGCTTCACGCTCGGGTTCACGTACATTCATGGCGGAACGATTCGTGCCTCCGGCCTGTCCCGCTATCGTCAGTGGCTGACCCACAAACTGTCCACCTGGCACGATCAATTCGGCACCACGGGATGTGTCGGCTGTGGCCGCTGCATCACCTGGTGTCCGGTTGGCATCGATATCACAGAAGAAGCGCGTGCGATCCGTGCGCAGGCATCGTCGAAGCCCGTGGCAACGAACGCGTAGGAGAACGCAATGGAAACGCTGGAACCCATCCTGGCCGAGCATCCCTTCCTGAAGGGACTGCCGGATCATTACCTCGAAATGGTCGTCGGCTGTGCGTCCAATGTCGTCTTCGAGCCGGACCAGTTCCTGTTCCGCGACGGGCAGGAAGCCGATTCCTTTTACATCATCCGCAAGGGACGCGTGGCGCTGGAGATTTTCATTCCCGGCGCCGGCCCGCTGGCGATCGACACGTACAGCGACGGTGAGGTGCTGGGGTGGTCCTGGCTGGTGCCGCCCTACCACTGGCACTACGACGCCCGCGCGAGCGAGCAGGTGCGCGCCATCTCGCTGGACGGCCGCTGCCTGCGTGGAAAGTGCGAACAGGACATGGGCTTCGGCTATGAGCTGCTGAAGCGATTTGCCCACCTCATGGAGCGGCGCTTGCACGCGACCCGTCTCCAACTGCTGGATGTGTATGGAACACGTCGCTGAACATCAGGTCAGGGCGCACGCCCCGGCAAACACGATGCGGCCACTGTCCTACCGGGTCCGCCAGTACCGGGCGGAGACCGAGGACACGTTCTCCATCATGATCGAGCCCGAGGACGGCCAGAGCATCGGGCGGTTTGCGCCGGGGCAGTTCAACATGCTCTACGCCCACGGCGCCGGGGAATCAGCGATTTCCATCTCCAGCGATCCCCGTCACCCGCGCGAACTCTGGCACACGATTCGCCGTGCGGGGATCGTCACTAACGCCATCGGACGCCTCCGAAAGGGCGACTGGATCGGCGTGCGGGGCCCCTACGGCGCATCGTGGCCGATGCACGAAGCGCAGGGAAAGGATGTGCTGATTGTCGCGGGGGGCATTGGGCTTGCGCCCCTGCGCCCGGCCCTCCTTCAAATTCTCGCCGAGCGGCACAAGTACGAGGGGATTTTTCTGCTCTATGGTGCGCGCACACCCGATGATCTCCTCTTTCGCCGCCAGTTGGAGCAGTGGCGGGGACGATTGGATGCCCATGTCGGTGTCACCGTGGACCGCGCCCCAACGACATGGCGGGGAGAGGTGGGTGTTGTGACAACCCTGATACCGCTTGCGCCATTCAACCCGCTTCGCACCGTTGCGATGATCTGCGGACCGGAACTCATGATGCGATTCACCGCCCGAGATCTCATCGATGACGGCGTCCCGATGGACCAGATCTACATCTCCATGGAGCGGAACATGAAATGCGGGATTGGTTTCTGCGGCCACTGCCAATGGGGCCGCTACTTTGTCTGCAAGGACGGCCCGGTGTTCCGCTACGATTCGGTGCAGGCGCTGATGGGAATACGGGAGTTGTGATATGAAAGCCGCCCCCAAACCCAAGCTGGCTGTCTGGAAGTTCGCTTCCTGCGACGGCTGTCAACTGAGCATTCTCGACTGCGAAGACGAACTGCTCGCGATTGCCAACGCGGTGCACATCGCGAACTTCCCCGAGGCATCCCGCGCGGTGGTCAAAGGGCCGTACGATATCTCGCTGGTGGAAGGGTCGATCACCACGCCTCATGACGCCGAACGGATTCACCGCATCCGGCGTTCATCCGGGCTGTTGGTCACGATTGGCGCCTGCGCAACCTCAGGCGGCATCCAGGCGCTCCGCAACTTCCGCGATGTGCGCGAATTCACCTCCATCGTCTATGCCCATCCCGAGTACATCGACACGCTCTCGAAGTCCACGCCGATTTCCGATCATGTCCCGGTGGACTTCGAACTGCGGGGCTGCCCGGTCAACAAGCACCAGTTGGTTGAGGTCTTAAGCGCGCTTTTGAACAAGCGCCGGCCAAACGTCTCGCCGCACAGCGTCTGCACGGAGTGCAAACGGCGCGGCACGGTCTGCGTGATGGTCGCCTCCGGCGCGGTCTGCCTCGGGCCGGTCACCCACGCCGGATGCGGCGCGATTTGTCCCGCCTTCACGCGGGGCTGTTACGGCTGCTTCGGCCCCAAGGAGACACCAAACACATCGTCGCTCTCCTCCTGGCTTACGAGGCAGGGTGTGTTGCGGGATGACATTCTCCGCGCCTTCCGGGGATTCAATGCCTATGCCGATCCCTTCCGTCGGGAAAGCGAGGCCCATGAAAAGTAAAACAATCAAGGTCGATTTTCTCGCGCGCGTTGAGGGCGAAGGCGGGCTTTTCATCAAGATCCGAAACGGCGCGGTGGCCGATTTGCGCCTGAACATCTTCGAACCTCCCCGGTTCTTTGAGGCCTTCCTGCGCGGACGCGCCTACCACGAGGCCCCGGATATCACCGCCCGCATCTGTGGCATTTGCCCGGTCGCCTACCAGATGAGCGCCGTCCATGCGATGGAAAACGCCTTCGGGGTGGAGATACCCGAACAAATCCGGCTCCTGCGGCGCTTGTTGTATTGCGGGGAGTGGATCGAAAGCCACGCCCTTCACATCTATCTTCTACATGCGCCCGATTTTCTGGGGTACCAGGACGCCGTTCAGCTCGCCGCCGATCACCCCGATGCAGTTAAACGCGGCCTTGAGTTGAAGAAGATTGGCAACGAATTGATGATCGTGCTGGCCGGCAGGGAGATTCATCCCATCAACGTGAAGGTGGGCGGCTTCTACCGTGTTCCCGACAAGGCCGAACTCACGTCGCTGGTCGATAAACTCACCTGGGCGCGGGAGGCGTCGCTGGAAACGGTGCGCCTCGTGTCGGGGCTTACGTTCCCCGACTTCGAGCAAGATTACTCATTCGTCTCCCTGCGCCACGAAACCGATTACCCGCTCTGCGAAGGCCGTCTCGTATCCAACCGCGGGTTGGACATTCCCATGCGGGAATGGAATCGGCATTTCGACGAAGATCATGTCGCGCATTCCAACGCCCTGCACGCGCATTGCGGCGATTCGGGGTCGTACTTTGTCGGTCCCATGGCGCGGTATGCGCTGAACTACGATCACCTGACCCCCGCGGCGCAAAAGGCCGCCCAGGAAGCCGGACTCGAACCGGTCTGCCGAAACCCGTTCAAGAGCATCATTGTCCGCGCCGTGGAGCTGGTCTACGCCTGTGAAGAGGCGCTGCGCATTATTGACCAGTATGAAAAACCGTCCGAACCGGCCGTCCCGGTCACACCCAAGGCGGCGAGCGGCTACGCCATCACCGAGGCGCCTCGGGGATCGCTCTACCACCGCTACCGTGTCGATTCCTCCGGCATCATCCACGATTCCCGAATCGTCCCGCCGACCTCGCAGAACCTTGCGCGGATCGAGGAGGACCTCCGGGCGTTCGTCAAGGATCGTGTCGATTTGCCGCAGGAGGAACTGACCTGGCAGTGCGAGCAGGCCGTTCGCAATTACGATCCCTGTATCTCCTGCGCCACTCACTTCCTGAAGCTGACACTCGAGCGTGAGTGAGCCAGAGGAGCCGGCAATGCTGCCCGAATCCGATCAACCCGAACAACCACGAATTTTGATCGTTGGGATGGGCAATCGGTATCGACGGGATGATGGCGTCGGGCCGGTTGTTGCCGGCCGGTTTGAACAGGAATCGGGCGATTCGGTTCAGGTTGTTCACGAGCCGGCCGATCCGATGCGGTTAATTGACCTGTGGCGGGACAGGCAGTTGGTCATCATCATCGACGCGGCGCGCTCGGGAGAGAAGCCCGGAACCATTCTTCGCTTTGAACTGCTCCGGAGCCCCCTCCCCGAGGAGATCTTTCCCTCCTACTCGACACACACCATGGGGCTGACCAAGACCATTGAGCTGGCCAGGACGCTCGATCGGCTGCCACGCCGTCTCGTAGTGTACGGTATCGAAGCTCAAAACCTCGATTCCGGCGAAGGACTGAGCGTCGAAGTTGAGGCCGCCGTGCCGAGAGTGGTTTGCGAGATCACGGCCGACCTGACGCGGAATCCAGGTCATGTTGAAAGGATGCCGTCGTGCATGAGTCCTCGCTGATCAATGGCCTGATCAGGCAGGTCGAGACCGTTGCGAGGCAGAACAATGCCCGCTTTGTGCAGGCGGTCAGAATCCGTCTCGGCGCCCTCTCGCAGATTTCGGCAGACCATTTCCGCGAGCATTTCGTGCAGGCCAGCGCCGGGACGATGGCGCAGAACGCACGGCTGGACATCGACGAGTCCTCGGACCTGCACGATCCCCACGCCTGTGAGATCCTGATTGAATCGGTCGAGGTGGCGGAGTAGGGGTATCCGCCGCGCTCAATTCAGGGTCTTCAGGAAATCTCCCATGCGCCGATCGACGTCTTCCGGCTGATCGAACCACATGCACGCGCGTGTGTTGGGCACGGTCTGCATTTCCATCCTTGGTCCCAGCGCACTGCCGCGCTCCCAGCTCTGGTGACAGAAGCCCAGCATGTAATTCTGACCGGGATCAAAGAAGTTACCCTCAAGCCCCGGTTTCAGGATGAGTGTCGGCACGGTCACCTGATCGAGTTCGAGTGAGATGTCCTGCGCGTAGAACTCGCACAGGTAACGCACCCAGACATGCAACTCCGGCTCGGCCGCCCAGCGCCACAGGCGCAATCCGAGGATTGGATTGACCGCATAATCGCTGGGCAGGAAGTTGTTGTCGTCCCAGGTCTCGCGTGTCACCGTCTTGAACCAGAGCGGCGCCATATAGCGGTCGACCCCGGCGACGCGCTTGTCGAGGGGCATCTGAAACGGCATCCGGGTGGTGTCGGTGGGCACAAAGCGGGCCGATCCGGACAGGATGACGACCGCGCGGGTGTTCTCCGGATGTTTCATGGCCAGCCGCAGCGCCAGTTGCGTGCCGGTCATCCAGTGGCCCACAAGAATCGGGTTTTGGATTCCCTCCCGTTCAATGAGCGATTCAATCGCGCTCAATGCGCCGTTGGTCCAGATCTGGTCTCCGAAACTGACACTCTCGGCCGGCGAGGGCGGGGCCGCCGAGCCGCCGAATCCCGGAAGCGTAACCGCATACATCCGGAATTCGCTGGCGTGCCGTGCCATGAAATCGTCGAAGATCTCCGCGCCGAAACCAAGACCGGGAATCAGGATCATCGACTGCGGACCCATGCCGGTTTGGCGGACTTCCGCAAGCGTTCCCAACTCGCCCGTTCTATAGCCGGCCGGATCGATCAAGTTGTTTAAAGTTGAGTCCTGGACCAGGATGCGTTGGCAGGTGCCTTGGGCAGCGGCTGTCGCCGGAAGCGGGAGATATACTCCAAACGAAAAGACTGTCAGAATCGGGATGAGACCCCGGGATGGAATCCCGGACCAAAGACGACGAATCTGCATGGGCATACCCCTTTCACTCATGGATGTCTCGGACAGTACCGACCGGCAACACGCGCCGGTGGGTCCGTTCTATACGCAACAATTCCCGTCGGGTTTCAGTCGGCGGCTTGCGGTCGTGACGCCGGTGGTACTATCATGAGTTGTGCCCCCCTCAGACCCGGACATTCTCATCGTCGGCGGCGGCGCCGCCGGGCTCACCGCGGCCATCTTCGCCGCCCGAGTCGCCGTGCCCAAGGGCAAACGGGTGGTTGTGCTGGAATCGGCGCGCCGTCCGGGAGCGAAGATCCTGGTGAGCGGCGGCGGACGATGCAATGTCACCAATACCAGAGTGACACCCCGGGACTTCTGCGGCGGTCCCCAGCCCACGATTCGCAAAGTTCTCGCCGAATTCAATGAGCGAAGGACACTCGAGTGGTTCGCGGAACTGGGTGTGGACCTGAAGCTCGAGCCCGACGGCAAGTACTTCCCGGAATCGGATTCGGCCCGCACCGTCCTTGATGCGCTGCTGCGCGGCGGCGCCGAGGCCGGTGCGGAGCTGGCGCTCGGCAGCCGCGTGGACGGGATCGCGTGCTCTCCCAAGGGATTTCTGGTTCGCGTCGCAGGGCTGGATGGCAGCCACTCCGAGTACCTCGCCACACGGCTGATCATCGCCAGCGGCGGTCGTGCCCTCCCCAAATCCGGCAGTGATGGCGCAGTTATGGAGATGATCGGGCGGCTGGGGCACACCATCATTCCCACAACACCGGCGCTCGCGCCTCTCCTACTCCGTCCCGGTGTGCAACTCGGCGGTCGCTTCGCCGAACTGAAGGGCATCGTCATCGATGGCCGACTGCGGCTGCTCGATTCCAACCGCCTGGTGGCCCAATCGGACGGACCCGTTCTCTTCACCCATTTCGGGCTCAGCGGCCCGGCGGCGATGAACTTCTCACGTCATTGGCTGCGCGCGAGGCTCGACCATCCGGAGAAACCGCACCGTGTCACGTTGGGTCTGAGTCAATTCGACGATCCCCATGCCGCGGAGGAGTGGATCGTTGCCTATGCCCGCGAGCATCCGCGCCAGC
>JBFMFQ010000209.1:0-5114 GCA_040752075.1 Candidatus Zixiibacteriota bacterium | reverse complement strand
GACGGAACCCGGTCGGATATCGGGTGGCATGGGGGGCCGGGTGGATTTCTCTGCTCGCACCCAGAGAGACCGCCTTTGTCACCGGACTCCCTCTGGGTCGGCGGCACCGATGGGATCGCCGAGCTCACATGGAGTTCACGCCCGGAGGCGGACCTCGCGGAATACCGGCTGTATCGAGGGACGATGCCCGGATTCTGGACACCAGGAAATCCGCCGCATCGCATATATGGGCCGGCAGACACATCTGCCCAGGACACTCTCCTCAGCACTGGCGGGGTCTACTACTATGTCGTGACGGCGGTGGACACGGCGGGCTTGGAAAGTGACGCCTCACCTGAGGGGATGTTCGTGGAGACGGGGGTTTTCGAACCGGCCGATCCGCAATCCCCCGTTCCCCGGGAGCCGGGCGTCATCAGCGCCTACCCTAACCCGTTCAACGTGGGGGTGGCGCTCGTGATCAACCTGCTTGGTGGCGACAGTCGAGCCGAAGCGGCGGCCATTGAAATCACCGATGTTCTTGGACGATTGGTCCGGCGCTTGGCAGTGCCGAGAGAGTCCCCTGGTCAGGCGACAGTGGTCTGGGATGGCCGTACCGAGTATGGGCGTGTGGCGGCCAGCGGTGTCTACTTCGCCCGGCTAACGGCTGCGGGAGGGCAACTAGGCGGGGTTCACAAACTCGTGCTGGTCAGGTAGTGCAGGGCGACCCAACGGGTCGCCCCTACAGGTCCGCATTACGGGAGACAGAAAACCTCAATCACCTTCCGCCCGCTGTAGGCCACGTACAAAAGCCCGTTGTCGGTATCCACCGCGAACGCGGTCGGGGTGGCGTCATCGATGTACATCGATTCATAACGGTAGACACGCTGTAAGGTGGCGGTCGAGCGTTCCTCGATGGCGTGCTGGACACCGTTGTTGGCACGGTCCGGGTCGCGGAACATGGAAAACCACGACTGGCGCTCGGGGATGACCTTGAGCGTGTGATTGGTCGAGGCCGGGACGATCGCCGTTTCCGTGAACATCATGTCCGCGGCGGCGCCGCCCGAACTGTAGCGAAGATATGGCGCACTTCCCGATAGGCGCTTCGCCGCAATGCCGTAGCCACCGGCAAACCCCCAGATCTCCACACCGAAACCGACCGAGTCGCCTGACTGCGGGACAATCGGGATGCGGCGCACCCCGGTGGTCGGGATGCTGAGGTTGGCCCCGCGGTCGAAGTTGCCCCACATCGTCCAGTCGATCGCAGTGATGAACTTGCTCTGACGGCTGGCGACGAGAATCTCCTGTGTGGCGGCATCGAAACTGATGCCGTAGGACCAGCCCAGCGATCCGGCGACGAGATTGGTATCGAACGAGAAGACCAGATCGAAGATGTCGTCGTCGACATCGATCATCTGCCTTTGCGCGATGTTCACCGCCCAAACCCGTCCGGCCACTTGCGTTCCCAAACGAACCCCGTGGGTGACGAAGACGTTCTCCCGCAGATCATCGAGGGCGATCTTCCCCGGGTGAACAGTCTGCTCGGGGAAGTAGAGGACATCGTTGCCCGCTTTCTCCATTGTGCTCGGATTGAAAAACCGCAGGCAGTGTCCCTCGGGAGCCAGGAAATTGAAGACCACGAGGTTGGGACCGACGACCGCGAGATCATAGACATCGGTCAGGCCGGTCTGCGGCGCCGACTGCGCCTGCCCGGTCGATAAGTCCACCACCACAACTTCGGGTGCGCCGCCAGTCGAGGCCGCGTCGATGAGCATGATGGCGCGGTTGTTCGCCGGCTCGAGTTCCATCCGGATGGCGCCCGCCCAGGGAACAGGGATCGTGTCGAAATCGGCATCCGAGGCCAGGGTTATGGTCAGACGGAGCGTGTCATTGGCCGGAACACTCACCGATGGGAAATGCTCCGCCAGGCAGGTGCCGAGGGTCGCGGTCACGGCCGCTGTGCCGGAGGGAATCGAGCCCACCACAAACTGGCCGTTGGCGTCGGTCGTGGCGGTGGTATCGAAATCCCCTGCGGTGATGAGGACCGTCGCGCCCTCGACCGGCTCGTTGGCGGCGGCGAACTTGAAGGGCAGGTGGACAGTGCCCTTGACTGTCCCGAATCCGGCGGGGCCGTTGCCATCGCCGGACGAGCAGCCGGAAAGAAGGGTCAGGGTCAGAATCGCCATGGCAACAGAGGCGCTTGTCCGGTGCATGATCAGATCAGTATGCGGCATGAAATGGTCTCCGGGTGGGTCCGTAATATAAGACAAAAAACGCCCGGCGGAGTGTCCGCCGGGCGTCGAATTGCCGGATTTCCCGATTAAAGCGTCTTGTGGGTGCCGTCGCAGAAGGGCTTGTTCTTCGAGTGCTTGCAACCGCACCACTTGACCGTTTTGGCCTCGGTGATCTCCACCGTGATGGGCCGGATGTCGGTGACCTTATGCGAGCCGTCGCAGTAGGGTTGATTGGCCGAACGGCCGCATTGGCACCAGGACACTGTGCGCGGGGGCTCCTCCACGACAAAGGGGCGTTTTTGCACAATGATCGGTTCAGTCATGGTCATCACTCCCGGCTTTGGTCAACCGCTCCCAATCGATTACGGGGTGGGCATGGCGCCCTGAACATCGACCAGTTCTACATCGAAGACCAAGGTGGCGTTCGGGGGAATCGGGCCGCCCGGAGTGCCGCGCTCGCCGTAGCCGAGATCGGGCGGAATGATCAGGACTCGGTGTCCGCCGACCTTCATCGAAATCAGGCCTTCATCCCATCCTCTGATTACCCGGCCCTGGCCAATCGGGAAACGGAGCGGTTCGCCGCGGTCGCGGGAGGAGTCAAACTTGGTGCCGTCGGTCAGCCAGCCAGTATAGTGCGCGGCAATGAGTTGACCGACTTGCGGGGCCACGCCCTCGCCGACTTTCACATCGATGTACTTAAGCCCGGATTCGGTCGTGATCGTATCACCGGTTATCTGTGGGATTCCCGCTGGGAGCATGGCAGGCGCCTCTGCGGCAGGAGCCGTTTCCTGTTGAGCGGTCTCCTGCGCCGGTTGTGATTCGGTCTGGGTCTGTGATTCGGAATCCTGCTTCGAACAGCCCGCCACCAGCAGAAGTCCTGTGCAAAGAACAAGAACTGTCGCTTTCAATTTCTCCCCCTTCCAACGAATTGGTTTGAGTGGCCCCCTTCGCAGGGCCGCTGATGCCGGGGTATGATACCATCCCAGCAGTAAGGGCCAAAGGGTTTGTTGTGCGTCCGGTCCCGGTCAGATGTTCACCAGATGCAGTTGACGGGTCCGTGCCAGTTCCAGTTCGCGCAGGTCCAGGCCGCCCTCGGCGACCGATTTAAGGTTGGACATGAAGAAGGCCCAGGCGACCCGGCAGCCGACGTGCATGGAGGTGCGCCCGACGGGCGTATCAGGGATGTTGTACTGCCGCAGGTTAATTTCGCAGAGGTCGCCCTGTTTGCGCATCCGCAATTCGACTTCCATCCGGTCGCCGAAGGTGAAGACCAGCCGTGTCGGTGGACGCATGTCCAGGATCCATCCTTCGCCCACGACCCCGCCGTTGTAGTGCCATTCCCAGCGGTAGCGGTCGCTGGGCTCGCAGCGCTCGGCGGCCGGGCGCAAATCGAGCTCATCGAACGCGGGCAGGGACTTGGCCTTGCGGCTCCGGGCCGGCGGGGGGCCATCGGAGGGCGCAAATTCCGCCGCCCGCAGAAACCACCGTGTTAATCCGGCGCTTGTGGTCCAGAAATCATAGATGTCGTCCGGGGTTGCCCGGATGAAGATCCCCAGTTGGAACTGGCTCCAATCGAATTGCGGTGCCTTGCTCAACTCACCTCCCAGCGGCGCCGGGCTCATCCCGGAACCGGCGTGAACACGTGGGGTATCCTATCCCATGTGCCGATAACTGTCAAGAACGCGGGTTGTCCGGGGGAGGCGCCTCGGCGCCCGAAAGGCCCGTTGGTTTGCGGGGTTGACCGGCTTGACAAACTCACGATGTGCGCGATCTTGGAGGCAGGGGAAGTGCGAAAGGCCGCCCGAGTCGAACGGAGAACCATGAAAACCGCACGTTTAGTCCTGATTGGCCTGGCCCTGCTCTTGCCCGTGTTCGCCTCCACCGGGGAGGTTCCCCAGCTTCTCAATTTCCAGGGACGTCTCGATGACGCCGACGGGCAGGTTGTGCCCGACGGCGACCAAACGCTCATCTTCCGGCTCTTCGATGCCCCCGCCGGCGGCGCCCAGCTTTGGCAGGAGACACAGGTTGTCACCACCACCGACGGCTTGTTTAATGTTCTTCTGGGCTCGGTCACCCCGATTCCCGACGCGGTGTTCGATGCCGACAGTTGCTACCTCGAGGTGGAGCCACAGGGCTCGGCCCCGCTCTCGCCGCGGTCGCGAATCACGTCGGTTGCCTACGCGCGGCGCGCGGCGGAAGCGGACCGTCTCGGCAACTCCACCGAGGGCGAAATCCTGGGCTTGCTCTCGACGCATGAGTCCAACCAGAGCGCGCACCACCCAAAGACCCTGAGCGCCGGCGAACTGATCACGGGGACCCTGAATCCCGCGCGGCTGCAACCCAAGGGGATCGATTCATCCCATATCGCCAACAACGCGGTCAATGCGCTGCAATTGCAGGACGAACCGGGACTGGCGCACACCTATGTTTCGCTTAAGCCGCTGTCCGGCACCATGCAGATCGTGGACTCCGCATACATCGTGGTGCCGACGTTTGGCTACGTCGTGATCATGGCCTCCGGGTGGTTTTTCGACCTGCACAACGTCGGTGGGGATGTCAGCGCCAAGCTGAGTCTGTCCACCTCGCGCACGGTGCATGACGAGGACCACACCGCGCATTTCGAAGTTCGTTCCGCATCGCCGGCGGGATCGACCACGGCGCACTTCATGATCCAGCGGGTGATGACCGTGACGGCCGGACCGGTCAAGGTCTTCCTGTTGGGTCACATGGTCGGAAACGAGTTCCCGAATGTGCAGAACGTGCACATCAACTCGATGTTCTTCCCGACGTCCTACGGGGAAATCGACAGCCCCTGACCGCAAGAACCGCCCTCAGCGTACGGCCCATTGATCAGCGGCTCGTGGTGCAGGGGCGCGGCTCGCCGCGCCCTGTCTGAGCAATTAC
>JBFMFQ010000208.1:0-5149 GCA_040752075.1 Candidatus Zixiibacteriota bacterium | reverse complement strand
CCATCGCCGGCACCATCGAACTGGTCGACTCGGCTTTCCTGACGGACATTCCGGGCTGGAAGCATGACGCTGGAACGGAGCTCCTCGGGATCAAAGCGAAGTACCCCGACTTCTCCTGGAAATCACAGGAGATCCGCCCCGGTCTTCCGCGTGATGCGTTTGATATGAACATCACCGTCCTCACGCCCCGTGGACGCGCCACTCACGCGATCGTGGCCGCCATGCGCCGGGAGGGCGAAGTAAACACCGCCGATTTCAAGCCCGCGCTGTTTAACAATGGATTCCTTTTCGCCGCCATTCACCAAATCAACTTCTTCAGGTCGGCCAATCCTGGATGGACCGAAGTCACCGGTGTGGAATGCTGGCTGAAAGACGGGCGCGTCATTCAGCCGATTTTCATCCAGTTGGACCCCGTGAACTTCTCGATCAACAACGTTCCCTACAAACTCGTTGACCTGCAGGCGCTGTTTCCGCTCTGGCTCTTGGAGTCAGACCAGGAACTCCGGTTTGCAATCTTCTTCCAGGGCAAGGACCCCTACATCGTCAAATTCTCCGCAAAGAAGGTCAGGGACTTGCGGTGACTTCCGGAGAGTGTCGTCGATTCGTCTCGGATGGCCAATCGAATTCCCCCGCACTCGCTGGCGCCAGTCACTATATTGCGTCGTGTCACGGACCATCGAGGTCAGTTCTGATAAAGGGGACTACAATTATCATGCATAAGATGCTCATGCCCATACCGCTGTCCACTCTCCTGGCCATCGTGTGGGCCGTCACCGCGACACCGGCCGGGGCGGCCTTCGTACATGTCCCCGGTGATCATCCGACCATTCAGGATGCGATCGAATCGGCCCTTGACGGTGATGTCATTGTCGTCGCGCCGGGCACCTACAGGGACAATCTCGACTTCGCCGGTAAGCAATGTACCGTGCGCTCCTCCCACGGGTTCGACTCGACCATCCTGATTCCGCTCCTTTCCGGCACACCGACGGTGAAGTTCGTGTCCGGCGAGGGGAACCGCTCCGTCATAGAGGGATTCACCATACAAGGAGGCCCCGGTTCGCGAGGACCCGGAATTCTCTGCCGCGACTCCAGCCCGGCCATTCAGCGAAACCGTATCACAGGATTCGAAGCGCAATCGGCAATGGCGGCTGGAATCCACATCGAAGGCACGTCGGCGAATCCGAAGATCGTTGAGTGCTTGGTCGAGAGCAACGTTGGCCCCGGAGTCGCGGGCTCCGCCTGTGGCGTTGTGAGTTTGGAGAGTTGTACCATTCTGGGTAACGTTGCCGATGCCGGCCCGGCCTTGTCCGTGGAATCCTGCAATGGTGCCGTGGTCAAAAACACCGTTGTCTTTGGTAATGCCGCCTTTGCCCACTCCACCGCCCGCTTCAATCAGGTGGCGAGAATATTGATCGACCACTGCACGTTCGACTCGAACTCAAGCGGAACCAGCGGGACCCTCGCGTTTGAGTCCTGCCCCAATGTCGTCGTCTCAAATTCAATCGTATCGCGAGAACTGCGCGGCGCCGGCATTCACTGGCAGGGAGATGGTTCCATCCGCGCTCTTCACAACAATATCTGGTCCGCCCCGATAGGACCATGTCTCGGCTTCACCCCGGGAATGGGGCACCTGTCAAAGGACCCGAAGTATTGCGACCCCGGTCAGGTCAGGTTTGCTGTGACTGATGAATCCCCATGTGTCGAAGCCGCAAGTGACGGAACCGACATCGGCGCAGTGCAAGGTGGCTGCGAGCCGGTCACTTCAATAGAGGAGCCCCCAGCCGCCTCGGATGAAAACCCCAAAGTGGAGTCTGATCGGATTAGCGTTGGCGGGGGTGATGCTGTCAGTTTGCCGCAAGAAATGCCCGTCGTGATTCACTCCGAAAAGCCGGTCTACCCGGAAGCTGCACGACGCGACGGCGTCTCCGGAACAGTCTGGATTCAAGCTCTGGTTGACCCTGATGGCAGGGTACGCGATGCTCGCATTCTCAAGCCGTCCGGAAAAGATGCTGGATTCGAGGCCGCAGCCCTTGATGCCGCGTACAAATGCACTTATAAGCCAGGCATCGTCAATGGAAGGGCGAAGGAGACCTGGGTTAGTTACAAAGTGGATTTCAAACCAGAGAAGTAGACCGTGGAGAACTCAGCCCCCGCACCCCACCCCCAACGCCGGCCCGCCGAGAAACACATAATTGATCGCAATGACCAGATCGACCAGGTTCACCCGGCAGTCACCATTGACATCCGCATTGTTCACATTGCTGAGGGCATCGTTTCGGAAGAGGTAGTCAATAAGCAGAGCCAGATCGTTTGCCGCGACGAATCCGTCGCCGTTCAAATCCCCGGCCAGATCGCCCACCCAGCCCAGCCGCACAAGGAGCCGCTGAATTGCCGTGGACGATTCGTTCTCCTGCATGTACGACACCGGGAATGACAGCACCGCCGCATGAACGCCCGGCACTTTCGAGATGATCCCGACCACCTTCCCATGCGATGGCGAGGTTAGACTGTCGCGCGATACATAGGCGTAGACCGCCTCCGCCCGCGATGTGTCGATCTCGAAAAACCCCACGAAAGGCACCGCCCCGTCGGTCGGCGGCAATTGCGGGTTCAATCCCCAGCCGGTGCGCGCCGGATCGACAATCAGATCCGGCAACTCCGGATCAAGTGACCGCGCCCCGACAAACTCGGCATTCGGACGCGTCGGGTGCGACAAAAGCACACGCGGATAATACGCCGCCGTGATCCCATACTGATCAAACGCCAGATCGCCCGGCTCGAATTCAATCGTTCCCTCGGCGATGACATCGGTATTGAAGACATCCCGCCCGGCCAGAATGATCACGCCCCCGGCATCGCCGTACAGGTCCAACTGCGGCAGGGTCCCGGGCCGGAAACTCTGGCGGCTGTCCGTGACTACGATCACTGCCGGACACGGGTCGTAGACATCCAACCCGAATGCCGGTGTCGTCAGGGGATTGGCATCCCGGAAGTCCGCGCCGAATGGCTGGGTGATGCGCTGCCACACCGCGACCACCGAGTCCTTGATCGTGAGCGCCGTCGGTCCCGAGAGCGTGTGGTCGATCACCAATGGCGGTCCCCCGAACGCAAACGCAACACCGGTGATCGTGTCACTGGGAAAACTCTCGCTCCCCAATGCCGAGACGGCGGTCAGCAAATACTCATACGGTTGCGCATTGATCGCGCCATTGTCGGTGAACTGCTGCGGCATTGCCGTCTGCCCCAGATAGGCCCAGATGCTGTCGCCTTGTTCGCGTCGATACGCCCGGTGCCCGATCACATCCGGCTCCTCCGCCAGTTCCCACCTCAGTCGGATGTGGCCGTCACCCCGGTCGGCTCCCGTTGGAACCGGCGAGTACGGCCGGTCCGGCAGAACATCGACAACTGGCGTGGGAACTCCCAGCCGTCCGAGGTTGTCGCGCGAGCGAATGACATAGTAGTGTGTGGGCAGCGGATTCAAATCATCATGAACGAATGAGGTCGCGGATGTCGCCGGGAATCCGACCGGCAATCCCCCGAACACCGTCGAATCATACGACCGGTAGACCTGAAACCCGGTCATCCGCTCGGTGCTTCGCGGCAGCCATTCCATCCACGCCGTCGAGTCATCCCATCCCGAGATGTGAAACCCCCTCGGCGGACCGACCGTGGCCAGCGCAAACTCGCTCTCCCAGAGCATCTTCATCCGCGCCAACGCCGTGTCCAGCACGGTAAAGTTCAAGCCGGCCCGATACATCGACGGATCCTGCGGATCAAATGTCGTGATGAAGTGATCGGGCACCGTGTGGAATCCCGGCGCGACCACCCACGCCCACACCGTGGTGATCGAATCCCCCGGCGCCAGATCCACCACCCCGCGTGTCAGCAGAAACCGCGCATCGTAACCGTCGGCAATGTTGGCCGCAATCGACGCGGTCGTCGGGGGAATCCATCCCTCGGCGGTCATGTCGATGGCCGCATACATCTGGTCGTAGTCGGTCTCCTGGTTGGACATGCGACGGTACCGCACCGCATCCCCGAGTGTGCGCCCGTAACCGCCGATCGCCGTCGTGTCGGCGGCATCGCGCGACGGTCCCCAGTCATACGGCTTCGTGAAGGCTGTGATCCACCAGTTGAATGACTGCAAGGGGAGAGGCGGCTCGCATTCCAGCACCATCGCGCCAAACACCCCGGTCGGCGATGTCGAATCGAACACCCAGTTGACCGTGTCCGGATCCCCCGAGTTGTCGGCGGTCCAGGCCGCCCGGATGTCGCAGTCTTCGCCATCGAGAGTGATCGAACTCTCGCGATACCCCGACAGGTCGCCCAGCCATGATCCCGACTCGAGGGGATGCCGGACATCGCAATCGACATACCATCCCAGCCAAAGATCGTGAATGATCGAGGACCCCTCGTTGGTGATCACCACTTCAAGGAGAATGCCCTTGTTGTACTTCGGATCATCGACGGAATAGGTCGTCTGACGCACACTGACCGGCAACGGTTGATGCGGCCCGTCGGTCGCGTCCTCCCGAACCAGCGCCGGGTCGGTGACCATGTCGCTGTAGACCGAGGTGTATTCTTCGTCCCCGAGACGGTCGGAGGGAACCGGCTCGGATACCCCATCCGGATGAAGCTCGAATGTCGGCGGCCACTCTATCGACCCGGTCGATACGAGCGTGTCGCCATTGACCACCCCGCCGACCCATAGCGACCCCTCATAGAGATAGTCCAGATGCGAATGCGCGGGCGACTCAAACCCCGGCGCCTCATCGCCCGTGGCCGAGTCGACCAGCTCACCGCTTTTGTTGCCGAAATACCCCCAATTCGTGACCGTCGTGCGTAAGTGCGGGTTGCCCTGGATGCGGTAAGATGGCACGGAGGAATCGATGGCGGCCTCCTGGATAAGCGCCTCCTCGGCCTCCGACAACGGCACAATCGGCCCCGCGGCCAAAGGCGCAAAACCACCCGAAACAAGGCACACAACAACACAGAGGACGGCACCGCAAATGCGCATAATGACCACAGGCGAGGACAAGTACGGGGAACCTGCTCCCTCATGAAATCTACCACAACTCCCCTATTTGTCAATCCACCCAGATGCCCCCTCCCAAGTCCTCCCAAGGTCGCCCAAAGCCGCCCGCATCCC
>JBFMFQ010000207.1:0-5273 GCA_040752075.1 Candidatus Zixiibacteriota bacterium | reverse complement strand
GAGCGAACTTCGTTGTGGTCGAATTCAACACCGAACGCCAGAGATTGCCCGACTGCGGATCGCTGGGTCCGGTGCCTGAGGTGGTGGTGTGGCTTCCGCTGATGCGCATCCAGCGGACACTGTCGCCGGCATTGATGGTGATGTCTGAAGGCGAGAACTGGAAATTGGAGACATTGATCACGTGCGTGACCGCCCCCGCCCGGCCCGGCCCGACCAATGCCAGCCCCAATCCCAAACCCAATCCCCAAATCAATACCAATCGTCTCATTTGACTCCTCCCCCTGTAACTCCCCGAAACACATCCTCGTATCAGATGTTCCCGGCCAATGCCGGGGATCCCCGTTCCGACATCGCTTGACATGAACTTTGCAAGTGGATTACCATCAAAAGATTAGGACCCGCCGAGGCGGGTCGGGGAGGAATCGTGAAGAAATCCGCTTGGCTTCTGCTCACGGTCGCGGCGCTCGTCTCGGCCACCAATGCCCACGCCCAGATGTCCGATTCGGCCTACATCCCGGACATCGACGCCTTCATGCAGATCGGGGCGAACTACTCGCCGCAGGTCTCCGATGATGGCACCGTGCGCTGCTTCGCCTCCGGCATGTCCGGCGTCCAGCAGCTCTACCGCCTCGATGCCAACGGCTGGCCCTCCCAGTTGACCGTCTTCACCGAGGGAATCGATTTCTACAACCTCTCCCACAATGGCCGCATGGCCATCGTCGGGGCGGCGGTCGGCGGCTCGGAACAGACTAACCTCTACCTGGTCGATACCCGCACCGGCCGGGTGACCACCCTCACCGACCTTGAGGATTGCCAGATCGCCGACCCGCTCTGGTCATGGGATGACGCCCGTTTCTACTACCGCTCAAATCAGGTCAACAAAAAGGACTTCCACGTCTACGAGATCACGATCGCCACGGGCGAATCACGTCCGGTCTATGTCGCCGAGGGCTACAATGGTCCAGCGGTGATCAGCAAGGACAACAAGTGGCTCGTCACCTACTACTACCCGTCCAACGTTGATAACGACCTCTTCCTCGTGAACATCGCCACCGGCGAGGGGGAGAAGATCACCCCGCATGAGGGCAATGCCCAGTTTGCGCCGGCCGGGTTCTCACTCGATGGCACCATGCTCTACATCGTGTCCAACGCCAATCCCGATGGCATCATGCGCCGCGCGACGCTCGACCTGAAATCGAAGAAGGTCGACTTCATCGACACCAAGGGTGTCTGGGAGGTGGAGGAATTCGCGCTCTCCGATGACCGGACCAAGATGGCGTGGATCATCAATGAAGAGGGCTACGCCCGTCTGCACCTGCGCGACATCCCGTCCAACTCCGACCTGCCCGTGCCGCCGCTGGATGGCATCATCGGCAGCGTGTCCTTCGATGGCCCCGACGCCATCATGTTCTCCTTCGATGGCCCGACCAAAACCCCGGACTGCTGGCGCTGGAATTACCGGACCAAGGAACTCAAGCAGTTGACCTTTGCCGTGACCGCGGGCATCGACCCCTCGATCTTCGTCGAACCCGAGCTGATCCGCTTCAAGAGCTTCGATGACCTGGAAATCACTGCCTTCATGTACCTGCCCCCCGGCGCCAAGGAGGGCGACAAAGTCCCGTTCATCGTCAGCGCCCATGGCGGCCCGGAGTCGCAATTCCGTCCCAACTTTATCCGTAATTTCCAGTATTTCGCGCTCAATGGCTTCGGCGTGCTCGCGGTCAACCCGCGCGGCTCCTCCGGCTACGGCCAGGAATTCCTCGACATGGACAACTACAAGGACCGCTGGAAATCGGTGAAAGACTATGAAATGGCGACCCGCTGGATCATCGAGCAGGGTTATGCCGATGCCGCGCGAGTCGGCATCACCGGCGGCTCCTACGGCGGCTACATGACCCTGGCGGCCCTCACCGCCAACCCGGACCTCTATGCCGCCGGAATCGACATCGTCGGCATCGCCAATTTCGTCACCTTCCTCAAGCAGACCGCCGACTACCGTCGCGCCCTGCGCGAGTCCGAGTATGGCCCGCTGTCGGACAGCACCTACCTCTGGGAAATCTCGCCCCTGGCGAACGTCGACAAAATCAAAGCCCCGCTCTTCGTGATTCATGGCGAAAACGATCCGCGAGTGCCGGTCGGCGAAGCGCGCCAGATCGCCGCGGCGGTCGCCGCCAGGGGAGGAGTTGTCGACACTCTGATCTTCCCCGACGAAGGCCATGGCGCTTCCAAGCGCGTTAACATACTCGTCCAATACCGTCGCATGGTTGATTTCTTCAACCGACACTTGAAGGACGAACAGCCCATGCGCGAACCAAGCGAAGGCGGCTGATAGCGGGATGGATTGCGTAGAAGCACGGCTTGCCGTGCTTAACGCTTTGGGTAACTCGACTGACGGCAGGGTGGGTTCTGCCCACCCCCACGACATGAGGGCAAGGGGCTTCAGCCCCTTGTCCGTCACGAACAAGGTCCAGGCAAAGGGCTTCTTAGCCCCTTGTCCACCGAACAAGACAAACGCCCGACTCTCATCACACGTTTCTCCAAACCGTATGACCACACACGCCGGCGTAACTCAGTTGGTAGAGTAGCTGATTTGTAATCAGCCTGTCGGGGGTTCGATTCCCTTCGCCGGCTTTGATCCCAAGCACCATGATCATGCGTAGCCGCACGGCTTGCCGTGCGACCGCCCCGACTCGCGTGGCATGTCATCCCGGCGAAAGCCGGGACCCAGTGTCTTTCGTTCTCGGGCGGCACGCACATCGGGCGCAAATCCATTTGACTCCCGCCACGTATCCCATATCTTGTTGCCCCCTTTGGGCTAATCCCCAAAGGACCCGCAGTCGGAGAGGTGCCCGAGCGGCCAAAGGGAGCAGGCTGTAAACCTGCCGGCGTACGCCTACGGAGGTTCGAATCCTCCCCTCTCCATTCTCAACGCAGTCGTTAAACCACAACGAGTTACAGGCTTACAGACGTTTGCACGAGGGGATTTGGACGCTCGGGCAGCATTGTCAAGTCATAGCAGGTCTTGTCAAGTCCAGTCAAACTGTCTTAGAGAGTTCTTAGACCTGGCGAAGCTTGGCCAATTCCCGCCGCGCGTCCTGCAGGGTCGCGTGGATGTACTGGTCGGTGGTCTGGGCGTCGAGATGGCGTGCTATTGTGGGCATGATGGCCCGATTCACGCCCGCCAGGGCGAGCTTGGTGCAGAAGGTATGCCGGAGGGCGTGGGGGCTGACGTGCGGCATCTGGTGGGCCTGGGCGGCCGCTGTGAGGCGCTTCTGCCATGTCCATGCGGACCAGAGGGGGTGATCGTCTCCGCGGTCGAACACGAAGCGCCCGATCCGGGGCAGACCCCTGAGCATGTCGACCAGCCAGGGCACGATCGGGATGATGTCCGGGCGGCCATCGCGGTACCGAGTCCCCTTTGGTGAGAATCCAAGCTCCGGCTTTGCCGTGATCGAGATCTCGGCCTTCTCGAGGTCGACGTCGTCCCAGGCCAGGTGCCTGATCTCGCCCAGGCGGAGCCCAGCCCAGATGCCGATCAGCGCGAATTCCCGCTCAGGGGCCTGCCACTGCTCGGTGATCGTCCTAATCTCGTCATCGGTGAGGACCCGACGAGCCCGGGTGTGCCGGTCGACGGGGACGGGAATGGCCATCGCTGGGTTGTAGTCGATCAGTCTCCAGCGGACAGCGGCGTTCAGGGCGGCCCGGGCGGCGTTCAGGTAGTGCCGCTTCGTGCGCGGGCTCCCAGGTGCCGCGAAGACGTACCGCTCCATGTCGCGCCGACCGATGTCCTCGAGTGACCGAAACCCGGACTCCCGGCAGAAGTTTAGGAAGTGGGCTAAATAGGTCTCAAGGTGCCGGTAGGTCTCGGGCGCAACCCTGTCGGCCTGCGCCTCGAGGTACTCCTGGACGAAGCCGGCAATGGTCTGGCTCGGGACAGAGTGGTCCTGCCAGACGGCCTGGGGGCTGCCGTTGTGCCACTGGAGGGTGGCGTTGGCGATGCCGGTGTCGATCGACCACTGGATGAGGGCTCGCTCCGCGTCCTTCTGGCTGCGGATCTTGCGGCCGAAGTGCTTCGAGAGGGAACGCCATTTCTGCTTTGCGGGCATGGTCCGTAGGAAATGCAACAATCAAGGGGCGGGGTTCTGAGGCTTCGTCCCATGGGGATCAAGATGACCAATCACTCCATGAACCCGTCCGGCCCGACGCGCCGCCAGACGCCCTGCCTGTCGCGCCGTTCGTGGGTCAGCCCGCCGGAGTCGAAGCCGATGAAGGCCCGGAGCATCCCGCCCTCGGTGGTCACCCCCATGGTCAGCCGGATCCGATCTTCCCCCTTGTAGAGCACCATGGCGCCGGCGCCGGTGTCGTCGTCCTTGCCCTCGGCGTAAACCCAGCCGTCGGCGACCAGGGCGTCGATACGCTGTTGGAGGTCGGGATCGCTATTTCGCGGCTTCGGTTTGCTCGGCATCGGTGCTGCCCTCGGTTTCATTCTCTTCTGAATCCTCGCGATCCGCCCTTCGAATCCTGACTGCGTGCCGTCATGGAGACCGAAGGCAATGGCGCGTCGGCAAACGTCGATCGCTTTTTGAAACTGCCCGTCTTCAGTGAGGATTGCCGCATAGAACTGGAAAGTAGGGACTCGTGGCAGAAATCCGAAGTCCGCCTTCAGCGCAGGGGCCAGCTCGTCGAACTCCCTCAAGTGAACCTCTGAGAACATGCGACAAAGCATGCGCATCCTGGGATCGTCCCGCCGTTTGTATGTGAGCATCACGATGTTGAGCAATAGGAAATGGCGTTCGAGGCGAGATGCCTTCCGATCTGCAGCGCGGAGCATCCGATCAAGATCCCCTGAGTATGTCGCCGAGAAGATTTCGCTTTGACCTGTCATACACCATCTCCGGTCCAACTCCACGAATTTGAAGCGGAAAGATTTCGCGGTAGAATCACTCCCTCGGCTCAGATGCGTTGAGTTCATCCGGCTTGATCTTCATTTGCGATGACAGGAGAGCGTCAACCAGGGCGTCATCGTCGGCGGACCACACCTGACCCTCTGCGGTCCGGACTTTGGCTATATACGCCACGGACACGAAGTACTTGCGAGCCTCATCTTCCCACCCACGCCAGGCCCCGATGGGGGACAGGTCCAATGGAATGCCAGGGGCGACATCCCCTACGCTTGTTAGGCGAAGTGTCTTAAGATGCTCTCCCCAAATATCGTAAAGGACGAACCTGACTTCGATGGCCTGAATCGCGAGCTGCGGAACAACCGTCCCGGA
>JBFMFQ010000206.1:0-5302 GCA_040752075.1 Candidatus Zixiibacteriota bacterium | reverse complement strand
GGGGTTCGGGAAGACGCGTCACGAGGCTCCCGTGTGGGGCCGGCATCCCGGCGTGTCGGGGTCTGCGATCACTGGTTTCCTCGCGTGTTCCCAAATGGTACATTCCCCGGGCGTGCACCACACCTTTGACACGAAGGGACTTTCAGCATGTACATTGCCATGAACCGTTTTCGCATCGCCGCCGGCCGTGAGGAGGATTTCGAGAGAGTCTGGCGCGAGCGTGAGAGTTTGCTCGACACGGTTCCCGGATTTCTGGAGTTCCACCTTCTCCGCGGCGCGACCAAAGACGGGGTCACGCCGTTCGTCAGCCACTCGCGCTGGGAGTCCGAGGCGGCGTTTGTTGCCTGGACACAGTCGGAGGCATTCGCGAAGGCGCACCGTTCGGGCGGGACTCCACCGGGGGTGGTCATGGGGCCGCCGCAGTTCGAGGGGTTTACGAGCGTTAAACTGTGACGGTCGTGCCGGTCAACATGTCCGAGATGCCGACATTCACGCTCGTGTGCGACGGCCTGTCCAAGGCCTTCGGACGTCGTGTGATTTGCCGTCATGCCGCCTTCTCGGTGGCAAGCGGCGAATCGCTGGCGATCATCGGGCCGAACGGCTCGGGCAAGAGCACGATTGTGCGGATGCTGGCCGGGCTGTCGCGTCCGGACTCGGGCACGGTTGCGTACGCGCTGGACGGCGGCGAGTTGAAGCGCGAGAGCTGGCATCGCGTCATCGGCCTGGTCTCACCCGAGTTGGCGCTCTACGAGGAACTGACCGGACGGGAGAATCTCGATTTCGGCAACCGTGTCGGTGGCTGGGGAAAGACGTCATCGGACTACGACGTGGTGCTCGAAGAGATCGGGCTGGGCGGACGGGGCAACGACCTTGTATCCGCGTATTCCAGCGGGATGAAACAGCGGTTGAAGTATGCCGCGGCGTTTCTCAAGGATCCGATGCTGCTCTTTTTGGACGAGCCGACCGCGAATCTGGACGAGGACGGGTCGCGGCGTGTCTGGGAGGCGGTCGCACGGCGCCGTGTCGCGCTGGTCATCGCCACCAACGAACCCGAGGAGGCTGAGCGTGCCGGGAGCCGCTTTGTCGCCGGGCAGTAAAATCTGGGCGGTCTTCGCCAAGGACACGCGTTCGGAGTACCGCACGCGTTACGCGGTCAACGCGCTTCTGCTTTTTGCGCTGGTCACGCTGACCGCCATGTCGTTTGCCGTTGGCGGCGCCGGCCTCTCCCCTCTCTATGCGTCGGTGTTTTACTGGATCATCGTCTTCTTCTCGGCGCTGTCCTCGCTGGCGCAGACTTTCGTGAAGGAAGTCGAGACCAAGACGGCGACTTTTCTCAAGCTCACCGCGCCGGATGATGCGGTCTTCTTCGGCAAGTGGGGATTCAATCTGGCGCTCCTTCTGGTTTTGCAGATTGTGCTCACGCCCCTGTTTGTCGTGATGCTCAACATCGGTGTCGAGCGCTGGGGACTGTGGCTAGCGACCGGCCTGCTTGGGGCGGTGGGGCTGGTGTCGACCGCGACCCTGATCGGCGCATTGATTGCCATGGCCGGGGTGCGCGGCGCGCTCTTTTCGGTCCTCTCCTTCCCTGTTCTGCTTCCCCTGCTGGTGGTGCTGATTCGGGTGACCGAGGTCTGTTTCGGCGGCGGGACACCGGAGCAGGTCGGCGATGGGATGCTCGTGTTGGTCGCCTATGCCGGGGTTTCGACCGCGGCGGGGTGGCTCTTGTTTCCGTTTGTCTGGCGGGAGTAGGGGCATGGCTTGCCATGCCCGCCCTTCGACCAGCACAGGTGTATCACCTCGGTGTCATCCCGAACCCCGACGGCTTCATGTCGGGGTGAGGGATATGCTTTTTCGGGTGCGCCAAGGGAGAGCAAAAGCATATCCCTCGCTCCGCTCGGGATGACCAAGGTGCAAGGATGCCCACGGAGGCGGGTCTCAGACCCGCCCCTACGGGCGTGGCGCCTCGCTTGGGGTACCCTTTGTGCTTCAATGACTTCCAACTGCGCCCGCGCTGTCAAAATCGGACCGGCGAAACCGGATTCATCTTGGGGGAATTCACTGATTTAGCGATATTTTCGGGCCGATCTGTGTGTAAGAGGTGGCCATGATCATCATCAAACTCGCGGCAATCCTGCTCATCACCGTAGTCATTGTGGCGGCATTCGTTACGGCGCCGCCCTTGGCGAGCATGAGCCCATGCAATGTAGTCTTCTACACAGAGCCTGGTTGCGGGGAGTGCGCCCAGGTCAGCGAGTTCCTCGATCTCCTTGGTCAAGTCTATTCCCTCAACGTCACACAGATTGATGTCACACGAGGCGCTGAGGCAAAGCGTGCGCTCATTGGGCACACACCAGTTCTTGAGTTTGCTGACGGGACAAAGCTCCAAGGCACCATTGACAGCGGCGACCTCCGCCAAACAGTACAACGCAATTACAAGGCCGCGCTTGCCTCACGAATCTTCTACTTCCATGTCCCCATGGCCCAGACCGCATTCGTGTCGTTTCTGGTGGCCGCGGTATACGCCATTGCCTACCTGAGGACGAGACGGGTCCAGCACGATCACATCTCGGTCGCCTCCGCCGAATTGGGGCTGATCTTCTCGGTGGTGGCGATGATCACCGGCGCGATCTGGGCCAAGCAGGCCTGGGGCGCCTACTGGAACTGGGACCCGCGTCAGCTATTCCTCTTCGTGCTGATCCTGTTCTATGGCGCTTTTTTCGCGCTGCGCCAAGCCATTGTGCAACCCGATGCACGGCGTCGACTCTCGGCCGTGTACCTGATCTTCGGCGGCGCCATTTCGCCCTTCCTGTTTTTTGTTCTGCCGCGAATGTACAAGTCGCTGCATGAAGATGCCAACCAGGTCGTCGTGTCATCGCAGGCCGGGTCGAACATGTCGCCCACGGTGGCGACCTTCTTTGTCACTTCGATTGTCGGATTTCTCTGCCTCTATGTCTGGATGCTCAAATTGGGGGTTCAGACGGCGCGTATAGAGGAGGAACGAGGCTAAACTTGGATACAAATTACACCGCCATGATCGCCGTGCTCATCACCTGGGGCGGAATCGCCTGGTATCTGTGGCGGATCGATCGCAAAATCAGCCGTCGGGGGCCCTCGGCATGAACAAGCGCTATATCGTCGGACTCGTTGTCATCGTGGTTTCCGGTGTGGTCGGATTCACCGCATTTCAGGGTTCGATGACACCCTATGTCGACTTCGCGCAGGCAAAGGAACTGGACCGCGCCTGCCAGGTCATGGGCACGATCGACAAGGAGCAGGTGCGTTACGACCTCGAAGCCGGGACTTTGCACTTCATGATCAGCGACGAGTCGGGGCACACGCTGCCGGTCGCTTACAAGGGTGTCAAGCCGGGGAATTTCGACCAGGCCATGTCGGTGGTGTGCAATGGCCGTTACGAAGGCGGGGTCTTCCATGCCGAGCGGCTTTTGGTGAAGTGCCCCTCGAAATACCAGGGTCTGGAAGAGCAGGGCGAGGAAAACCCGCACGAGACGCCGCCCGCCACCGATGGCGTCTAGCCTGCAAAAGGTTTGAGATTCCGAGAGCGCCCGATTCCGGGCGCTTTTTTGTTGCCGCCAATCCTGCCTGGCCCGCTCCTGCCGATAACACGAAAAGGAGGGTGCCGCACGGGCGGCACAATGCGAGGCATTGGTCAAAGGCAGAGTGAAATACCGATCGACCGCCGACGCGGGTCACCAGGCGCATCCGGCCGGCGCGGCGCCGCTGGCGCTGCGGGATCCGGCTCGTGAGACATCCAGCCGGGACCTGCTCCGTCAGGTCTTCGACTTAAACACCATCTTTGACATCGGCTGCCGGTTCAGCGCGGTGCTCGACACCAACGCGCTTCTGGACGGAATCATCTTCACCGCCATTAGCCAGTTGGGAGTCGGCGCGGCCGCCGTCTCCCTGCAGGGACCGGACAGCGGCGGAGTCCTTTCCATCGTGCGTGGCAAGGGATGGGCCGGGGTGCCGGAGGAAGTGTGGATGATTCGGTCCGACTCCCTATTCGCCCGTGCGGTGTGCGAGAGGAACAGGCCGGTGCGACTCGGCGACCTTGACTCACAGACCGGAGGGAGCATCCCGGTAGTTGCGCGGCTGCGCGACACCGGCTGCGAGTTGGTCGCCCCGTTCCACGGGCGCGAGTGCCTGCGGGGGATGCTCTTTTTGTCCGGAAAGCTCAACGGACAGCCATTCTCGGAGCCGGACATTCGATTTCTGGATTTGCTCATTGTCCAGCTGTCGGTGGCCATCGACAACGCGGTTCTCTATGAGTCCGAGCGGAAGTTCGCCCACGATCTGATCGAAGCGCGCGAACGGCTCGCGCAGAGCGAACGCATGGCGACGCTCGGCCGCCTTTCGGTGGCCATCGCGCACGAGATCAACAACCCGCTGGGCATCATCCGCAATTACCTGCAGATCGCCGGGCGTGAGATCCCGGAGAACGCTTCTGTTCACCAGGCCCTCGAAACTGTCGCCGCCGAGGTCGAGCGAATTGCACGGATCGTCCGGCAGTTGCTCGATGCCTTCCGGCCCGAGTCGGTGCGGCCATCGGCGGTGGACTTGGGCGAGATCGTGCGGGAGGTGGCCGAGTTTGTCGAGCCGGTGATGAGGCAGACGGGGATCACGGTCCGCACCGACGGGTTGGAATCGCTGGCCTATGTCGCCGGGCGTCAGGACTCGCTAAAGCAAGTCTTCATCAACATTCTCTTGAATGCGCGCGATGCCATGCCGCGCGGCGGAGTGGTCACTGTGCTCGCCCGGCAGGAGCCGCGCACGGTCACGGTCGAGATTCAGGATGAGGGGGCCGGGCTGGATGAACGGGATCGGGATCATGTCTTCGATGCCTTCTACTCGACCAAGGAGTCCGGCCGCGGCACAGGGCTGGGGCTTTTCATCAGCCGGAACATCGTCGAGGGATTCGGCGGAACCATCGACGCGGCCAATGTGGAGCCACCGGGGCGCGGCGCGGTCTTCCGGATCACCTTGCCCCGTGTGGACGTGACTCAGGAAGCGACGTCGAGGTCATTCAAGACTGGGAATAGGAACCGGGCATGAAGACAGTTGTTCGCAACGAGCAACCCGAGACTCAGGCGGCCCCGGAGATGACCGGGATCGGCCGGATACTGGTGGTCGATGACGAGCCCCGCATGACCGCATCGGTCAAGGCGCTGCTGGACAGCGAGGGGCACGAGACCACCGAAGCGCACTCGGGCGAGGCCGCGATCGACCTGTTGCAGCGTTGCGCGTTCGAGGTTGTTCTCGTCGATGTGCGGATGCCGCGCGTGGG
>JBFMFQ010000205.1:0-5685 GCA_040752075.1 Candidatus Zixiibacteriota bacterium | reverse complement strand
AGTAAACGTCAGGGACCAGTTCGTCGGTGATCGGATCGTAAAACGCCACCTGCGGCGAGAAAGTGTGCTGTCCGCCGGAGACGAATTCGGTCAGTCCGGGGGCGGAGGTGGTAGCGGGGCTGACGGAGATAAAGTAGCCGGTCACCGATGAAGCCAGTTGCCATTCCAGTGAGACATTCCCCGTGTTGGGCCGCCAGATCCGGTTCGCCGGCGAGGTGATCTCGGTGATGGCGAACGAACTGGGCATGCGCACGGTCCCCTGAAAGGAGAAGTCATTGTCCGGATCGGCCGCCGAGACCACGACATCCGCCGAGTGGGTGAAGTGGCTGCCCGCGTAGGTGCGGGAGGCCTGCCCCGAGGCGCTCAGTGTGAGGGAGTCGCCGTCGACTTTGACATACCCGTCGGTCACCTTCACGCCGTCGCGCAGAAACCGGACATACAAGTAGTCCTCGCCGGAGTCGAGGTTCTTTTCGGCGATGACTTCCAATGTGTATTTGCCGTCGTCTCCGTCGGTGATCTTGCCGCCGCCGCACCCGGCCAGCATCAGGCCGGCCAGCACCAGAACTGCCCCGAAAGACCGCATCATTCGCACCATCCCCTTGTCGCCCTCAGTTTTGCCCTCATCCCATTGTATCGGCCAGGATGGGTGGCCGATTCAGCGGGAAATCAAACATTGGCGGTCGGGTTTCCTCCGGAAGTATCTATCAGATCAGGGGTTTCCGGAACGATTCGGCGATCCTGCCGATAACTCTTATATTGGGGCGTCGTTCCCATAGACCCCTGTTGTCCCCAGGCGCCGGATCATCATGACCACTTTGCTCATCATACTGCCAGTGCTCGTCCTGATCGCGGCGCTGCTTGTTCCCATCCGTGTCCGGGTTCAGGTCGGTCCGGAGGGGGGATTCGTGATTGTGCGCTATCTCTGGATTCGCCGGCGCCGCGACCTCGGGCCATTCGCCGAACGGCTCGGCGCCTATGGGTTGCGCCGTCTGGAGATGCTGCGCGACTTCGCCATGCCCCGGGATGATCGCCCATCCGCGACACCGAAGGGACGACAAACAGGGGAGACCGACTGGGCCGTGATCTGGGCCAATCGCCCGGTCTGGCGCCGTGTCCTGCGGGTTATCGTGCGTATGGTCTGGCGAATCTTGCGCTCGTGGACCGTAGAAGAGGGTCGGGTTGATGTCCGGTTCGGACTGGGCGATCCGGCATACACTGGAATGGCCACCGGGTACGTGCATGCATTCTGGCCGGCCATCGGGACATTCCTTCCCCGGTGGACAGTCTCGTTTCAGCCGGATTTCAGCCGTACAGTGTTCGCGATGAATGCGGACATCCGCTTGCGGCTGATTCCGATCGTGCCGGTGTGGCACTTTCTTCATGCCGTGGGATCGTTGCCTTGGGGCGGATTGTGGAAGATGAGAAGGGCTTGGAGTTCATAAGGGAGGAGTTGTGGCCAGTAACAATATCATGGATCTCCTGCAGGGGATTATCGGGGAACTGAAGGCGATTGCAAAATCGGAGACGGTGGTCGGCCAGCCGGTGCAGGCGGGCGACCGCACGGTCATCCCCGTGACACGGATCACGGTCGGGTTCGGCGCCGGCGGTGGGGAAGACACGCAATCCGGCAAGGGTCCGCGTTTTGGCGGCGGCGGCGGCGGTGGCGCGGTGATCGATCCGGTGGCCTTCCTTGTCCTGGACAAAGACAAAGTGTCTCTGGTGACCGCCAGGCAGAAGGGCGCATTTGAAAAGGTAATGGAAGCGGCGCCCGATGTCCTGGCAACGATCAAGTCGTTCGCATCGAAAAAGGACGATAAGGACAGCGAAACGTAGGGCGGGTGCCCTCGGTTGGGCGCATGTCCTTTCCATGGACGAATGGCTGGCCGGGCCGGGGAGGTGTGCCGCGCCAAGGCACCCGCCGCAGTGCCGGGAGAGCGGCGGATGCCAGGGCGAAACGGAGGGCGGGGCGATGTTAATCCAGCTCGCGAGGCTGGACGTGGCAGTGGTCAATAAGGGCATCCGCCCTACGTGTGCGGTCGAGCCACGCGGTGCGCGCATCGGAAAGATTGTGTATAACGGGTACCGCGCGGGAAATCCCCCGCCAACCGGGCCCATGACGATCTCAACTCGGAGGACTGTCGGTCCATGCTGAACCTACTGGTCTCGCTCGCGCTGTTCTGGCCACTATTGCAGGCTACCCCCCCCGTGGCGCCCTACAAGGCATTGAGCAAGTTCTGGGATCCCGCCGGGACTGTCGCCAGCGGGGTGAGTCCGGTCGTGGCGGTGGCCACGTGTCCAGCCAGCCAGCCGGATGCCGGCAGCCTGATCGTTGCCGATTCGACCGGCCGTGTCGCCGAATTGAAACACACTGGCAATGGGTGGACCACCGTCCGGACCATGAGGGTCGATGAACCGATCTCCGCTTTGTGTACGGCGGCGCCCCACATGGACCGTGTCTGGCGAGTTTACATCGGGACAAAGAGCGGGCGTGTGCTGGAATTGAGCCGCGGAGAGCTGGGATGGATCACCGTCGAGATCGCGAAGGTCACGGGACCGGTGATGAACATGCAGGGCACCGACCCCGGTCTCGCCGGTGTCTCGCAGGTGTTTGCCGTCGATGCCAAAGGCAGTGTGACGAATCTCTGGCTCACCGAGACGGACAAGTGGGTGACCCGTCCATTGCCGGACGTTCCGGGCGGGACATCGGAGGTATGCTTCGACTACGGCCGTGACGGGGTGGTGGCCATCACATCCGGTTCCTCGGGTGTGATCCACAAGTGGCTGCAGGATTCGACCGGCCACTGGAAGGGCACGCCCTGGGCGACCATGCCCGCCGGCGCGCTGGACATGGCGGCATCGGCCGATCCCACCATGAAGGACATCGCGGTTTACTACTCGGGCCAGGACGGCCTGTTTCGGTATCTGTTCTTTGGACGCACCACCGACGAAGACGCGCGGATTCCGGTCGCGGGCGGCTCGACCCTGGTCATCGGCAAGGGTCCGCAGCGTCGGTTCAACGAGTTCTTCGCCATGAGCGGCGAGGATTTCTGCCTCTTCGAATTCAATTTCAGCAGCCGTGAGTGGGACAAGGTCATCCTCAAGACGATCCCGAGCAAGGTTGTCTCGACCGCGTTCGGTCCCGGGCGCGGTGAACAGATGAGCCAGGTGTACGCGGTCAGTGTCGATGGCACGGTTTACGAATTCACCCGGCGGGACGAAGAGGCCGAAGGCGAAAGCAGGAAGTAACGCCGGAGGTTGAGGACGAAGGACGACGGGATCTGCGACAAGCCGTGCCCCCACAACCGACGCCGCCCACAGAGGTGCGCGTGGGACTCGATTGGGGAGATAATCACGTGACGTAGTGGTGCGGATCGGGGATCTTCCGGTCTCGCATCCATTCGATGACCCGCGACAAGCCTTCGCGCAGGGAGGTTTGGGCGGACCAATTCAGACGCTTCATGGAGTCCGAGGGATCGCAGACCAGCCGTTCGACTTCCGACGCATCCGGCCTCACCCGCTGATCCTCGCTTTCGACCCGCAGTTCCCGGCCCAGCAAATCACCAACGGTCTTCACCACATCGCCGATTGAGGTCTCGATCCCGGTGCCAATTTGCCATTGGCTGCCCGGGGCGAGGTCCGGCGCGGTGGCCGCGGCGGCAAACCCCGAGGCCGTGTCCGCAACATACAGGAAGTCGCGTGTCGGATGTGTCGATCCGAGCCGCACCACATCGCCGGTGAGCGCCTGCGCCACGATGGTCGGGATCACCGCACGCGGCGATTGACGCGGCCCGTAGGTGTTAAACGGGCGCAGGATGATGACCGGCAGATCAAAGGCGCAGGCGTACGATTCGGCGAGCGCATCCGCGGCGATCTTCGAGGCCGCGTAGGGCGACTGCCCGTAGCGCGGGTGCGCTGTCGTGATCGGCACAAACTGCGCGGTGCCGTAAACCTCCGATGTCGAGGTCTGAATCAGGCGGCGGACCCCGTGGGAACGGCAGGCGTTCAAGACGTGAAGCGTGCCGACCACATTGGTCTGCACATAATCGGTCGGGTTACGGTAGGAAAACGGAATGGCGATGAGCGCGCCGAGGTGAAAGACAATCTCACAGCCGCTGACGGCGGCGTGCACCGCCTCGGGATCCTTCAGATCGCCGCGCACAATCTCGATGGCGCCGAGCGCATCGGACGAAAGTTCACCAAGGTGCCCGAGACGGTTTTGCGAGTCGTAGCGGAGGAAGGCGCGAACCTGCGCGCCAAGAGAGAGAAGGCGCTCGGTCAGGTGCGAGCCAATGAATCCCCCCGCCCCGGTGACCAGGACTTTGACACCATCGAGCCGTCCCATATTAGTCAGATCGACTCCCCCTCAATTGGGCTGAATCGGCGACGGTCGCCGGCAATTTAAAAGCGCGGTGGCCCAGCCCACGGTGACGAGCGCGAGCATGATGGCAATCAGGGTCAAACGCAGGGCCGCGGCATCATCGCCGATCTGGACCTTCTGATATATCGCCAATGGAATGGTCTGAGTCAGGCCCGGAATGTTGCCCGCCACGATCACGGTCGCGCCGAATTCGCCCAGCGCCCGTCCGAAGGCGAGGATCAGCCCCGACAGGATCGCGCCGCGTGCCTGCGGCCAGATGACTTCCCTTGCCATCATCAACCGGCCTGCGCCGAAGCCCGCCGCCACCTCCAGAAGGCGGCGGTCAAGGGCCGCAAACCCGGTGGCAGCGGTACGCGCCAAGAGGGGGAAAGCGACAATTCCGGAGGCGATGATGGCGCCATAGGGAGTAAATGCCGGCGATCCGCCGATCACATCAGTCCACAGCCAGCCAAGCGGCCCACGAGGCGAAGCTAAGACCAAAACGATCAACCCGGAGACCACTGGCGGCAAAACGAGCGGCAACGCGACCAGTGTCTCCCAAAGCGGGCGCGCGCGCAATTTGGAGCGGCCGAGCATCCACCCCACGGCAATGCCCGGAATCGCGATCCACAGGACCGCGCCGATCGCGACCAAAAGGGAGAGCCGGATGGCTTGCCAGTCCGAGGCGTTCATTGGGGCGACTCCACCATGACCGCGCTGTCCAGCGGCGTGAATCCCGCCGAGGCGAACACTCTTTGCGAGGCTGACGACCGCAGGAGCTCTGCGAGTCTCTTGGCCGCCGGATGGGCTGTGTTCAGAATCGCGAGCCCGTAGATGATGGGTGGGTGATGCGTCTCCGGCACCAGAAAGCGAAGCGCGATGTCCTGTCTGCCTGCCACGTCGGTGGTGTAGGCGATTCCCGCATCGGCCAGGTGCGCGCGGACCGTGGAGACGACCGCTGTGGCGTTTTCGGCATAGACCAGACGGCTTGAGAGCGAGTCTTCGATTCCCTCCGTCCGGAGCGCCCCTTGCGCGTAGCGGCCCACCGGCGCCGATCCGGGATCGGCGATGGCGATGCGCTGGAATCGCAGCGCGAGAAGGTCATCCAGTTTGCCCAGTTCGAATTCGTTTTCGACATGAGTGAAAACGGCGAGGCGATTGCCGAGAAACGGCCACCATGCCGCGATCCGGCGATTGTCATCGGCCGCGAGACGCTCGATCCAGGCCGTGTCCGCCGACAGGAAGAGATCAACCTGGGCTCCGGCGCGAATCTGTTGCGCCAGTGTTCCCGAGGCGCCGTAGCTGACATTCACCACAGTTCCGGTGGA
>JBFMFQ010000204.1:0-5687 GCA_040752075.1 Candidatus Zixiibacteriota bacterium | reverse complement strand
GAGGGACACCCTGACCAAGGTCAGGGCCACACAGGGGATTAATGCGTCAGAAAGCGTTCCCGAAACTCGGAATTGCGCTACAGCAGTGCCCGCAAGACCATCACCGCAATCGCAATCGCAATCCCCGCCCAGACCCACCGATTAGTGCGGAACAGGGGAATCCTATACAACGGTGACCGGAACTTGGCGGGTGGAGCATCCGCCCGCAGGAATTCGGCGATGACGATCTTCGCCTGATCGCGCAACACCCGCATGCACGCGGTCGCGAACTCCACATTCGCCCGTCCCGGCGCTCCGAGGTAGCCCTGTCCGGCGGGCGGTTTCAACGGAGTCTTCGGACGCAACTTCCAGCGTGGAACGAGCGCATCGGGCAAGTCCTTATGCGCCGGATCGACCAGCTCCGGGCGCAAATACAGCATCATCGCGGTTTCGAACCAGCCGGCGTGATAGTCCATCGAAAACGCCCGCCGCTCATCCTCCGTCAGGGGAGTGGGCAGGGCGGCGCTGACCGCATCGACGAACTTCCCCGACAACATGTCGAAGATCAGGCGCGAAGTGAGGGAGACCGTGTAGAGATTCCGAGCACAGAGATATGCCGCCGCCTCATCCAGCGCGACCATGTGCCCGGGCCCGCCATGCGCGGAAACAATCAGGAACCGCTTGAAGCCGGTTTTTGCAAGCGATCTGCCGTAGTCGATGACCAGGTCGCGGATAGCCCGCTGTCGGATGAAGATTGATCCCATGAACCGGTAGACATGGGTGCCGATCGGAATGAGCGGCGCGAGGATGACGGGCGTGTTCGGTTCCAACTCGCGGATGATTCCCGCCGACAACCGCGCGAAGTAGGCCGCGTGGATCGCATCGGTGCCCAGCGGCAGATGCGGCCCATGCTCCTCAAGCGGGCTGATCGGCAGAATAACCACCGCGTTGTCGGCGGCCAACTCCGACAGACGCGGGGAGGAGAGTTCCTCAAGCGCGAACACCCCCGCGGGTAGCGCACGGCTTTCGAGATTGAAGAAGTGCGACCAGGTCCCCACGGGCGCGAAACTACACGCTTCGCCGCCGGAAGTCAAAGCCCGCCCCTCCTGTCACCCTGTGACCCGGCCACCGACACTGACCAGCGTGTCAGTGGCGCAGACATTCCTGGCCCTGTTGAAAAAGCTCGCTGACTGGGAGTTGACCGGCTTGGGTCGGGATTGCTTCGCTTCGCTCGCAATGACGAGCAAGTCCAAGTCATTGCGAGGATCCCGCGCGGCGGAGCCGCAGCGGGAGACGAAGCAATCCGGTTCCGAGCCGTTTCGGCCGCCCGAACGAGGCGGGCTTTTCAACGCGCCCTTCCTGTCCGCGCGCTCGCCAAGGGCGAGCATGACACCTGCACACCACTGGCAGCCCCCACCCCGGAAAATACTTCCGCATCTCATCGAACCGATTCTCCGTGTTTTCGGAATGGCGGCGTTTGCGGCGATCGGAAAGACTCAGCAAGAACATCCGCGAATCCCGTTCAACCCATTACTCGATAACTGGTTCAGTCGATCCCATGCGAACCGGGCCCCGCTATCCGGTCCAACGGCATGCACATTGCTTGCAGGCAGCGTGGAGGTACTACGTGCTAAAAGGAATCTCAGCCGCCGCCACCGGAATGCTGCCCCAGCTTAAAAAGCAGGAGGCGATTGCCAACAACCTCGCCAATGCCGGGAGCGCGGGTTTCAAACGCGACCGTGTGTTTGTCGAGCAACTGGCGCGTGCGCAGGCTGGCGCCCAAGCCGCCGATTGGCAAGTCCCGCAAAGGATCGGCCTCGCCATCGACTTCGCTTCCGGCTCGATGGATCGCACGGACAATCCGTACGATCTCGCGATTGCCGGCGACGGGTTCTTTGTCATCAACACGCCGCAGGGTCCGCAGTACACACGCAACGGACACTTCACTGTGAATCCGGAAGGTGTGCTCACAACCATGGACGGAAACCCGGTCATGGGCGAAGACGGAGTCATCACTCTGCCGCCGGGTTCGGTTGAAGTCGGCGCTTCCGGAACAGTCGCGGTGGAGGGGCAGGCCATCGGCAAACTGCGCGTTGTCCAGTTCGCCGACACCAGCTCGCTGGTTCGCTCCGGCTCCGGGATGTTCAGCATCGGCGCGCCGGGAGTCCAGCCGCGGCCCGATACGGCCTCCTCGATTCGGCAGGGATTTCTCGAATCATCCAATGTAAACGTGATCCAGGAGATGGTGGAGATGATCTCCACGTTCCGCCTGTACGAGGCCGATCAGAAGGCCATCCACGCCCAAGACGATCTTCTGGGGCGGGTGGTCAATGACCTCGGCCGTGTCCGCTAGCCGGCCATTGTGCTGAAGGAGATATGAAATGATCAAGGCGCTGCGAACCGCTGCCTCGGGCATGGTCGCCCAGCAGATGAACATCGACACGATTGCCAACAACCTGGCGAACGTGAACACGACCGGGTTCAAAAAGTCCAAGGTCGAGTTCCAGGATGTCCTTTACGAAAACGTACGCCGCGCCGGCACGAATGTCGCCGCCCAGAATGTCGTGCCGGTCAATCTTGAAGTCGGCTACGGTTCCAAGCCGATTGCCACGGTGCGCACATTTTCCACCGGCGATTTGAACATGACCGACAACCCGCTGGACATTGCGGTCCAGGGCAACGGCTTTTTCCAGATCACAATGCCCGATGGGACACTGGCCTACTCCCGCGATGGAGCATTCAAACTCTCCGGCGACGGCCGTGTGGTGACCTCTGATGGGTTCTTCCTGAGCCCGGAAATCACCATCCCGCAGGACACCGAGGGGATTTCGGTGGGCATCGATGGCCGTGTGCAGGTGACCCTGCCGGGCCAGACCGAGCCGCAGGAAATCGGACAGATCGAACTCGCGAAGTTCCTCAACCCGGCCGGCCTGCAGGCGCTCGGACATAATCTCTTTGTCGCGACCGCCTCCTCCGGCGATGCCATCCTGGGCACGCCATCCGAAAACGGTTTCGGTCAATTGGCGCAGGGTTATCTCGAAATGGCCAATGTGGAAGTGGTTGACGAGATGGTCAACATGATCATCGCCCAGCGCGCCTACGAGATCAACGGCAAGGCGATCCAGACATCGGATGAAATGTCGCGTATCGCCAACGAATTGAAGAGGTAGCAGGTGAGTGCTCGACTCTTCACGGGAATTCTCCTTCTCCTGATTGCTGCCCTCGCTACGGACTCGGCCGTTGCGGGAGAAGATCTGGATGCGCGGTTGAAAGAAGCCGTCATCCAATCTGTCTCCGAACGCAACGGATTCCCGGCCGAAAAGCTCGAAATCACCATTCACACCGCGCACCTGCCCGAGGCCGCGGCGGCAGCCGACCGGGTGGTGGCGCAGGTGCCCGATTATGACGACGCCATCGGTGCGGTCACCCTCAAGGTCACGTTTGCGAAAGACGGGGAGACGCTAGCGCGAATCTCCGCCCCGATCCGCGTGAAGGTCTTCGAGGATGCGCTGGTCACCACGCGGCGTCTCAATCGGCATGATATCCTGCACGCGGGTGATCTGCGACGCGAGCGGGTCGACATCACCAACCTGGTTGCATGGATCCAGACCGAATCGGATTCGGTCCTGGGCCGCAGAACCACGCGTACGATCAATCACGGCACCATTGTCGAGAGCCGCTGGCTGGCGGATGTTCCGCTGGTCAGCCGCGGCGACCGGATCACCATGGCCAAGGCGGCCAACGGCGTGAGCGTGACCGGGATGGCGGTGGCGCTGGAGGACGGCTACAAAAACCAGGAAATCTCGGTGAAGGCCGAATGGGCCAACCGCATCCTGCGCGCGGTGGTCGTCGATGCCGGCACCGTGACACCGGTGCCATGACTCAGATGGATCTGAGAGGGGGAGATATGCAGTTCGTGTCGAAAAACAGAAGCGTCGTGACACTGGCAATCATGGCGTCGCTCGTCGTCGGCATGGCCGCCATCGCGACGGCCCAACAGTTCGCCAACATGCGGTCGGCATCGTTGTACACCGACATGCGCGCCCAAAAAGTCGGCGATCTCATCACGGTTCTCATTGTCGAGTCGGCATCGGCGCAAAACGTCGTGAAGACCGATGTGAAAAAGAGCAGCCAGTTCGATCTCGATGCCGGCCCCGGGTTCGGCTCCCTCGACATGATTCCCCTGTTCGGCGCCAGCGGAACATCATCCAACTCGTCGAACAACCAGGGCGGGACCGCCCGTTCGGGACAACTGCGTGCGCAGATGACCGTGCAGGTCGCGGGTGTGCGTCCGAATGGCGACCTCGTCATCGAAGGCACACGCATGATCGGCATCAACTCCGACAAGGAGATGCTGACACTGACCGGCGTGGTGCGCTCCGAAGATGTCTCCCCGGAAAACTCGATCTACTCGTACCAGATTGCCGATGCGCAGATCACCTACCGTGGCAAGGGCGCTGCGGCCAACGGCGGCAAGCCGGGATGGATCATTCGCTTCTTGAACTGGGTGTTCTAATGTGCGCTGTCCACGGAAAGGACAACCGAACGTGAATCGGATTCACACCAGGAGAGCGGCCGTTCTGACCGGCCTGACCGCGGCCCTGATTATCTTCCTCGCCGGCGGCGCGCAGGCCGCGCGTTTGAAGGACATCACCCATGTTGCCGGGCCGGGGAACACCCCGCTTTTCGGCTACGGTCTCGTGGTGGGTCTGCAGGGCACCGGCGACGGACAGGGAACTGAGTTCACCGTGCAGACGCTTTCGAGCATGCTGCGGCGGATGGGCATCACGGTCGATCCCGAGCAGGTCAAGGTGAAGAATGTCGCGGCGGTGATGGTGACCGCATCGCTCACCCAATCGATGGTGCGCGGCGAGCGCTTCGATGTCACCGTATCGTCGATGGGCGATGCCAAGAGCCTGCGCGGCGGCACGCTGTTGCTTACGCCCCTGGCGGCGCTGGACGGGACCGTGCATGCCATGTGCCAGGGCCCGGTGTCCACCGGTGGTTTCGCGGTGGAGGCCGGCGGCGGCGCCAGCGTGTCCAGCAACTACAATCTCGTCGGACGTGTCCCGAGCGGCGCCATTCTCGAAACCCCGATGTACCAGCTGCCCGAGGATCCGGCGTTTCTGGAATTGGTCCTGCATGATCCCGATTGGACCACCGCAAGGCGCATCGCCGATGCGGTCGCCTCCAAGTGGGGCAGCCATGCCGAGGCCCGTCAACCCTCGGTCGTGCGAATCGAAATCCCCCCCGGATACAGCGACACGCAGGGACGCGCGCAATTCATCAGCGAACTCGAAGCGGTGGACATCACCCCGGATGCCGCGGCGCGTGTGGTCATCAACGAGAAAACCGGCACGATCGTGGCCGGCGAGTACGTGACCATCGCCCCCGTGGCGGTGGCGCACGGCGGCATCACGGTGCAGATCTCCTCGACACCGGTGATCAGCCAGCCCGCGCCACTGTCGGAGAATGGCGAAACAGTCAGCACGACCCAGCAGGACATCACGGTCACCGACAGCGATGCGCAGGTGGTCTACCTGCCGGCATCGAGCAATATCCAGGATGTGGCGCAGAGCCTGAATGCCATCGGCGCGACACCGCGCGACATCATCGCGATTTTCCAGGCGCTGAAGCAGGCGGGAGCCCTGCGTGCGGAGTTGATCATCCTCTAAATCGCCATAAGTCCCATTAGTCCTATCCCTCCC
>JBFMFQ010000203.1:0-5727 GCA_040752075.1 Candidatus Zixiibacteriota bacterium | reverse complement strand
ACGTCGTTTTCGAAATACTCATTGCTCCTGTTGTAGTCTTCCCGCTCCCAGTACGAGAGTCGCTCCTGCCGGGTGATGCGGATGATCTCGCCGGTGGCATTGCGCACCGTGTCGGTCACCGTGTCGATGTACGCCTGCTCGAATGACGGCACGGTGTAATCGCGGGGATCGAATTGATTGTCGCCGATTGTCTCCTGCCACTGCTCGACCGTGGCGGGAAATGAGATTTGTTCCCACTTTGCCTCATCCGACTTGTAGGCGAAGCGCTTGTAGTCCTCGACATCCCAGGAGGCGACCATCGAGTAGAGGTCATCGCGGTCGAACTTGCCGGTGTAGATGCGGAACCCCTCGCAGTCGCGCCGTCCCGAGAGCGGATCAATCGCCAGCTCGGAGTAGGCGCCCTCCCAGCGCAGGGTGATCGCACCAGGCCGGCTGGTGAGCGTGAAGGCGGGCGGGGGCGGCGGGATGTACGGGGCGCGGAAGTCGGGGACACCATCGCCCCGGTAGAAGACGGTGTCACACGCTTCCCCCTTGCAATTGACGAGGTGGTACGGTCCCCTGTAGCCGTCGCCGTCGGTGTCGACACCGGGATTATCGAAGACCCAGTCGGCCCAGCGGGCGTTGTTGATGAGATCGGTGAAGTCGAGGTTGTCGAGGTAGGGCTGGGGGTTGTCGGGATCGAAGTTGCGCGCGAAGTTGTCGGGTTTGCGGTGAAAGTCGAATCCCGCGATCATCGCCACGGTGAACGGGATCGAGTCGCCGGGGAGGAGGGGGGAGTCGAGGGCGACGGAGAGCTCGCCCCCGGCCTCCGCTCCGCCTGCAATCGCTTCGGCCAACCACTCTTGGGAAGGCGGCGGGCTCCACCCTTGCAGTGTCTTGTCGGTAGCGGCGAAGACCTGATCAAAGTCAAGCTCACAATTACCCAGCTGACGAAACACCCCGCGATCCCCGGGGTAGCCACCCAAGGAACCCGCGAAGCCTGCAATGTCCCTCCTGAGGCGAGGCCCCCAGCTGCCGAGTCCGGATTCGCTTGATCCGACCTGAGCGGCCCAATTAAAGCTCAGGCACTTTGCTTTGATCGGACGCAGGATACGCATCGCAAGAACCCCTGTCGGACTCTCTGCGCGATAAGCTCCACGAAAGGGATCACCGTCATTGTCAGTGAACCATGCCACGTCCACAGTGTCCAGAGTCGCGTGGACAACGCCAGGTGTCGTATGAACCAAGCCACAGATTTCAGCGACGTAAGTGTCGTCAGTCAGATCATTTCTGATGGTCGGGTCCACCCAGAACCCAATGCGAGCCGAGTTCAAAATGGAGCTCGAGCGGTTTGTGATTAGGTAGTCGACGAGTAAAAAGCGCCGGGCGAACGGCGACGCCCAGCCGAGAATCCTGAAACGGACCTCCAGTTCGAGAGGGATATGTGGGCGGTTGTCAAGATTGTCGCGATTGTATCTGATTGAACCCCAGGACGTATCGGAGATGGTCACGATGAGCTCCTGGTCAGCCACCGCATCCGGTGAATAGCCGCGATGCCCCTTTAGTGCCGAGAACTCACGGAATCCTGTTAGCGGGTAAAATTCATCTCCGTCGGACACCAGCGTATCAAATCGTCGGACGGCTCCGATTTCCATTCCAGCCCAGTAGAGGTAGTCGTTGCGCGACAGCGGGGGGAACTCAAATGAAGGAGTCCAAGTAATTCCCAGCCGTCTGAGATCGTCCGACGGCTGTGGGCCGAACCCCTCCCCATTGTGCTGCGACCCTATGAGCCCAAAACTCGAGACTGTGACCCAAATGTCGTTCACAGCGAGCACGCGGGATTCGGGTAAGACTTCGGCGCGGGTGGGCACTGGCGGATCCGGGGCAAAAGTCACCACACATGCGATCAATGCAGCTCGCAAGGCCAAAGAGGATTGAAGGCAACAGCGTCCGAATGGACATGCTGACATAGTGTCACTTCTCAGATACGGGTGTCGGGCGCTTCTCTCTCCGCGTCTGCGAGGATACACTGGTGGTCTCGTCTCCCGCACAAAGGGTGCGCAGCCGGGCCTGCAGACCCGACTGCGCTAACGACCTACGGTCATTCGATGTCACAGAACTGCGATGGGTCCGGAATACAAAGAGCGATGCACTCCGGTCCGACTTTGAGCCCCCAGCACAGTTCCCTGTGGGCAGATGGGCACCACATCTTGCAATCGCATGAACCGCTCACGCAGGGTGCGGGTCCATCCGGTCCTGGATCGGCAATGGCGGTCGTGTTGTACACCACGCCCACGGCAAGCGAAGCCAGGAACGCGACAAGCGCAAGGAGCGCCAACGTCCCGTGGCGCCTGAATCCATTCATTTCGTACCTCCTCATAGTTACGTGTGATTAGGTTGGCGATTCCCCTCTCGAGAGGTCTATTCTGTCAAAAGTCGCTCCCAATCCAATGACCTCGGCTCCAACGTCAGATCGAAGTCGGAAACGCGACCATCCCGGTCCACTCTGAACCACCCCATCGAGGCCAAGACGTGATGATCCCTCGTCAGCCGCCCCTCCCAGTCGCAGTACACTGGCAGGCGGATTCGAGCGGCGATGTCGCTTTCCCGCCAGGCGTCGATTCCTGCCGGATCATCGATGATGACGACTATTGGTAATGCTACTTGATTGGTCCGATTTGCGAGATCGGCGAGCGCATCCAAGCAAGCGGTGCAACGAGGCCGGATCAGGATGAATCCCCCGCCACCTGCCAGGAGGTCTGCCAAAAGGACAGGGTCGCCGCCATCGATGGTCCATAGCGGCACCTCAGGGAGCTCATCCCCTTTGTGGAGTCCATCCAGTTTTCGCTCCAGAAGCACCTTGATTTCGGGCGAATTCAGAGTCGAGGGGGGGGAACTGCTTGAGGCCTCATGTGTTACGGGGATGAGCGCTCCGGACGCCAGCCAGCCCGCCCCCGCCGCGATGGCGATAACGAGCATGTGAGTTGCCGATGTCTTCCAGTTCCCGAGGCCAATCATCCTGTCCTCCCCCGTCCGGCGGAATCGGTCGGCCCATGCGCAATCCCCGCTTATGGCCAAAGCGGGCAGGCGCCGGACGTTGATGGACGCTGGTAAGATGGCCGGCAGCGGTCATCTTGTCAAGAGTAATCGGACCAGTATTTTCCAGGTGGTGGGAGTAATGGGAATAATGGGATTAATGGAGTGCGGTAAATGGGAGTGATATTGTCGGGAACGGTGGATTGTGGGGGTGGCCCCCCGCACGTGTGGTGTGTGCGAGCACCCACCATACGGCACCTGCCGACTACTGGCCGGGCTTCAGAGGGGGCTTGTTGTCGGATTTGTTAACTATCTGCCGACGCCCATGTCGTTGATCAGGGTGTTCAGGGCCGAGTCCAGCGTCGCAACGACTTTCGCGGCGGCATCATAGGCGTGCTGCGCCTTGATCAGATTCGCCATTTCCTCGTCGAGGGAGACACCCTGCACGCTCTGACGGTTGGCCTCGATTTGCTGCAAGACCAGATCGGCATTGGTCATGGCGTCGCCGGACTCCGCCGAGCGGATGCCCACGGTGCCGACGATCTGGGCGAAGAACTCGTTGAAGGTCGTCGTGTTGTTGGTCATGACCAGCGAATTCTGGAGATTGGCGATGGCAATCGCATTGGAGTTGTCGCCCGGGCCGCCTGACTGTGAGGCCGCGATGTTGTTCAAGCTCTCGGTGATGCGAATCGACAACGAAATGTCGCGCGCGCTGCGGCGGGTGGGATCGAAGAACATGTAGCCGGATTGGCCGTCGAGCGCGTAGCCGGTTGAGTGAACGGCGTTGACCTGCTCCACAAAGGTCGCGGCGAGTGTGTCCAGTTGTTGCTGATATTCAGGGATTAACTCATCGCGTGCTTCAAGCAAACCCGCCAGCTCGCCCCCGGCGAAGCTGATCGGCACTTGAGTGCCCTGCCACAGGAGCGATGTCCGGGTCTGGGTGCCGGTCCCGGTGGTGGTCGCGGTCAACGGCGAGTAGGAGGAATTCTCGACCAGCTCCATCGAGCCGATGAATATGCGCGTGATGCCGTTTCTTTCTTCCAGCACGGTCACGTTGACGTTCTTGCTCAGTTCATCAATGAGATAGTCGCGGCGGTCGCGCAGGTCATTGGCCATCGAACCGCCGATCTCGCTGCGGGCGATTTCCTGGTTCAGGCGCGCCAAATCGCTCGCGATACCGTTGATGTACTGCACCCGTCCGGCGATGTCCTTATCCAGCGAACGCCCCAGCGTGTCCAGGCGGGCGCTCATCTGGTGGAAGGCGCTGGTCACCACCTCGGCCTGGTCGCGCACCGCGGCGCGGCTGGCCGACGATTCCGGGTTTTGCGCCAATGTGTGCCAGGCGTCGAAGAACTTGGTCAACGCGGCATTGAAACCCGTGTCGGAGGGCTCGAGAAAGATGTTCTCGACCTCCTGCAGCGCGGTGTTCAACTGCGACCAGCGTCCGAGCTGGTCCGACCCCTGCCGGTACTGGGCGGTGAGAAAGGCATCGCGGATGTGACGGACGTTGTCGATTTTGACACCGGTCCCGTACTGGGCGATGGCGTCCTGGAAGGGATCGGTGGCGACCAGGTCCACGCGCTGACGCGAATACCCCGGCGTGCCGGCGTTGGCGATGTTGTGCCCCGCGGTGGTCAGCGCATACTGGTGCGACAACAACGCGCGTTTGGCCAGCTCCAGTCCCTGAAAGATTCCCGCCATGCGATTTGTCCCGCTTTCCGGTTCAGCCCACCCGGTTGACCGACAGCGGCATCGATGTCGCCGCCACCCGGTGTCCCGGGGTGTATTCGGGCGACGGTCCATTGGCCGCCGCGATCAGGCGAATGAACTCATTGATGTTGCCGAGCGACTGCTCGATCAGCATGCGGTTTTGCTCTTTGGTCTTGCTCAGGCGTTCGATGGACTTCTTCATGGAAGTCCGCAGTTCGGTCAGACGCCGTCCATAGTCATTGGACACCGTGGCGATGATGCGCGCCAGGTCGGGCTTCTCCCCGCCCATTCCCTGCTCCTGCGCGATGGCATCGACCAGGCGCTGACGGCGCCGCTCGAGGTCATGCGAACGCCGCAGGGCCATTTCCTGCTCGCGGACATTGATCTCGATGGCGCCGGTGTCGCCGGACACAAGGTGTTCCTGCTGGCGTTTCATGAGACCAAGAAGGCGTTCGCAGTGTTCGGCTTCCTCCGCCACCACGGCGACCAGTTGTTCAACGGTTGGGGTCACGATTGCTACCTGTCGATGTTCCGGACAGCCGGAACGCGGTTTATGCTTCTGCCCTACTCTGTCTTATCGGTTTTTTGCGGCGCCAATCCACCGGATAATGGAATCACCCGGGAACCGCCGGGCAACGGCATCAGTTTGGCCGCCGGCTTCTCCAGCGGGATCGGCTCCGCTTCTTGCTTCTCGTCACCGGCGGATCCGGAGTTCTCCGGCGGCGGGTTCATCTCCGCGAGGACTTTCGGCTCCATCGATTTGTAGAGAACATCACCCAGCCCCAGGCCGCCCTTCTGGGCGATGGATTCGGCCATCTTGGTGATCGCGACTCCGAACATCACATCCCCCCCGAGACTCTGCCCGCCGGAGGACTGGGAAAGCGACTTTTCCAGCGGCTTGAGCAGGTGAGTCAGAAAGAGGGCCTCAAAGTCCGACGTCGCCTTCTTCAGTTTTCGCAGCTTGGCGCCTTGCATGTCCGGCGGCTGGGGCTGCTCCAGCCG
>JBFMFQ010000202.1:0-5737 GCA_040752075.1 Candidatus Zixiibacteriota bacterium | reverse complement strand
TCGGGAGGGGTTATGGTCACGGGGCAAAGCGGGGGTCATCCAGCGTTGGGAGAATGACTACACAATCGGCGATTCGGCTTCGGACAACTACAGCGGCGTGGAACCGCAATTCAAGCTGGAGTTCGCCGCGATTGGACCATCAGGACTGAGCGCCTTCGCCAAGTTTCGCTCCCGGACCGAATCGATTGTCAACGACGCTCCGCTTCGCGATCGACACAAGGAACCGGCGGTGCATGTTTACGAGGCGTTCGCCCTTTGGAGGGACATCGCCGGGGCGCCGGTGGCGATCCAGGCGGGGCGGCAGGATTTCGATGAGTACCGGGAGTGGCTCTTCGACGCGCAGCTGGATGCCCTTCGGCTCTATGCGTATCCCCTCTACCCGATCGTGGCGGAAGCCGCGTATATCAACTCGCTCGATGATTCACCGGAGAACAAGTTCCGCACCACCGAGGACTTCCTGCTTCATGTTCACGGGCGGCTCTTCGACGGCGCGGAAGCGGCGGCTTATCGCCTCTGGCGTACGGACTCCGGACCCCGCGGACAGGAACCGATCTGGACCGGCCTGCGATTTCGGGGCACCCATCCCCGCCTGCGGCCATGGGTGGACATCGCATGGCTGCGCGGCTGGGACAAAGGGCGCCGCTTTAGCGCACAGGCCGTCGATCTCGGAACCACAATTGTCCAGCGATTGGCGGGCCTGAACATGAGCGCGACCGTGGGCTACGCCAATGCATCCGGGAATGATCACAATCCCAAAGAGACCGGCATCAACGAGGAATTCCGGCAGACCGGATATGAGGACAACACGGGGACATTCGCCGGTGTGACCTCTCTCCAATACTATGGTGAAGTGTTCGATCCGGAACTTTCCAACATGTCCATCCTGACTCTGGGAGCAGGCTGCCGCCCGTCAGGCTCGCTGTCGATCGATGTCATCTACCACACCTTTCAGCAGTCGGAATACTCCGAGGCGGTCCAGCGCGAAATTCAGGGAACGGACTTGACCGTCTACGATAACGGGGGCCGCGGCATCGACCCCTCAAACGGACGCCCGGTGACGGATCTGTTCCCGTACAAGGACATCGGTTGGGAACTCGACGTCGTAACGGGGCTCACCGGGCTGTTTGGTTTCATGAATGTGAAATGGGTGTTCGGATACTTCAGCCCGGGCGACGCGTTGCGTCCGCCCTACTGGGATTTGTTTCCATTCAAGCCGAAGGAACAATCGGCGGTGCTCAATCAACTGAACCTGGAGTGGCGCTTCTAATACTTGCACAACCACCGACGTGAACATGCCCGCCGAGCGGGTTTCAAGACGTGGCAACGCGGGCGACCGAGATAAACGATCCAGCACACAGTATGTGGGTGGAGGAATCAATGAGAGCATTCCGCAGTGGCTACCTGGCGCTTCCCCTGGCCGTCATGGTGGTTCTCCTGAGTTCGCAACAAGCCAAAGGCGGCATCCTGACGGGAAAGGTGACAAATCCGAACAGCGCCGGCGTGGCCAATGTCAAAGTCGAATTCTTCGAAACAGCAACCGGGACTCAATACCCTGCCGTCGGGAATCTGACTGATGCGCAGGGGAACTATGGTGTCTTCGTCCCCGACGGCACGTACGATGTCGAGTACGTCACGCCGGTGGTCCCGGGCGGCATCGTGCCAGTCCGATACGAAGCCGTGAACATCGTGGGCACGGTAACGCTGAACGTCAACCGCCCCTTTGGAAAGGTGCTCTCGGGAATGGTGCTGGATACGCTTGGGGCCGGAGTCGATGCGGTCGACATCAACGTCACCGATGCGATCTCCGGGGTCCTCGAGTTCACACCGAATGACAACACCGACGTCAGCGGGAATTACGGGGTCATCATTGCCCCCGGCATCAAGGTATTGACATACCGCCCGGTGGCCGGAACGCGCCTGGCGGCCCAAGAACTGCTCAATGTCAGCATTGCGAATGACACGGCCGTCAATGTCTCTCTTCCCGCGGGTGTCTTCGTGAGCGGCCGAATCGAGGACAACATCGGCAATCGCATTCAGGGTGTTGACCTGGACTTTGACGTTTCGGCCACCGGTGTACGCCTACCCACGCCCGGTGACAAGACGGACAACAATGGAGACTATCAAGTCACCGTGCCCGTTGGCGTGTACGACATCTCCGCCGAGCCCCTGGTCCAGGACCGGCTGGTCGCGCAGCGCGTGTTCTCCGTGGCGGTCAACCAAGACACCATCATCGACTGGTTTTTGCAGCCGGGGTTGAGCCTTTCGGGAACGGTCACCGCCGGAGGGCCGGTGGCCGACTGCGACATTGATGTGATTGACGCCGTGACGCTGGCCAAGCTGGTCACACCGGGCGACAAGACCGACGCGACCGGATTGTACGAGGTCATCGTTCCAGCCGGAACCTATGAGGTGGACTTTCAACCGCCGGTGGCGACCCATCTTGTCTCTATAGCAAAGACAGGCGTGCATGTCGGGCAAGATACCGTGGTCAATGCGACGCTGGTCTCCGGGGTTTTGGTGGACGGAACGGTGCGCAGCGTCTCCAATGCACTTGTCCCCGACGTCGATCTCGACATCTTTGACGCGATTACCAAGGCAACCATCCTCGTGTCCGATGACAAGACGAACGCGAATGGCAACTACGCCATCGTTATCCCGAGCGGCAGCTACGACTTCGAGTTCGAGGCCCCAAAATCGCGGCGACTGATCCCGTTGAAGCAATTGGGAGTCGCCATTCCCGGCGACATGACACGCCCCATCGTTCTCGACACCGGAATCTCCGTGTCGGGAACTGTCACGGGGGCTGGGTTGCCGATCCCCGACGTCGACGTGGACGCCATTGAGGAATCCAGCGGGCAGCTGACCTTTCAGCCGGCCGATCTCACGAACGCCTCGGGGAACTACGAGGTGATTGTAGACTTCACGCCCCACACGATCGCCTTTTATCCCCCGGTGGCATCGGGCTATGCCGGCAAGGCCTTCACGGGCATCAACCCCGGATCGGACCTGGTTCTCAATGTGGCGCTCACCGCCGGCTTCAATGTATCGGGGACAATTCGAGACCAGGGCGGGGCCGTTTTCCCCGGAGTTACCCTCCGTGCCATAACCGGCGGCAACTGGGCTCCGACGACCGCGGGCACGACGGGGCCGGGCGGCACCTACTCAACACGGCTCGCGTCGGGAGTGTATGATTTTCTTTTCATTCCACCGTCAGGATCGGGTCTGGACACACTTCGGTTGCTCGGTGTTTCCATCTCGAATGATGCAGTTGTCGATGCCCAATTCGGATCGGCCAACCAGCGCCCTACCCTTGCCTTCATTGGGCCGAAGTCGGTGGCGATTGGGCAGAATCTAGGTTTCAATGTTTCTGCCAGTGATCCAGAAACGCCCGCACCTCAATTGTCGGCTGCGGGACTTCCGCCCAATGCATCCTTCAATGACAACCTCAATGGCACCGGGTCTTTCAGCTTTACCCCTGCGGCAGGTCAAGTGGGGCAGTACCCGGTCGTGTTCATCGCGTCCGATGGTGCCTTGATGGATTCAGAGTCCGTTACGATCACCGTCACCGATCCGACCTGCGATTGCCCATTCCAGTTGGACATTGACGGCAATGGCTTTGGTGACGCGACGGATCTGGCATTCATCATTGACATTGTATTCTTCGGCGGACTCGATGTGCAGGATCCGACCTGTCCCGTGACGCGCACGGATTACACGTTCAATGGTTTTGCGGACGCAACCGACCTGGCTTTTGTCATCGACTATGTGTTCTTCGGCGGACCGGGACCGGTTAATCTTTGCGGGCCCTGATTCTGCAATCGGGACGGCGCTGGAGACACGGCCCCCTCTCTGCAAGACGCTGGGGAAGGAGACCGTGAATCCGCCCCTTCCATGACCTGGCCGGGTGGCCGTTGGGTCAGCGCTCTTTGGCCGGAGCGCTATCCGAGATCGATCCAGAACTCCGTGTGCCCGGGCGCCCGGGTTTCGAGGTTGAAGCGGAACCCGTGGTTGACAAGGATCTCGCGGGACAGTGTCAGCCCGATTCCCTGCCCTTCTTTCTTTGTGCTGTAAAACGGGGTGAACAGGTGCGGCTTGGCCGGCTCGGGAATTCCCTTGCCGGTATCAATGATGGACAGCGTCGTGGTTGCGCCCCTCTTGGTGCGAATGGTGATTGTCCCGCCTTCCCCGATGCTCTCTACAGCGTTCTTCAGGATGTTGATGAGAACCTGTTCTATCTGATGCGGGTCCACTGAGACCGTCAGGACCCCATCGGTCAGCTCGAGGTTGCACTCAATGTTGCAGCGCCGGCAGTGGCTGCTCATGACCGATGCGACCGAGCGAACGATCAGGTTGAGGTCATGTGGCTGCCGGTCGGGAGGCGGAGTCCGGACCACGTTGGCCAGGTTCGCGGTGAAACGGTCCAGACCGGTGTTGCGGTCAATCGCCACTTGCAGCGCGTTCTCGAACTCTACACGGTCCTCCGGGGTGAGCTGATCGGCGTAGTGCTTCGCGGACTGGAGAATCGAGTTCACCGCCCCGACCGAGTTGTTGATCTCGTGGGACATCATACGGATGACTTTGTCATACGCCTTTTTCTGCGTGCTCAATATCTCCGGCGTGAGCTCTTCGATGAGGATGAAGTGCCGGTAGAAGCCCTGATCGGCGAAGTGGGACTTGCGGCACTTGTAAATGTGCAGGCCGTTGACATCGATCGTGCGCGTCTCTCCCGGCCTCAGCGCGGCCAGTTGATCGGCGGTCGGGTGCTGCAACGACGCCAGACTTCGCCCGATCAACCCGCCGGGTTCCCCTGCCAGCATCTCCTGTCCCGCGGGGTTCGCCATCGCGATGCGCTCATCGAAGTCGAGGATGATCACCCCGATCGGGGTCGCCTCAATCAGCCGCTCGAGGAAGTGCTGCTGCTTTTGCTGTTTGATTCGCTCCTCGCGAAGCTGGCCGATCATGCGGTTGTAGATGTCGACCAATTGATCGAGTTCATCGTGTCCGGTCGGGACGAATGTCGTGCTGAAGTCGCGATCCTTGATGGAATCGATGCCGGCGGCCAGCAAATCCAGGGGCTTCAGGAACGATTTGTAGAGGCGGATGGTGATGGGTATGCTGATGGCGATCAGCAGCTCGACAATGGCGAAGAGAATCTTGTTCTGGTAAAGAAGAAACAACGCCAAGACAGCGAGAATCAGGTGAAGCAGGGCCGCGAAGGTGATGAATTTGCGGCGCAGGGTCATACGGTGATACCGTGCTTTTCCATCCGCCGGTAGAGGGCCGCGCGGCTCAACCCCAGCGAACGCGCCACCCTGGTGAGGTTGCTGCCATGGAACTCCAGCGCCTTCCGGATCATCGACACTTCCATTGCTTCAATCGTCATTGTCCCGACCGCCGGGAGGCTGGTCTGGCCGGCGGACCGTCCGAGTGGGTGCAGCTGCGTTTGGAAGTCCTTCGCCGTTAACCGGTCTCCCGCGCTGACGAGGACTGTTCGCTCGACGAGGTTTTTGAGTTCGCGGACGTTTCCCGGCCACGGCAAGTCGGACAGCCAGCGAACCGCGCCGGCATCCACTGTGAGGTCGGGACGATGGTAAATGGTCTTGAGGTTCTCCACGAAGTACGCCACCAACAGCGGGATGTCGGCACGGCGTTCGCGCAGCGCCGGGATCTTCAGGGTGATCAGGTTGATGCGATAATACAGGTCTTCGCGGAACTGCCCGGCGGCGATCAATTCTTC
>JBFMFQ010000201.1:0-5758 GCA_040752075.1 Candidatus Zixiibacteriota bacterium | reverse complement strand
AAGCAATCCCGACCCGAGCCGGTGGCCTCGAAGTCAGCGAGCTTTTTCAACAGGCCCCACGGTCAGGGCCACAAGGGGGATCAACTCGGGCCGGGCAACTCCAAGGCGCCCGCCAGCATTACGCTGCGCAGTCATTTACGACGGCAGCAGACTGACTATCGCTTCGAGCTCGCGCCGGATATCGCCCAGGACTTTGCGGACCTGCACCGCTTCCGGCACCGGGGCGGCGCCGGCCTGCTCGGAGCGCAGACGGTTGCGGGCGCCATCGATGGTGTAGCCCTCTTTGTAGAGGAGGTGCTTGATGCGCAGCACCGTCTCGATGTCCTTGCGCTGGTAGACCCGGTTGCGTGCCCGGTTCTTCTTCGGGCGCAACATCGGGAATTCCTTTTCCCAGAAACGCAGGACATACGGCTTCAGGTCGGTCTCTTCGGCGACCTCGGCGATGGAGTAGTACTTGCGCTCGGGCGGGCGCTTGAACTTGAGGCGCCCGGGATTGGAATCCGCTGAATCGGCTTCAAGTGGCTCTTGATCCATGTCCTTTAAGATATGATCTGGCATGAAAAATCCAAGGGAGAAGTTATGGTGGCTTAGAGTTCTGGTTTAAGGTCGATTCACCGCCGAATCTCCGGTTTCGGAGGCCGTGTCATCAGTTCCGCCAATGCCTCTTTGGGCGGCCGCCCCTCGAACAGAACCGACGACACCGCATCCGCGATCGGCATGTCGACCCCGTGTTTGCGCGACAGCCGCACCGCCGCCCGGGTCGTGTCCACACCCTCCGCCACCATGGTCATTGATGCCAGGATCTCGGGCAGTTTACGGCCCCGTCCGATCTGTTCGCCCACATGACGGTTTCTGGAATGTTTCGAGAGGCAGGTGGTCACGAGGTCCCCGACTCCGGAAAGCCCGGCGAAGGTCTCGGGGTTGGCGCCCATGGCGGCGCCCAGACGCGCGATTTCGGCGAGGCCGCGTGTGATCAGCGCGCCCTTGAGATTGTCCGCGCTGGGGTAGCCAAGGCCATCGACGATGCCCGCGGCGATCGCGACGATGTTCTTCAGCGATGCCCCCAATTCCACCCCGATCGGATCATCGCTGGTGTAGACACGGAAGCGTTCGGTGGAGAAGACCTGCTGAGCCCGTTCGGCCTGCCCCGCATCGGAGCAGGCGGCCACCACCGCGGTCGGGACGCCGCGAGCGACTTCCTCCGCGTGTGAGGGACCGACCAGCGCCACGACCGGCGAAATGCCGGACTCGCGCGCGTAGATTTCGGTCATCCTCTCCCCTGTTTCGATGTCGATTCCCTTGGTGAGACTGACAAGGAGAACGTCGGAGCGGATGTTTCCATTCAGCGCCCGTGCGGTGGCGCGCACCGCCGATGATGGAGTGATTCCGGCGATCACGTCCGCATCCCGTACCGCGGCGGCCAAATCACTGGTCACGATGACCGAATCCGGCAGCCGGATGCCGGGAAGTTTGCCGGGGATTTCGCGATCATCCGACAACTGCCGTGCGGCCGTCGCATCAAACTCCCAGAGGGTGACAGCGCGCCCCGCCTCGGCCAATAGCCGCGCCATTGCAACTCCCCAGCTTCCGGCGCCGAGGATCGCGACTCGTGTCGCTCGCGGAGTACTGCTCATGAGCCGGCCTCACCCTTCTTAAACGATGCTTCGCCCCCGGTGCGCAAACGGCGGAGATTGGAACGGTGTGTGTAGAAGACCAGCGCGACCATGATCACGGTTGCGGCCAGAGTGGAGTTAGCGATCGGCGTGTCCCACACAAACCGGCGCAGGAACACGATCGCCACCAATCCGGCGGCCGCGACGAGCGACCCGACCGACACAATGCGGGTGATGGCAAAAACAACGCCCCAGAGGGCGATCGCCAGGGCGATCTCAATCGGCATGATCGCCAGAAAGACCCCCGCGGCGGTGAGCACACCCTTGCCGCCTTTGAATCCGGCGAAGGCGGGATACAAATGCCCGATGATGGCCGCTGCGCCGAGGATCAGGCGCGCATCATCGGGCAGAAGCCCGACCGCCTGTCCCGCGACCGGCCCGAGCCAGAACACCGGCGCGAAACCCTTGGCGATGTCGACCAATGCGACCAGGAGCGCCCAGGGCACACCAATCACCCGGGCGACATTGGTCGCCCCCATGTTGCCGGAGCCATGCTCGCGCACATCGACGCCCCGCACGGCCTTTCCCACCCAAACGGCCGAGGGAATCGACCCGAGTATGTAGGCGGCAATGGTCAGCGCAAAGAGCGTGATCACGTAGGCGATCCTTTGTGCTCAAGATAGAACGCAACCAATTGATCCGACCACTCTCTCATCTGACGTCGAAGCGGGTCCGACTTGGGGTCTCCCCAAGCATCAGGTCCTGCCTGCTCGATCTGGCAGAGACGCAGTTGAATGGTCTGAAGTGTTTCGAGCAATACGGGCGGTGAATCGAGGGCGGTCCATTCGATGAAGTATTTCCCTTCGCGTGCATCCCGCAGAATGGACGACCAGTTGCCGGTGACGGGACGTGTCTTGGCAATCCGCGAGAGATTCGCAGCCAGATTGACGAGACGCGTCAGGGGATCATCCTGTTTGTAACGACTCATCAGTTGCGATTCATGCACTCGGAACCTCACCGATGAAATGTCGGATCAGACTCTCCACCCGGTCGCGAGTACGCTTGTCCCGAACTTCGAGTGAGGGGTTACCGTGTGATGGACGGAGATTAATCATGGACTCGCACATGACTTCGCCCGTCTCAAGATTAATATGGGCGCCCCACACGTGCTCCTGACTTGAGCCATCCTCCAAGAGGGCCGCTTCGCAGTCTGCGTGAAGCTCCCCGCCACCGACCGCGACGGATCGCTCGACGTCCACGGCGAACTTGATACGCGAGACATGCGCCTCGGCCATCATACGGAGCTCGTCCGGAGTCGCGGGTTTGGTCAGGTATATCAACCCCATTAGTCCACCTGTCGCACGGTCCCGCTTCGCGGGATGCGACTACGCAACGTGGAACTCACTTGACCAGCAGATTCACCAGCCGCTTCGGGACATGGATCGCCTTGACACGGGTCTTCCCCTCCAGATGCGGGATGACCTTCGGGTCGCGTTCGGCGATGGCGACGATGGCATCCTCGGCGGCATCCGACGGCACTTCGATCTGGCCGCGCAGCTTGCCATTGATCTGCACCGCGATCTGCATCGTGTCGGCAGCCAGCGCCGATCGGTCGACCTTGGGCCAGCCCGCGCGGAAGATGCTCGGCGGAAAGCCAAGCACTTCCCACCACTCTTCCGACATGTGCGGGGTCAGCGGCGCCAGGAGACGGATCATCGTGGCGGCGCAGACCGCTCGGAATTCCGGTGTGAACGATTCGCCCGAACCCAGCGAACCGATCAGCTCCATCACCGCCGCGATGTGGGTGTTGAGCTGCATCAATTCGAAATCGTGGTCGACCTTGGTGATGGTCTGATTGAGCTTGCGGTAGGCATCGCGCTCGGCGTCGCTCAACTGACTCACATCAAAGTTCCGATCGGGATCGAACGACGCCGTCGCCAGCGCCTCCCTGGCGCCGCGCACGAAGTGGTCCACCTTGATCAGGAACCGCTCCGCGCCGACCATCCCGGCATCGCTCCAGAGCACCTCCCGCTCGCCGGGAGTCGCGAAGTACATCGCGATGCGCACCGGATCGACACCATGCCGGGCGATCATGTCGATCGGAGAGACCACATTCCCCTTCGACTTGGACATGACCTGCCCCTGACTGTCCATCACCATGCCGTGGTTAAACAGGATGGTCGCCGGCTCCTCGATCTCCAGCCAGCCGATGTCCTTGAGGAACTTGGTGAAGAACCGGAAGTAGATCAGATGCCCGGTCGCATGGGTGATCCCGCCCATGTAGTAATCGATGGGCAGCCATGCTCTCGCCTTGGCTTTGTCGAATGGGGCCTTGTCGTTTTTCGGGTCGAGGTAGCGTAGGAAATACCACGACGAGCACATGAAAGTGTCCATCGTGTCAGGATCGCGCTCGGCTTTCCCGCCGCATTTCGGACATGACACGTTCATGAACTCGGGCACATCGGCCAGCGGCGAGCGTCCCTTCGGCAGAAAGTCAATATTCCCCTTCGGCAGGAGGACCGGCAGTTGATCTTCGGGAACCGGCACAACGCCGCACTTGGCGCAATGGATCATCGGGATCGGCGCGCCCCAATACCGCTGGCGTGAAATCAGCCAGTCGGTCAGGTGAAACTGGGTCTGCGCCTGTCCGAGCCTGTGCTTTTCGAGATGCGCAATCACCGCATCGACACCCGCCTGCCCTTCGAGTCCATCGAATGGCCCGGAGTTGACCATTCGTCCCTCGCCGGGATCGGCATCGGTCATGGCGGCGCCGTCTCTCACCTGGTCGCCGGTCTGGATGACCGGACGAATCGGCAGATGGTATTTGCGCGCGAACTCGAAATCGCGCTGGTCATGCGCCGGGACTCCCATGAGGCAGCCGGTGCCGTACCCGGCAAGGACATAATCCGCGACCCACAGCGGAATCTTCTCCCCGCTCAGGGGATTGGTCACCCGCAGCCCGGTGTCGACCCCGCGCTTTTCGGCATCGGCCATGCGCTCGACCGCGGTGCGCCCGCGGGCCTCGGCGAGGAACTTCTCCACCTCGCCGCGGCGCTTCTCCGGGATGGTCAAGTTTCGCAGAAGCGGCGCATCCGGCGCGATCGCCATGAATGTCACGCCGTAGATGGTGTCCGGTCGCGTGGTGAAGACCGAGAAATCGCTGCCGTCCTCCAGCGTGAATTTGATCTGCGCGCCATGCGAGCGTCCGATCCAGTTTCGCTGCAGTGATTTCACCGTTTCCGGCCAGCCCTCGAGGGTATCGATGTCGTCGAGCAAACGGTCGGCATAGTCGGTGATGCGGAAGTACCACTGGGTCAGGTTCTTCTTCGTGACCGGTCCCTCGCAGCGCCAGCAGATGCCGCCGGCCGCCTGTTCGTTCGCGAGGACCGTGTTGCAGTTCGGGCACCAGTTGACTTCGCTTTCCTTGCGATAGGCGAGCCCGTGCTTGTACAACTGCACAAACATCCACTGGGTCCATTTGTAGTAATCCGGCAGACACGAGTTGACTTCGCGCGACCAGTCGAACGATATGCCGATGCGCTGCAGCGTCGCTTTCGATTGGGCCACGTTGGAGAGGGTCCACTCCTCGGGATGCAGGCCGCGTTTGATCGCCGCGGCCTCGGCGGGCAGCCCGAAAGCGTCCCATCCGAAGGCATGCAGGACCTCGCGGCCTTCCATCATGCGTTTGCGCGCGATGGCGTCAGTCATCGTGTAATTGCGGAAGTGACCCATGTGAATGTCGCCGGAGGGATAGGCGAACATCGGCATCACGAAGTATTTCCGCGCCGGGTCGGGTTTGTCCGCCGCCCGGAACAGGTTTAAGTCATCCCACCGTTTCTGCCATTTGGGGGATGGGTCGGGGATGCGGGGACGGATCGGACTAGTGGTAGAGTGGATTTCGCTCTCGCTCATGTTCGCGTGACTCAACGGTTATGGACTCTGGATTCTCAGGATCATCATGCCAACGGTAGACATTGTTCAGAATGTAGTGCCTGATCCGGTGTAATTCATCCTCATCCCGGACGATGTGCTCGTAGTAATTGCGCTGCCAGAATGGAGTGCCGGTCGCTCCGCGCACCTCATTGATACGCCGCGCGGAAAAAGACTTGAAAGCTCTCACGACTTCGGAAAGACTGACTCCCGCC
>JBFMFQ010000200.1:0-5822 GCA_040752075.1 Candidatus Zixiibacteriota bacterium | reverse complement strand
GACGGGCCGTGTCGGAGACAAGGGAGGGCTCGGCAATGACAAACGGCAGGGTCAGCGCCGCGCCGACATACCGCCGCGCATCAAATTGAACCGGAGTCTGCTGAACAAACAGAAGGTAAACGACACGCACCAGCAGCGCGCCAGCAAACACGGTGATCAGGGGACGACGCGTAAGGATGGTCAGCGACATCAGCGGGAAGATACCCGGCAAGCCGAGCGATGCCAAGCCCGGCCACGCACGTTCCCCCAGTAACGGCTGAAGCCGTTACTACAGAAGCGTGGCTCGCCGCTGCCTTTGTAGTAACGACTTCAGTCGTTACCCCCGCGCGCAAGCGAACCATGTTCGCCTCGACATGGGACTGCAAGAAACCCGCTTGGGCTGTAGGGGCGCGGCTCGCCGCGCCCTAACCCGGCTACGACACACCGTGCGGCAACAAAGGGCAAGGCGAGCCGTGCCCCTACACGACCTGAGACTTGTGAACAAACCCCTTGGTCAAGGCGACACTCGCGCACTCCCGGCAGGCGGGACCGCCGCCCCACTGTCCTTCCCGCCCCCGACCGTGCTCAACGCCAGATGCTCTTTGCGCAGGTAATAAATGCCCAGAAGCGTAATCGGAATGTATTGCGCGGCATGCAGGACAATCGCCGCCGCCACCGCCTGTGTCTTGGGGACGCCGTAAATCTGAAGCGATATCTGTGTCGCCCAGTGAAACACGCCGATGTACCCCGCCGTGGCGGGAATCGAGATCATGAGCGAGACGACAACCAGCACAACAAACGACGCCTCCCAGGGCAGTCCCTCGAGGCGAAGCGCCAGAAAGACAAAGTAATTCGAGATCCCCATGACAAACCAGAGAACGATGGAGGACATCGCCACGCCGCCGGTGGTGGGCCAGTTGTGATGAATGCGCAACCCCAGCGCGAACTTCTCGACAATCTCCCGCGCCTGCGCCTGAATCCGCTCGGGGAGCGGCTTGGTGAGAAAGCGGACGATCCGGACCACGGTGGCGTTGCGATACTGAAGCAGCGCCAAAAGCACGATCAACACCCCCGTGCCGATCAGAAACGCCCAACCGAGATAACGGATACGACCCACTTCAGCGATTTCCGAAATCCTCGAAAATGCGAACACCAGCCACAGGAACAAAAGCAGCGTGATCGAATCGTACACCCGCTCGATGATGATCGTGGCCAGTGTCGCCGAACGCGACAGCCCGGTCTTCAGTCCGAGCGACACCGCCCGGGCGATTTCGCCCAGCCGCGCGGGCAGCACATTGTTGACCATGAACCCGATCATGGTCGAGGTGTAGACCCGGTTGTACGACACCTTGCCCACCGGTCGCAGGATCATCTGCCAGCGCCACGCCCGGATGAACATCACGCCCACCACCATGAGCAGATTGGGGATCAGGTAGACCCACTGCGTGTTTTGCAGCGTGACCCAGAGTTCGTTGTAATCGACCTTGCGCAGCGCGAGGTAGAGGAAGACGAGACTCACAATCCCGCCGATAATCGCCTTACGACGCATGCCGTTTCCCCGCGACATTGCGCGTCACCGCTTCCGGGTTGTTAATGCAACGATCACCCCGGGCGACACGCCCAAGAATCTCCTCGGCTTCTCTCGCCGCCTCGTCCCAGTGGAAGTTCTCCGCCCATTCCAGTCCGCCCACCGCCAGCGATTCGCGCAGGGCCGAATCGCCGAGGACACGGCGCAGGCAGGCGGCAAAAGCCGGGATGTCGCCATGCGGGTACAGCAAGCCGGTCTTTCCGTCGCGCGCCGAATCGCGCAGCCCGGGGACATCGGCGCACACAACCGGTGTGCCGCAGGCATTGGCCTCGATGTTGGTCAGTCCCCAGCCCTCCTTAAGCGACGGACAAACCACCGCCCAGGAACGCCGCAGCAACTCCACTTTTTGTTCCGTCGGGACAAACCCGGCAAATCGCACACGCTCCGCCACCCCCAGTTCAACCGCTCGCTCGCGCAGGCGATTGTCATCATCGCCGGCGCCGACAACATGGATCACCAGATTGGGAAACTCACTTTGAATCAAGGCTGCTGCCGCAAAGAGATGATCAACAGACTTGTAGCGCTTCAGTCGTCCCACGTAGGTGAGCGTCGGTTCCGCGAAGCGCGGCTGCGATGTGTCCGGGCGGTACACCTGGTGGTCGATGCCGCAGTGCACGACCCGAATCAAGTCGCGCGAAATCCCGCGCGCCACCAAATCCGATGCGGTGCTCTCGGAAATCACCATGAACGGCGTCTGACGGTAGTAGTACTGCACCGGACGCTCCATCAGGTAAATGTAGGAGGCCATGACCGTGTTGATCTCGTGAAACACAGTCGTGGCGAACAAGTGAGGCACCACCGCCAGGATAGGCCGCTTGCAAAAGCGCGGCGTGTAAAACGGGATCTTGTTGATGTCCTCAAGCACGACATCGTAGTCGTGCTCGGCGAGCAAACGGCGCGCGGCGCGCGGCGCGGTCCAGTTGAATGTCATCCGGCTCCCGCGCCGGACGATCCGCAAGCCATCGACACGCTCATCCGGCGGTGCGGCATCGTATCCGCAGCAAAGCAGCGTAATGTCGTGTCCCCAGGCCGCCAAGCGCTCGAGCAGCTCGTGCAGATGCACCTCGGCGCCCCCGGCCAGCGGGTTTCGGCGGTCCTGCCAGTTGATCGCCAGAATGCGTAACGCCACGCGCTAATCTGTCCTGCTGGAAAGGGTCAGACGGCCCCGACCGCTTACGGGGTCGCCGTGCTCGATTGGGTGTCGGGCACCGCCGATTGACGGAGCCGTGTGATCAGGTTCTGCACCTGTGTCTGCAAATCGCGGCTGCGCTGATCATCCGGATGCCGCGTGGTCCAATCCTGCATGAATGCCAGAAGCGTGTCGTACTCGCCGGCCTCGTAATAGAACTGCACCATCGTCCGGTAGGCCGGCTCGTTGTCGGGACTCCGCTCGAGGACCCGGTTCAGCATGTTCAACGCCGCGGTGGTGTCGCCGACACGGCGGTATGAATAGGCGATGGCGCTCTCCACCCGGTCCCGGTCGGCCTTGCTGCTCTGAAGACGGGCCGCGAGCGAGTCCAGACGGTCCTTTCGTCCTGCATCGGCATACATCGTGGTGAGGTAGAGGTATGCCTCCGACTCATCCGGCAGGTAGTCCAAGGACCGCAGCGCGTAATGCTCCGCCTCCTCAAATCGCCCCGCGCGGCGCAGCGTGTCGGTGATCATCAGGAATGTCGAGGTGAAATTCCCGATCATCCGCATCGTGTTCTCGTCTTTGTAAACCGCGTCGTCATTGAGTCCGCGAAACTTGAACTCGTTTAAAACGAGGTCCTTCATCCGGTCGAGATCGACGCGGTTCGGCAGCGAATCGCGCACCAGGCGGTACACCAAGCCGCTCATGACCAGGTGATCGTCCAGCGGACGCTGCTGGTAAGTGCGGCTGTTGGCCGAGACGGTCACCGCGAAGTTGATGTTCTGCTCCCATCTGTTCGCCGTGAGAATTTCGTCAACCATCTGATCCTGAATGCGCCGGATCGAATTGTCCGGCAGACGGTAGTGAATGAGCGAATTGATGTCCCGGTCGGACAATCGCATCGGCACATTCATCTTGTCGCGCAGCTGGCGGATGTACCAGGGCGTGTTCAGAAGACTCAAATTGGCGACGCGGACGTCCTTGCGGATCCCGTAGACCTCCTGCAAACACCACACCGGGAATGTGTCGTTATCGCCGTTGGTGAAGAGCACCGCATTCGGGTCGGCGGAGTTCAGGATGTTGTAGGCATAGTCGTAGGCGATGTAGTTGTTCGAGCGGTCGTTGATGTGGTAGTTGGCCAGAAGCGCGCGCGCCGGCATGATCGCGATGACCACCGACCCGGCAATGCTCCAGGTCCGCGACCCGCCGCCGATGAACCGCACCAGCGCCGCGCCCCCCAGCCCGATCGCCATGCCGAACAGAATAAACGCCGGCGTAAAGAAATAATCACGATCGCGCACCTCGAGATAGGCATCATCCGTCGCCGGGTTGTACTTCGTCCCATCGGCGAAGTTCATGTACCACACAAGCCCCAATGACGAAATCAGAAGCGCTGTGAGAAAGAGCGCCCCATACGCCCGCCGCTTGCGGATCATGTAACCGACCCCGAAAAGCCCTAGTGCAAAGATGGGAAGAAACAGGGCGTCGTTGAAACCGTATTGCCGGTCGAAAAATCCCCAGAACCCCATGCGCCGGTGCTGTCCCAGTTGGTTGGACCACTCCGCGCGGCGCACCAGTGCCCGCTGGAACATCGATTGCTCGCCGTACTGCTTGCGGTCCAGGAAGTCCTGGAAGGCGGAGAACGTCTCCGGGTCATTCTGGTCTATGGCCGGATCATGCTGCGAACGGATGGGCAGGAAGATGTGAGTCGAAAACCCCAGGAGCGCGACCAGCATCACCATGAACATCAATTCCCAGCGGCGGCGGCTGTCGCCCTTCGTTGCGAGCGTGAACAACCCGGTAATGACCAGCCAGGTCGGCGCCGCCCAGAGAAAATCGAGCACGCCAACCGTGACCATGAACAGCGTCACGCCGGTGATGTAAAATCTCGGATCACGCCGCCACTTGGGCGAAAGAATCAGAATCATGAGAAACAAGGGCGGCATGACCAGAAACACGGTCATGTGCACGCCGACCGACAGAAGCGCGATGTAGGCCATCGCCACCAGATACCGGTCGCCGGCGCGCTCCTCTCGATGCTGCGCCCAGGCCAACCCCAGCCACATCAGAAGCAGCATCAGAAACATCGAGAACCCGTACACCTCGGCCTCGACCGCGTTTGACCAGTTGGTGCTCGCAAACGCCATGAAGAGACTGCCGCAAAACGCGCCCGCGGCGATCGTCAGCCGTTGGGCAAAGGGGAGCGCGACATCCGGGTACTTGTCGGAAAACCACGACGATATCAACCGCGCCAAAACGAAAAACGCCACCCCGGTCGCGGCCGCCAGCGACACCGAGGAGAACAGGTTGATGCGCAAGGACGGGTCCGATGCGGTCGGCAGAAGCGCGAAGATGCGCCCGATGAGGACATACAACGGAGTCCCCGGCGGATGGGGAATCCCCAGGATGTGCGAACAGGTGATGAACTCGCCGCAGTCCCAGAACGAAACCGTCGGCGCCACGGTCCGGACATACACAACCAGCGCGATCAAGCTGGCCAGAAGACCCGCGCCGCCCAGGAGCGGATCGGGAAAGAATCGTTGGAAGATGCCCCTCTTTGGTTCACCGCCCGGAATGTCATCGGTCATGCGTAAGATTACCCCTCGTTAGGTAGCTGCGGATTGCGAATCCCCGGCGGCCCGTCGGCCGACTCGGAGTCCGTCCCCTTCGCGCCGTCGCCCGCGGCGGCGTTCCCGCCTTTGTACACACGATCCAGCACCGCGTTGATGAAGGAACGGGACTCCTCGGCGGCATAATCCCGGGCCAGTTCCAGCGCTTCGTTGATGGCCACCGCCGCCGGCGTCTCCAGGCAGAACTTCAACTCCGCGATCGCCAGCCGCAGAATGTTCTTCTCAATCTGACCGATTCTCGCGAAATCCCAATTCACCGATGATTCGCGAATCAGACGGTCGATTTCCTCCCCGTGCTCCACCGCGCTGGCGAAGAGCCGGTGCGCGTACGATGCGGTCTCGGCATCGGTCGTCATCCGCCGCGACTGACCCTCAAAGACAGTTTCCACCGGTTCCCCGGTGGAGAAATGGGCATAGAGGCATCCCAGCGCCAATTCACGTCCCTGTCGTCGTCGGCTCATAACAAGTGTGTGCGCCGGCAGTTTCCCAATGA
>JBFMFQ010000020.1:0-26007 GCA_040752075.1 Candidatus Zixiibacteriota bacterium | reverse complement strand
CTACGCATTCGGTTTAGGCAGGCCGAGGAGGGTGCGTGCGCGGGCCAGGGCCTCGTCGATGTGGGAGAGGACGTTGTCCGAGCCGAACTGCTCCAGGAGGCCGGATTTCTTGAGCGCGAAGAGCGGCTGGGCATGGATGCCGGACAGGATGAGCTGGGTGCCCGCCCGGCGGCAGGACTTGTGCATGTCGGCCAGAGCGCGCAGACCGGAGGCGTCGAGCGCCAGGACATGGCGCATGCGCAGGATGAGCACCTTCGGCGGAGTCTTCCCTATTGTGAGCGTATCGCGCAAACGCTCGGCCACGCCGAAGAAGAATGCCCCCTCGGCTTCATAGACCGCAGCGCCGGCGGGCACCTCGCGGCGGGTGATGGCATCCGGCGATGAGCGCAGCGCCAGTTCGTCGGCGAGTTCATCGGATTCCCGGGTCAGGTCGGCGGTCACTTCGCGGATCGTGGTCACATCGGTCATGCGCTTCATGAAGAGCACAACCGACAGCAGCAGCCCGACCTCCACGGCCACGGTCAGGTCTATGAACACGGTCAGGAGGAAACTGATAAGGAGCACCGCGACATCGGTGCGCGGCGCGGAGAGGAGCGCCTTGAAGGCGCGCCATTCGCTCATGTGATAGGCCACGACCACCAGGATCGCGGCGAGCACACAAAGCGGGATCATCCCCGCCCAGCGCCCGAAGAGGATCACGATCAGAAGCAGAGTGAAGGCGTGGATGATGCCGGCCATCGGGGTACGCCCGCCGTTTTTCACGTTGGTGGCGGTGCGCGCGATGGCCCCGGTTGCCGGGATCCCCCCGAAAAGCGGGGTTGCGATGTTGGCGATTCCCTGCGCGACCAGTTCGGTGTTGGAGCGATGCCGCGACTCGATCATGCCATCGGCCACGGTCGCCGAGAGCAGGGACTCGATGGCCGCGAGAAAGGCCACGGTGAACGCCGGGCCGGAGAGTTCGCGCAATGTCTCGAGGCTGAACTCGGGCCAGGTGGGCCGAGGCAGTCCGGATGGGATATCGCCGAACCGGGAGCCGATGGTCTCGACATCCAGATTGAAGTACTGGACAATGCCGGTCACCACGATGATGGCAATGATCGAACCCGGAATCCGGCGGCTGATCCGGGGCCAGACCAGAATGATGAGCAGCGCCAACGATGCGAGCGCCAGAGTCTGGGTGTGCAGGGTGCCGATGGAATCGGCGTACACCGCGATCTTCTCGATGAAGTCCGCCGGCAGTTCGGCGGTCTGCAGGCCGAGGAAGTCACGGATCTGCGAAGTGAAGATGATGACCGCGATCCCGGCGGTAAATCCGACGGTCAGCGGGTACGGGATGAATTTGATGAAACTGCCCAGTTTCAGGACACCCATGAGGATCAGGAGCGCACCGGCCATGATGGTGCAGAGGATCAGCCCATTCACGCCGAACTGGGCGACGATTCCATAGACAATCACCACGAACGCGCCGGTCGGGCCGCCGACCTGGACACGCGAACCGCCGAGCGCGGAAATCAGGAATCCGGCGATGATCGCCGTGATCAGGCCGCGGTCGGGAGTCACGCCGGAGGCGATGGCGAAGGCAATGGCCAGCGGCAGGGCCACGATGCCGACGGTCACGCCGCTGGAAAGATCCCCCAGAAACGCCGTGCGGGAATACCCTTTGAGGGTGGTCAGGAGCTTGGGATAGAAAACCGAATGGGCGGTCGGATGTCCCCCCGTGGGGGTCTGATTTTGGTCTGTTGATGAAGAATCCGCCGGCATTTTGCACTCCAAGTGGCGGGAGTGGATACAAAGCAGCGCCCTTGTTGGCAAGAAGAAACTGGACAATCTCCATCCCGCCTTATCGTCGCTCCGGGTCGCACCAATGCTGACAAAAATCCGCGTTAAGAGAAAGATTTCAGCAGGGAACCGCTTAAATTGACTTTGAAGGATTATCGCGCACGCCCGGGCCGGGTGTGTGCCCGCTGGTTGTCAAACGCGAGGGAGTCGGTATGAGAATCAGGAATCTCCTGATCTGGTCGACCGGTCTTGCTGTGCTTGGTGTGATCGGACTGGTCGCCTATTCGCAGGGCGGTGTGGGCGTCGACAAGCCAGTGGCCGCGCACGAAGCGAGCATGGATTTGACGAGCTATTTCGACGGCAACAATCTGCTGATGTTCGTTTCGAACGTGGGTTCATTCGCCTATGACGATCTCGGCGTATCAGGTACGAACGCAGGATTGTGCTACCCCCCTGGTTCCGGGATACCGCTTCTGTATGCCTCCGGATTTTGGGTAGGCGCCAAGGTGAACGGGAGCGTACGGGTAGCAGTGGCCGAGTACAGCCAGGACTTTACACCCGGTCCGATGGTCAACGGGACATATCGGCACGATGATGACAGTTGCCGGGTCTACAAGATCAGCCAAGGCGACACGCCATTGACCAACCCGGATTATGCCGACTGGCCTTTCGATTGGGGAGCGCCGGCGGCCAAGGACTACTACGGAAGAGACTCGCTTGGTGAAAACGGCGACCGGGTCCCACTCTTGAAGGGGAAACAGGCGCTTTGGACGGTATTCAATGACGCCAATCCCGCCAACCACAACTCCGGGGCCACGCTGCCGCTCGGGATCGAGGTGCGGCTTTACGTGTACGGTGACGACCTGTCGTGCCAGTCCCGCAACACCGTGTTTCTCGAGTACACAATCATCAACGAGGGCGCAAATACTCTGACCGACACGTATGTCGCGATTTGGGGGGACCCCGATGTCGGCAACCCGGTGGATGATCTGGTGGGATGCGAACCGTCCCGGCACACGGGATTCGCCTACAACGACAGCACGGATGGTCTCGCGTGGCCGTTTCCCCCCGCCGTCGGAATGCGTTTGCTTTCTGGGCCAACGGTTCCCTCTGCGGGCGATGCCGGCTGGCAGGCGGGGATCGACCGATGGGTCCGCGATGCGCGCAACCTGCCCATGACAGCGTTTCTCAAGTACATCAACGGCACCGATCCCGACAACCCCGCGGAGATCTACAACTACATGCGCGGGTTGGAGCCGGATGGGAGCCCGATCATTGACCCGACAACCGGACTTCCCACGAAGTTCATGGTCAACGGGGATCCGCTCTTGCAGACTAGCTGGGTGGATACGGAACTGACGGACAAGCGGTTCATGCTCTGCACCGGGCCGTTTGCCATGAATCCAGGCGACACCCAGGCAGTGGCGGTGACCGTCGCGGTTGGAGTCGGAACCGACCATCTTGGCCTGTGGGGAACTGACACCGTCTTCGCGGCCCACACAGCCGGGGCATCCGACGGGCAGACTTTCGCCGTCATTATGGATCCCACCCAGACGACCGGGCACGGCTATCAGGTCACATTTGAACTGGCCCCTGACGAGTCGCGGTATGATTGGACTCTTCGCGACCTTACGAGTGCCATCGACGTCATCTCGGACTGGCCCAATCAGACCGGCAACGACGACTACCCGATTGTCGATGGGATGGCGGTGAAGGTGATTAGCCCCGCCAGTGGGGTGGCGGACTGGTCGGTTCCCAGCGGCACGCGGAACATCACCTGGGCGGGCGGCGCGGATGGTCTGCACTTCGAGGGCTTCTATGGCGCCATCGGCTGGGCCAGCCCGGCCAGTGTATTCGGCAGTGGGCAGCCAGGGGTTCCGATCACCAGAGTCAGGAACGTGCTTCTCAAGTTTGCATCTGTGGACACCTCGGGGCAGTTCGATCCTTCCGACCCGAATGTGTCGTACGCCTACCGCTTCGGGCGGGGCTTTGCCGCGCCGCCGGCGCACCCGGAATTCGCGCCTTTTATCATCAACACCGGGTCGGGGTATAGCTATCAGCAATTCGAGAAGAGCGTTCCCCTGTCCGCGTGGGATGTGGAGTCCGATCCGCCGCGACGGCTGGTGATTGGGCATCTGGAAAACAACGCCGAGGGCGGCATGGTGGATGGCCAGTGGTGGCCGCCGTCATATACAATCGCGGACAATGTCACCGGCGACGGACCGCGTGAGTGGCTGTGGATCTACGATGCCGACTATCGCGAAACCGTCGATCCCGCGCTGTGTGTGGAGGCGATCGGCAATCCTCTGCCGATCATGTATTTCCTCACGGTGGCCCGGCGCGGAGAGGTGCCGTTTGAGACCGGTGATGAGTTCCTCATTATCCGGAGCAGGATCAACACCGACGAAGATGTGTTCGAGTTTACCGCGCCATCGCCGGCGCTGAGGACAGACTTCCCCGGAGAGGGATCCTGCCACCCGGGGGACTCCATCTCCTCCCTGGCCGAACTCTGGGAGGCGTGCACGATGGCGCATACGCGATTCATCGCGGACGCGTGCGAGTGCACCTTTACCGCCGATGGCAACAGCGACGGCTGGGTGAACGCGGTCGATCTGGCGATGGTGATCGATGCGATGTACTTCGGCGGGCCGAAGCTCCACGACGCCCGTTGCCCAAGGATGCGCTACGATCTCGATTGCGACGGGGACATGGACGCGGTCGATTTTCAGTTCATGATCGACCATGTCTTCTTCGGCGGCGGGACGCCCTGCGAGCCGTGCACCGGGCTGACGATTCCGATTTAGCGCAGCCGCCAGTCGCCCATCTGTTCGAGCAGCGATTCGTCGGTCATGTCGATGTTAAGCGGCGTGATGGCGACGTAACCGCGCTGGGAGGCGGCGGCATCGGTTTCGCCGGTCCGGTCCCAGGTGGGTTCCCCGCCGATCCAGTAGTAGTGACGGCCGCGCGGGTCCACGTTCATCGAGATGATGTCGGTGTACACACGCTTGCCGAGACGTGTAACCCGGTAGGATTTGTAGCCGCCCTCCGGCATTTTGGGGAAGTTCATGTTGAGAAGCGTGTTCGGCGGCATCCTCTTGACGATGTTGGGAATCAGGCGGCGGATGAACTTCGCGGCCGAGGCGAATGACTTTCCCTCGAGATCGGGCTCGATCATCGATGCCGCGATCGCGGGCACGCCCATGATCGCCCCCTCCAGGGCCGCCGCCACGGTGCCGGAGTAGGTCACATCCTCGCCCATGTTGGCACCGTGGTTGATGCCGGAGACCACGATGTGCGGGCGCCGTTTGCGCAGAATCTGGTGAAAGGCGAGTGTGACGCAGTCGGTGGGCGTGCCATCGACCGAGTACACGTCATTGCCGTGGGACTTAATCCGCAATGGGCGATTGAGAGTCAGCGAGTGGCTCACGCCCGATTGATCGGAATTGGGCGCGACGACCACGAGCTGGCCGATCTTGCGCAATTCACGCGCCACGGCCTTAAGGCCCGGGGCGTGAACGCCGTCATCATTCGAAAGCAGAATGCGGAGTGTCATATCGGTTTTCATTTCCCCCAATAAAGCCCAACCAGGCGGATGAAGCGGAAGGTATCCCGCAGGGGACGGATGAAGCTCGGCTTGCCTTCATAGACAGTGGCGATCGGCACGCTGCCGATCTTGTAACCGGCCTGGCCGGCGCGGATCAGGTATTCCGATTCGTAGTCGTACAGGTCGCTTTCCGGCCGGATGGTCTCCAGCACAGGGCGTGCGATCAACCGGTACCCGCTTTGCGAGTCGGGCACGTCCATCCCGGTCATTTTCGATATCGCCCACGAGGTGATGCGGTTGGTGGTGCGGCGCGACCAGGGCATGTGTCCGGCGCGGAAGTCGCGTGTGCCGACTAGCACGTCCCAGTTCCCCGTTTCGAATGCCGCAAAGAAGTGCGGCAGACTCTCCGGTTCGTGCTGGAGATCGGCATCGAGGTGGACAACGGCATCGATCGGCGTTTCGAGCGCATCGGCAAAGGCGGTCTTGAGGGCCGCGCCCTTCCCCTTGTTCTCCGGGTGGCGCAGGACGCGATCGGCGAAGTGTTCGGCGACCTCGGCGGTTCCATCGGCGGAGCCGTCATCGATGACAGTCACCGGGATGCCGGGCGCCGACCGGCGGGTGCGTGTGATGAGTTCCTCCAAGTAGGGGGCGGCATTGAACGCCGGGATGATGATGACATACCGCATGCGATTTGTACTCGGGCATGACGGGTCCGGGTGAACCGGCTCAAACAGAAATGACGGCGCTGGCCGTCATCGACACATGCCTCCGGCCCTGGGCCGGAGCCTTCTCCTCATGGTCGGGGCGAGCCGATTTGAACGGCCGACCACTCGCACCCCAAGCGAGTGCGCTACCAGGCTGCGCCACGCCCCGACAAGTGGGGTCTGCCTCCCCGGCGGCACTGGCCGTGGGGAATGCGTAAAATCAGGAAATCGGCGGTGGGAAACAATATGAATTCACGGGGAGGGGCCGGGCCATTCGGCCGTGCCGGGGCCTCGCCGGGCTGCCCCGGCGGTCGTGTCCGGCTAGGTGCGGTCCGACTTGTTTTCCTGATCGATGATGCCGTCGCCCCAGAAGGTGTCCTGGCTTTCGCGCGGCTCCGGCATCCCGAGGGCCGAGGCTCGTTCGCGGATCCACCGGAAGACATACCGCGACAGTTCGAGGGTTTCATTCAGCGAACGCGACAATTGTTCGAGGGTGCGCTCATCGGGCACGCCGACTTCCTGCCAGGACACCCACATCCCGGGCGAGGCCTGCTCGTTGGCGTGGCGGCCCTTCTCCATCGCGCTCAGCGCATCATTGACATCCTGTGAGGCGCGGGTGATGCGCGAGACCAGATCGAGGATATCCTCGTTTAAGCGCGCGCTGCCGATCCCCTGCTTTTTCAGTTTGGCGGCAACCACGGCCAGGTTGACCGCGAGCAGCCGGGCGCGTTCGCCGAGCGCCCTGACCGATTCCACGAGATCGGTGACACCCCCGGGCGGGGCCGGGGCACGGCGTTCCTCTTTATCCGTCATGTAACATCCTTAGTGTATTGTATAGTGTAATTTTGCACTAGTTCAATTAGTCTGGATGCTTGAGAACCGGCGCCGCGGGGCTGGATGGCGCCACGGGCCCGGGCGCCTCCTCGTACGAGGCCCGGATCGCCTGCTTTTCGACCTCCGCCATGCGCTTCGGATCGAGCACGCCGGCGCAATAGCCGGAAATCATCCCGGCCGCCTGCCAGTCCAGCCGCTTCTGGCGCTCGTGGATCTCCACCGGGTCGTTGTTGTAGACCGGATCGAGCCGTTCGTCTTCGGTCACCTGCCAGGTTCCCTCTCCCTTGTCGCTCAGTTTGAGGCGTTTGGAACCAAGGATGGTGCGAAGCTCGGCGTCGTAGAGGCGGACATCGAAGAAGGCATGGGCATCAAGGCGCCGGTGATTGAAGAGGTACGGCACGCCGATCAGTTTCTTCGACTCCATGTCACGGGAGACGATCTTCACCCAGACCACCCAGCGGCAGCCGGCGGCGACCGCCAGTTTGTGCGCCGAAACCGGGTCGAACACGCTCAGAGTCTGCAATCCGAGCACCCGAAGGATGGAACGGCTGATCCCCGGCTCCGTGACGAGCCGTGAGCCGGTCGCGCCGAGCCGGTCGACCAGGAACTCTTCGAGGAATCCGGGAGGCTGCATGCCGGCGCCGTCGGCCATCCAGCAGATGATCTTGTCGGCGTCCAGCGCGCGTCCGGGCTCCGGCACTCGCGGATTGGCATTGGCACCGCCGCTCCCGAAAGCCAGCAGCGCCAGCGCGGCCAGGGCGTCTATCAGTCGGAGTCTCATCATACGGAATCCGAGTCGATTTGGCGTTGAAAGACATACCGCGACACGAGGCGCTTGAGCCCCTCGGAGAATCCCATCGGGTTGCCCGACAGACGGGCCAGGTTTTGCGCCAGGACCGGATCCTCGATCTGCTCGGGGGTCAGGAATTCGATCCCGATCAGACGTTCGCCGTCTTCGCACTCCTCAACGCGCTTGACGCGTCCCAGGATGTTGGTCAGGGTCTCGAAGCCTTTGATCTCGAAATTGAGCAGTACAAGATCATTGGTCGACGCGGTGTCTGACGTCGAGATGAGCGCGCCGCCGCCCGACAAATTGAGCAGAATGCCCGCGTTGCGGTCGGGGTGCGAGCGGACGCGCTTGTCCTTGTCGATGATGAGCGTGTGGAACCCCACGGGTGAGAACACTTCGAGCCGGACGTAGCGCCGCTTCTGACGCTTGTCGTCGCTCGCCTTAGTTTCCGTCTTTTTCACTTCTTCCTCCATTCGACTTGGTCGACTGATTTCTGTTTACGACGTCACGCACCGGTCCGGGAACTCTTGTCCATCATCGCGTGCAACTGCTCGATGGCCAGATCGATCAAGTGCTGGACCAGCGCGGTGCGGGTCGGATCGGCCTTCAGCTTGTGGATCCATTCACGCCCGTTGCGGACGGTCAGGTTCAGGAATTGGCGGGCGTCATCGAGTTCGCCGACGCGGCGCGAGAGTTCACCGATCATGTAGATCAACTGGATCTGGGCGTTTCCTTCGGGGATGTCCCGCCCGATCGAGTAGGCCATGCGGTAGTTTCGCAGGGCCTGGGCCAGCGCCTGCCCCTCATCGAAGGGCGCGTCCTTCCACTTGCCCTGCAAGTCACGCAGATAGGCGGTGTAGGACGGGAACCCGGCATAGGAATCGGCGCCGGATCCGCCCTCGCGCACGCTGCCGTTGTCTGTCGTGTTGCGGTCGCTGACGGCATTGAGCGCCTGGAGAATGGATTGCATCGCCTCGGCGTGCTCAACGAGCCCGTGAATGTGGCCGCGGCACTCGACCGCGGTATCCGAGTCATCGGGGGTGCAGCCGACGTCGTTGCCGCTCGACTCCACCAGCGTCCGCAGTTTCTCAATGCGCTCGACCGTTGAGCCCAAGTCGCCACGGACACCGCGCAACAGGTGGGCAAACTGCTGGCGCGCGGCGCTGCGCGGTGAGGGATGAACGGCCGAGCCCTCGTCCATTTCGCGAAACAGCCAGGCGATGCGGAGATACCAGCGGCCCAGATCGAAGTGGGCCGGCGTTTCCATCATCTCCTCGCTCAGGATGCCGAGCAGCAGTTTGTTGATTGCCGTTCGGAGCGGGTAGGGATCCGGCCAGAGGCAGGCGCCCAGAGCCCGCAGCGGGCCGGACTCATCGGCGAGCGCCGCAAGGTGCCGCTGGCGCAGGGTGGCCTGCTGGTGGGTGCGGAAGGCGGTGTCGTCCTTCCATTCGCGGAAGCGGCGCGTGAACTCGCGCGTGTAAAAGCACGACGAGCAGGTCGCCATGAAATAGAGCAGCGGGTTGGTGCCCTGGTAGCGCGGGTTGCGCCATTCGCGGCCGGTCGGACGGAAGTCGCTGTCGCGGCCGGATTCGGTGTAGGCGCCAAGCTTGATCGTTTCGAATTCGTTGACGGTCTTGCAGACCGGGCATTCGACACGTGTCAGGTAGAACGGTGTCTCGTCGGTTCTCACGCGCCCACCCTTTCTCCCGCCGGCTTCTTGATGTACTCGTTGAGCCGTTCACGGAGGGCCGACGAGGCCGCCGGCGCTTGTGATGCGCGGGGGCGCGCCTTGAGGTCCACGTAACGGGCCGTGGAGGCGGTCTGCAGCGCGGCGGAAACGGCCGGGCGCGGCGCCGGCAGCGGAGCGGCCGGGGCGCTGCTGGCGGCGGCCGTCCGCACGCCCGGGCGGCTGGCGAGCACAAGCCGCGCGACCCAGATCACCGCCGCGAGCAGCGCGAGACGGGAGGCGGCGGCCAGGCCGACTTCACCCCAGAATCTCATATCCGTCAACACATCCATGTTTCATCCTCCGTAGTGGTTCTTCCTATGATCAGGCCGTGATGTCCAGCGATGGCGGTTCGGGGGGCGTGTCGTCCTGCTTGTCCGGGTCTTCGCCTTTGTCCGCCCCGTCCTTCGGTTTCTGGTTTTTTCGCTTCTCTTCTTCCTTGTTCTCTTCGCGGTGGAGAATCACTTCGTCTGACCGGGGCGGCTCGGCAGTCTGGCTGACATGTTCCTTGTGTTTGTGCTCCGCCGCGGCGGCCGCCATTTTTTGTTCGTTGTCCGGATTCGCCTTCTGGCCCTGGACGATCTTTTCGATGGCCGGCGTTTTGGCCAGCGCATCCTGTATTTCCACCGGGCGTACCATCGGGCGCCTCTCGGGCGTCAGAGTCCGAACCGCTCCCGGACCATCTGGCGCAGTTTTCCCACCGACTTGGTGTGGATCTGCGACACGCGCGATTCGGAGATGTGCATGACCTCCCCGATTTCACGCAGCGTCAGTTCTTCGTAATAGTAGAGCGCGATCACCAGCTTCTCCTGCTCGGAGAGGTTGGAAATCGAGTTGATCAGGTAGGCGCGCAGTTCCTGGCGCTCGATGTTGCCCAGCACGCTTTCATTGCGCGGCGCTTCGAGGGTTTCCACGCGCGGGACCTGGCGGTTGTCCTCCTCGCGGTAGACGAGTTCATCGAGGGACAGAAGGGTGGTTCCGGAGATGTCCTCGAGGGCGTCGCTTAATTCATCGTAGGTGATCTTGAGGTCTTTGGCGAGTTCGCCGAGTGTCGGCACGCGTCCGAGCTGGTTTTCCAGGCGCACGGTCGAGCGGTCGATCTCGCGGGCTTTGGCGCGGGTGGAGCGCGGCACCCAATCCAGCGAGCGCAGTTCGTCTAAGATGGCGCCGCGGATGCGGGGCACCGCGAACGTCTCAAACTTGACGCCCCGCTCGGGGTCAAAGTTCTTGAGCGCTTCGATGAGGCCGATGACGCCGGTGGAAATCAGGTCGGACAGTTCGACCGACTTCGGAAATCCGAGGGCCATGCGTCCGGCGACGTTGCGCACCAGCGGGAGGTAATGATTGAGCAGGTCCTGCCGGATCTCAGGATCCTTGCTGTGCTGCCAGGCCTCCCACTTGCGCGCCACCTGCATCGGGGACCGTCCGCGTTTGCGTGTCTTGGCGGTTGCGCCTTCGGCATTCTCGCCGGCGCTGGTTGAGACGCTAGTTGCCATGTGATGTCTCCGGGTCATCCTTTGTTATCGGTCGCTTAGACCGGTTTCCTCATTGTCGTTTCGGTGATGGTTGCAAAGCGGTGCACACTTCCGTGGCCCGGAACGCCGTTCGGCCATCCGATCGCGCCGGTCAGCTGCTCCGCCAGTCCCGTTTGCAGTTCGGAGGTGGTCAAAGGCAGAATGTCGCCGATGGGATCGTGGCCTGCGGTGCAATAGGATCCGACGATCGGGTGACTGCGCAGGAAGGCCACGACCTCCCACCACGGGCGGAACTCATCCCAGTGGGTGAAGAGCACGTGGGTCGGCGCCAGCGATGCGAACCTCGCGTACTCGGCACGCCAGGCGGACGCCGAAGCGCCGGCGTGCAAAACGAGCACAACGGTCTCGGGCTTAAGTCCGCGACGGAGGGCTTTGGCCTGTGTCTCTGCCTGTGTTGAATCAAAGTGGGCCGTGTATTCGACGAACAGGTCATCGCCGCGTTTCGGACGGCCGACGGGCACTCGTGACGCGGTCAGCGCGTGGCGCGCATACGGGATGTCGCACTCGTGGCAAACCCCGGCGATCCAGTCCGGGCGTGTCTCCGCAACCGGGGTGAGAACTGCCAATTGCGGCTTGCGCTGGCGTGTTTGCCAGCGTGCGGCCAGCGCCTTAAAGAGGGCGGTCGACTTGCCGACCCCGCGCGCGCCGGCGAAGAGCACGACCTGTCCCTTCAGGCGGCTGTCCAAAAACGCGTTGAACGGCGGCAAAGCGTCGACCAAATGCGTGGTGAACGATTCGATCAATCCGGCGGTGAGTTGCGGCTGCGCGCTCAGCCAGCGGCGGAATTCGGCCCAAACGGGATCGTCGGTGATGAAGATCGTGGACTCCGGCTGGCGGACACGCCCGCCGCGCTTCTCCCCTGTCGTGGGCCGTGACGTGCGGGGTGCGTCCGCGACCGGCTCTTCGGCTTCCGCGATGGGCACCTGTTCCTCTTCGGGCTCCGTCTCCGGCGCGGTCTCCGTCAACTCGGGCACCGATGTCGGAGGGACGGCTTCATCTCCCCCGGCGATTTCGCCCCGCAGGTGCAGGGTGTGCGCGCCTTCGTGCAGGTCGGCTTCGGACGGTTCGGCGTCGTGCGCGGCGGTCACCGTCACGCTGCCGCCGATTCGGTTGCGGCCGCTCTGATCGAACTGCGTGTCGAGGATTACAGCGTCGGCGCCGAAAGACTCGCGCACCTGACGCAGCGCATCGCGCAGCGAATGCCCGGTGAACGTGCGGACGATCATACTCTAGCCCCCTCGCGCAACCGCGGCTTGGCCGGCGTCGGCGCAGGTTCCGCCACGGTTCCCAGCTTCACCGTGTCGGCGATCTCGATTTTTGTGCTGGGCAAAAGGTCGTTGTAGGAAAGGACAACGAGCGATGGATAGCGGGGTTCGACAAAGCGCCGGAATAACAGGCGCAGGTTCGGCGCGACCAGGGCGATGGGTGTCAGGCCGCGCGCAATCAACTTGTCGGTCACCCGCGACACCGCGGTCAGGAGATTTTCCGCGACGTCGACGGCAAGGCTCAGGTGGAAGCCGGCCGGGGTCTGGGTGATCGACTCTGATAAGGCCGATTCGACCGACGGATGCAGCGAGAAGGCGGTGACCGTCCCGTTGGCGTCGGCATAAAGCTGGGTCACCGAGCGTTTGAGGGATCGGCGGGCGTACTCGGAGAGGACGTCCGTGTCCTTGGTGAGCGCCCAGTAGTCCGAGAGTGTCTCCAGGATCGTGACCAGGTCCTTAATCGGGAGGCGTTCGCGCAGCAAGTTCTGGAGCACGCGCTGCACCGGCCCGGCCGAGCCGAGCTTCGTCAACGTCTCATCCACCAGGACCGGGTAATCCTTCTTGAGATGATCGAGGAGCCCCTGCACGTCCTGGCGCGAGAGAATGTCGGCGGCGTAGGAGCGGATCAGTTCGGTCAGATGCGTGGCGAGCACGGCGGCGGGTTCGACAACGGTGAATCCGGCCTGCTCGGCCATTTCGCGCGACATCGGCGCGATCCAGCGCGCGGACAGTCCGAACGCCGGCTCGACCCCGGGTATGCCGCCGATTTCGTCTTCGTTGAGACCGCCGGGGTTGATCGCCAGGAGGTAATTCATCATCAACTCGCCCGAGGCGACCTTGACACCGCGGAGCTTGATGAGGTAGGTCGAGGGATCGAGCGAAACGTTGTCGCGGATGCGAATCGGCGGGACGACAAAGCCGACATCCTGCGCCATCTGGCGGCGGATGACCGCGACACGATCGAGGAGATCTCCGCCAGCGGCGGCATCGACGATCGGGATCAGCCCATAGCCGATCTCGACTTCGAGAACATCGAGCCGGAGGAAGTCCTCCGGTTTGGGCGGCGGCGGGGGCGGTGCCTGCTTGGGTTCGGCCTTGAACGCGTCGGCGGCTTTGCGCGCGCGCCCCGCGGCCACGGAGCCCATGATGGCGAGGGCGCCGAGACCGAGGAACGGCAGTGTCGGCAGACCGGGGACAAACCCGAACAGCACCAGCATCACGCCGGTAACCGCAATCGCGCGGGGGCGCTGTGTGAGTTGCCGGCGCAGATCGCCGCCAAGATCGGAATCGGCGGCGGCGCGCGTGACGAGGATACCCGAACTGACCGAAACCAAAAGGGCGGGCACCTGCGAGACGAGACCATCGCCCACCGAGAGCAATGTGTATGTCGTGGCGGCATCGCCGAGACTCATGCCCCGTTGCAGCACGCCGACGATCAATCCGCCAACGACGTTGATGACCGTGATGATGATGCCGGCAATGGCATCGCCGCGGACGAACTTGCTGGCGCCGTCCATGGCGCCGTAGAAGTCCGCTTCCCGGGCAATGTTCTGACGGCGGCGACGGGCCTCGTCGTCGCCGATCAACCCGGCGTTCAGATCGGCGTCAATCGCCATCTGCTTGCCGGGCATTGCATCGAGGGTGAAGCGCGCGGCCACCTCCGAGATGCGTCCCGCACCCTTGGTGATGACCACGAACTGAATGACAACCAGAATCAGGAAAATGATGAAACCGACTACGTAGTTGCCTTTCACCACGAAGCCGCCGAATGCCGTGATCACCTCGCCCGCGTAGCCATCACTGAGGATGAGGCGAGTCGACGCGACATTCAACGACAAGCGGAAAAGGGTGACGATGAGGAGCATTCCCGGGAACACGGAGAGTTCCAGCGGGGCGGTGACATACAGGGTCGCGAGCAGCACGACCAGCGAGAAGGTGATGTTGAAGGCGAGCAGGAAGTCGAGCATGACCGCCGGCACGGGGATGATCAAGACGGCGATGATGCCGACCACGCCGACGGCGAGGATGATGTCGGACTGTCCCATGATGCGGCCGATCAGGGTGGTCGGCTGGCTCATGAGGCACCGCCTTGCTCAGCCGCCGCCGCGACCTGGCCGCGCAGCCGGTACACGTAGGCGAGCACCTCGGCGGCGGCCTTGTACAGGTCGGCCGGGATGGGCGAACCCACCTCCACGGAGGCATAGAGGGCGCGCGCCAGCGGTTTGTTCTCGACGATCGGGACGTTCGCTTCGCGGGCGATCTCTTTGATTTTTTCGGCCAAGAGGCGCGCGCCCTTCGCGACGAGCGTCGGGGCGCCCATTGTCTCGGGATCGTACTTCAGCGCGCAGGCCAGCGTGGTCGGGTTGGTAATAACGACGTCGGCCTTGGGCACTTCACGCGCCATGCGCATGCGCGCCAGTTCGCGCTGGACCTGGCGGATGCGCGAGCGCATCTGCGGCGAGCCCTCCTGCTGGCGGAATTCTTCCTTGATCTCGTGCCGCGTCATGCGGATCGAGCGTTCGAAGTCCCACTTCTGGAAGGCGAAATCGGCGAGCGAGAGCGCCAGAAGCGCGATGATGATCTTGATGCCGACGCGGAAGATCGTCCAGGCGGTGAAGGTGAGAATCGCCGCGGTGTCGGATTCCGACAGACTGATGAACCCGTCCATCTCGGCGCGCACCGCGAACCACGCGACGGTGCCGATGATCGTCAGTTTGATGACGTCGCGGATGAGCTCGACGAGCGAGCGGCGCGAAAACACGCGCTTGAAGCCCTGCGGGATGTTGAATCGGTCGAATTTCGGCTGGAGCGCCTCGGGCGCGAACCGGAATCCCACTTGCGCGCCATTGACCATGACGGCCACGGCCATCACCATGAGGAAAAGAGGCGCCAGCAGGATCAGGACCCGGATGCCGAGGCGGGTCAGGATGCTCACGTATTCCGCGGTGGCGGACGGCGCGGAACCGACCTGCCCGAGGAACTCGCGCATGAGGCCGGCGAGATCGCGGCCCATGGACGGCGCGGCGAACAGGAGAAACAGCGTGCCCAGAAACAGCACCGCAAACGAGTTCATCTCGGCCGAACGCGCGACCTGCCCCTTCTTGCGGGCCTCCTCGCGCCGATGCGGGGTCGCGGATTCTGTTTTTTCCTGGATGGAATCGTCGGCCATGGCAGTGGGATTCGCGGTTTACCGGACCGCGAGAGCGGCGATCAGGCGCTGCGTGTCGATTTGGAGTTCGGTGAAGGAGCGGGAGAACAACTGCGCCAGAAGCGGCAGGCCCGCGCCGAGGATGAGAAAACCGATGCCGATTTTGACCGGGAAACCGACGATGAAGATGTTCATCTGCGGCACGGTGCGCGCCACGATGCCCAGCGCGACATCGGTCAGAAGCAGCGTGATCATGACCGGCGCACCGATCTTGATGGCGGTGACGAACACCGTCGCGGTCAGGCGAATCAGCGTGTTAAGCGCGTCGTCATTGAAAGAGGCGAGGCCGAGCGGGATCAGGCGGTAGGAATCCACCAGCGCGGCGATCATCAGGTGATGCCCATCGATGATGAACATGATGAGCGTCGCGAGGATGTACTTGAACTCGCCGATGAGCGACACCTGCTCGGTCTGGTTGGGATCGATCACGTTGACGATCGCAAATCCCATCTGCAGGCCGACCAGGTCCCCCGCCATGCGGACCGCCCAGAAGAGCGTGGCGAATCCGAATCCGATCAGGCCGCCGGTCATGACTTCGCGCGCCGCCCAGCCGCCGGCGGTCCAAAGCGAGTCCGGCGCGACCGGCGCCATTTTGGAGATGACCGGGCCGACGGAAAACGCGAGGATAAGCGCGATCGGGATCTTGACAACGCGGGGAATCGAGCGGTGCCCCCAAAACGGCGCGGCGATGAGAAATCCGCTGACCCGCAACAGGGCCCACATGATTGACCAGATCCAGTCGAGCGAGATTGGGAAAAGTGAATTCATCAAAGGCTCGTTGACGTGCGGGCGCAGTTCGCCCGTCTCGTCAAGGCCTTTAGCAAGTGTGGTGCCGCCGCCATAGGCGGCGCCTATGTTGTTGTATTGAATTGCCTTACAGGAAAAGCGAGGGACGCTATAATGACCAATCGAAGCAGTACTGGGAATTTCTTTCCGAGTAGATCGACCGACCCTTCCCAGCGGGCCGGCCTCTTCCCTATCCGGCCAGGGTCGGGATCGTGCCGTAGAGCTGCGTGGTGAAGGTCACCAGCTTCTGGATGATCCACGGCAGGAAGAGAAGCAACGCGAGGGCCACCGCGACGATCTTCGGCACAAAGGTCAGCGTCATTTCCTGAATCTGGGTCACCGCCTGCAGGATCGAGATCGCCACACCCACGATGAGCCCAAGCAGGAGCATCGGCGCCGACAAAAGCAGCGTGAGCGATATGGCATCCCGTCCAAGGCCAAGCACGTATTCAATCGTCATTCTCTATCCTCAGTGAAACGACCCCACCACCGATTGCACCACGAGATACCAGCCATCGACCAGGACGAAGAGCAGGATCTTAAAGGGCATGGCGACCATGATGGGCGGGAGCATGAGCATGCCCATGGACATGAGCACGGAGGCCACCACCATGTCGATGATCAGAAACGGTATGAAAAGCACGAACCCGATCTGGAAAGAAATCCGCAACTCCGAGATCACAAAACCCGGAACGAGCGCGCGGAGCGGGACATCGGCCGGGGTCGCCGGCTTGGGGAGCCCGGCAATCTCCATGAACAAGGCGAGGTCCTTCTCGCGTGTCTGCTTGAGCATGAACTCGCGCAGGGGCGCCAGTCCGCGCTCGATGGCCACATCCCGGTCGATGGTTCCCTCGGTGTAGGGCTTCACCCCCTGCTCGTAGGCAGTGGTGAAAACGGGCGCCATGATGAAGAATGTCAGGATCAGGGCCAGCCCGACGAGGAGTTGTGACGGCGGCATCTGCTGTGTTCCCAATGCGTGCTTGAGAAACGACAGCACCACGATGATGCGGGTAAACGATGTCATCGTGATGACGATGGACGGCGCCACCGAGAGCACGGTCAGAAGCAGGAGAACCTGCAACGTGACCGAGAGGTCGGCCGGATTGTCGCTCTTTTCGACGCCGAGCGTGATCTTCGGCAATCCCTGCGCCTGCGCGGGCGCCGTCGAGACCAGCACCAGCAGGAGCAGTCCGAGAATCAGTATGAGAGTATGAGCGCGTCTGCTTGGCATGGGGTCACGACGGGATGTCCGCCCCGTTTAAGCGGGCGGATTGAAAGAGATCGCGCATCCTCTGACGCGCCTGCTTCCAGGCGTCGCGCTGGGGGGTCGGTTGTTGCGCCAGTTTGGCGGCGGCCGTCGCGGCCTCCTTCCCCGGAATGGGAAAGTCGCCCGGGGGAAGCTCGGTGAGCAATCCGACGTGCGTGTCTGTCACACCCAGCACCAGGACACGGTTGCCGATGGAGACAACGTCGATTGACTTTTTGGGGGCGAGATGGACTCGCTCGAGGATTCGCACATTGGAATCCGTGGCCCCGGCCCAGCGCCCCTTCATGAATTTGCGCGCCAGCCACATGGTCCCCCAGATGAGGCCAATGACCAGAACGAGGGTGAGGGCGAGCCGTCCGATTGACGGCCAGAGAGAATCCAACCCGCCGCCGAGCGGTGTGCCCGCCGGCGATGGCGGGCCGTACTGCTCGGCCTGCGCCACGGCCCATTGGATGATCCAAACCGCCCCCGCCCACAGCGGGAGCCACATCAGTTTCTTCATTGTCGGTCCTCACAATCCATGTGAGAGCGGTGAAACGACTACAGCGCCGCCAGGCGATCCGGGCGGGCAATCAGACTGGTGATGCGCAATCCGAACTTTTCGTCGACCACCACCACTTCGCCGCGCGCGACGAGTTTGTTGTTGACCATGAGGTCAACCGGCTCGCCGGCGAGTTTGTCCAATTCGATGATGGAGCCCTGGCCCCACTCGAGGATGTCCGCGATGGGCAGGGAGGTGCGGCCGAGTTCGATGGACACCGGAAGCTGGACATCCATCAAAAGCGAGATGTTTCGCGATGCTTTATTGGCGACGCCCACGCCCAGTTGGGGGAATTCGGCGGGGTGCGCCTCCGGCATGTCCTCCGGCGGCAGCTCGGTCGAGGGGAAGCCCATGTTGGGGTCGCGCAGGCTCCTCATGGCGTCATCCGACACCGTTCCCGGCGCTCCGACGGCGTCGCCCGCGGCCATGGCGCGCATGGCATCGGCGCGCGCATCCGTGGCCGGTTCGGCGGCGGCGCTGGCGAGCCCGGGATCCGGCGGCGGCTGTGCGCCCGGAGAGTCGGGATGGGATTCGGGATCGAGTTCCTTGTCCGGTTGGTCGGTCATGTCTCGCACCTGTCCTTTGGTGATTTTCTCCTACGCGCCCGTCGCATCGACCGGGCCGATGATCTCAAGCGCACGGCGCCGTCCGCGCATCCCGGGACGCGCCGCAAACTTTTCTATGCCGCCGACGAAGACGCGCGCCGGCAGCAGGGTCTCGGCTTCGGTGAGAATCACGTCGCCGATGTTGACCGCCAGAAATTCCCGCATCGTGATGGTTGTCTCGGCCAGGGTCGCAGAGACAGGCGTTTCGACCGACTTCAGATTGTCGCGAATCGTCTGACGATCCTGGTCGGTGCCGCGGGTCTTGGTTGAATCGCTCCAGTACTGACCTGATACTTTCGCCATCAATGGCTCGAGGGTCAGGTAGGGGTAGCAGAGGGTGATGACGCCGGTCACCTCCAGCATGGTGAGCTGGAGCGTGGTGACGATCACGGTTTCGCCGGGCGGGACAATCTGGATGAACTGCGGGGTCGTTTCCACGGCCTCCTGCGTGATTTGGAACTCGGCGATGCGCGCCCAGGCCTCGCTCAACTCCCGGTAAACCCGCCGCGCCACCTTGTCCATGACATTCAACTCGATTCCGGTCATCTCCCGCTCGGCGTTTAAGACCCGGCCACGCCCGCCGAACATCCGGTCGACAAACGCGAAGGCCAAGGCGGGGTTGAAGTCGGCCACGCAGAGTCCCTCGAGCGGCTTCATGGAGAATGTGTAGATGCAGGACGGTGAGCTGAGGCCGGCGATGAACTCCGAGTAGGTGATTTGATCCACGCTCAGAAGTTCGATGTCCACGACCGCGCGGAGCATGCCCGAATACGCCGAGGACAGTTTGCCCGCGAAACTGCTGTGGATATTCTCAAGCGTCCGGATTTGATCCTTCGAAATCCGGTTGGGATGCTTGAAATCGTACGTGATCACGCGCTTGTGCGGTTCGCGCAAGGTCGCGGCCGCCTCCTCCGGCGTGCTGGAACTCGAGAGGAGGGCGTCGATTTCGTTTTGGGACAGGACCTTGCTCACGCGACCTCACTGCATGACGTAATCGATGAAGTACACCGCCGAGAGCGGCTGATTGTCGAGCATGCCGCTGATTCGCTTCTGAATCTCGCCCCGCATCTCTTCGCGCTCCTTCGGGTCGTTCAGTTGCGGCACGGTGCGGGAGGAGAGAATGGAGATCAGCATGTCCCGCAACTTGAGATCCTGCGCTTCCAGCTTGGCGCGCATTGCCGCGTTCGGGACCTCGATGCCCAGGGATGTCGAAAGGTAGCGGGTCCCCGAGGTGCCCTTGGGGTTCACCAGCAACTGCTCGATCTTGTAGATCTCGGGGCCGGCGGCCACTTCGCCATGCCCGCCTGAATCCGCCTGCTCGGGCTCGGCCGCGGCCTCGGACGGTGCCGATGGCGGGGCAAGGAATTTGGCCGCCACGAAGTAAGCGGCGCCCGCCATGACCAGCACGACCACCGCAATGATGATGATGTTCTTCATGCGTGCTCCCTGACGCCCGCGGCCGGCATTGACTGGCAGAGCCGGCGAAATGCCGCCGCGCGTTGGATGACCTGTTCATCGCTCTCGCGCACCAGGATCTTCTTGCCGGTGGTGAGGCTGATGATCGTGTCCGGGGCCGATTCGACAAATTCGATCAAATCCGAATTGATGACGATCGACTGGCCATTGAGCTGAGTGAGTTTGATCATCCGGTCATCTCAGTATCCCGTTCCCGCCCCTGGCGGGGCGGGAACGGAATGAGTCTATTACTGCTTCAGGTTCACCAGTTCGTTGAGCATCTGGTCCGATGTCGAAATCACCCGCGCGTTCGCCTGGAAACCGCGCTGGGAAACGATCACGTTCGTGAACTCCTCCGCCAGATCGACGTTGGATCCCTCCAGTGCGCCGGACGAGATGCTGGCGTTGACGGTCGATCCGGCAACCCCCCGCACCGCATCGCCCGAGTTGGCCGATGCCGCAAACAGGGTGTCGCCCGCCTTCAGAAGACCGCCGGCGTTGTTGAAGTCGGCCAGGATGATCTGCGCCAGCGTGCGCGAGACACCGTTGGTGAAGATGCCGGTAATAACCCCGCGCTCATCGATGGAGATCTTGTCCAGCATGCCGAGCCCGTAACCGTCCTGGTTTTTGGCAATGGCCGAAAAACTGGACGAAAATCCGGTCAGGCCGTCGAAGTCGCCGCCGGTGCCGGGGAACAGCTTCATCGCCATCACCGACGCGCCGTTGTTGGGGTCGATGGAAAGCGCGTTCGATGCATCATCGAAGGAGAATCGCTGCAGCGAACCGTCGGCGTTGAAGATGAGGTCTCCCTCATCGCCCGAGACCGGGATTTCGTTGCCGGCGGGGTTGGCTTTCCAGCGCCAGGTGTTCGGCACGGCCTGCTTCGTGAACGTGAAGACGATCGTGTGCTTGCCGCCCTGTGTGTCGTAGGTGGTGATCGAGGTGGCGTGCTGGGTGTCCTTGGTCAGGATCGTCGCCGTGCCGGCCGCGAGTTGCGACGAGGAAATGATCGTCACCCCGCCTTTGCCCAGCCCGGTGATTCCCGTCACCATGCCGGTCGTCGGATTCAGCGAGACATCCAGCGTGACCGGGGCCATCGGCAGACCATCGGTCGGAGTGAAGACATCGGTCACCACGAACGTGTGCGCGGTGCCGCTATTAACCGAGAACTGAGCGCCCGCCGCGGCGCCAAAAATGATGTTGGCGATGTCGCCGGCCACAGCGGTGTTGGAAACGGCATTGTACTGGCTGCCCGCGCCGGCGTAGTCGCGCGTGACCCTGATCTGGCCGGTCCCGGACTCAAATGATGCGCTCAAGCCCTGGACCTTTCCGATTTCGGCAATGAGTTCCGCCACGGTGGATGTCAGGGTCAGGCCGGTGACCGGGATCGCCGTGCCGCCGTCAACCGTGAGCGTGAAACCGGAATCGAGCCCGGCCTGGGTCACACCCAGGGAACCAAGCGTGTCGCTTAAGTCCATCCCCACGAGGCCCGACAGGGCCGTGGAATTGGTCGGCTGCGCACCGGTAATGGTCAGCGCGTGGGTTCCGCCCGCGCCATCCGCGGCGACGCCGGTGACACTGTCAATGTTGGTCGCGCCGCTGGAGAACAGCGATGCATCCGAGGTCGTGGCGGTTGAATTCAGGTTGTTGGCCAAAAAGATCTGCGTCGTGGCCTTGGCCGGGTCCTGCTGGCCGAAGGGGAGGTTGATGTTGCCGATGCTAGTGGTCGCGGGGATGGTGCCGTCGTTGACCGCCATTTTGCCCTGCACGAAGAAGCCGTTGGCCGGATTCACGAGGTTGGAGTTCGCATCAAGTCCGAAGGCACCGGCACGGGTGTAGTATTCCTGCGAGCCGTCGGAGAGGATAAAGAACCCCGAACCTTGCAAGGCGAGGTCGGTCAACTGCCCGGTGGTTTCGAGACCGCCCTGGCCAAACCGGTTGTCGACCGTGGCGACCTGCATGCCGAGGCCGAGTTGCACCGGGTTGGTGCCGCCCTGCACCGAATTGGGACGGCCCGCGCCGCGCAGGGTTTGCACCAGCGCCTCGCGGAAGGTGACACGCCCGGACTTAAATCCGATCGTGTTGATGTTGGCAATGTTGTCTCCGACCAGGTTCATGCGCACCATGTGGTTGCGCAACCCGGAGACGCCCGCAAACAGCGAAGCCATCATGGGAGAAGCCCTCCATGTTGGATCGCGGCCCCCTCGTTTGAGGTCCGGCCGATCGATCGTGGTGACAGGGTTGATATGTTGTCTTTATTTTCTTCTGATTGAGCGCCGGTCATGACGATGGCGGCGTCGATGTTGGTGAAGACCCCGGCTTCGAGACCGTCCCGTCCGAGGGCGGTCTTAACGGTGCGTGATGGGACCGCGGCGATCACGGCCAGATTGTCGAGAAGGAAAAGCGCTTCGCGCGCGCCCTTCTGCTCGGCGATATCGAAGGCATCCTGCAACTGGCTGATGGCACGGTCGTCCGGGATGAGTCCGCGCCGCACCATCCGGTCGGCCGCATGCGCCGACACCGCGATTTGCTTTTCGTCCAGCCGCTGCTTGAGCACACGGGCAAACTCGCTGCCCGTTGCGGGCGAGGGCTTGGCCGATGCCGGCGAGATCGCCTGGGCGGCGGCGGTTCGAATGGACCCGACGATTCCCATAGTCTCCATCACTCTCCAGCCTGCTGAACCTCGATCACATCGGCCAGCGGGATGAACAGATCGTCGACGGCGAGCATCGCGATGCCGTCGACATAGCGCACCGCATCGACCACGCCGGTGAAGTAGGCCCGGGCTTCGACCGTCTCCCCCGCCGAGTCTTCGGCGCGGATGGTCACGTTATAGGCGCCCGGGGCGACATTCTCCCTGGCGGCATTGGTTCCATCCCATTGGAGTTCATTGGCGCCTGAGTTCGCGCCGGATTGACGCAGGACGCGCACGAGGTTGCCGCTCGAATCGGAGATCTCGACTACGACATCGGCCGCACCGGCGGCCAGGTCGTAGCGGATCGGCACCGAGCCCGACTCGCCCAGGACCACGGTGTCCGTGTTCACGCGCACCGAGTGGCCGAGAAGCGAAGTCGCCATCGTGTTGTTGATGGTCTGCGACAGAAGCAGGCTCCAGTTGATCGACTGCTCGAGGTTGTCATTCATGTTCTGAAGCTGTTCCAACTGGCTGAACTGCGCCATCTGCGCGATGAATTGCTCGTCTTTGACCGGCTCGAGCGGATCCTGGTTCGCCAGTCGTGTCACGAACAGGCGCAGGAAGTCATCCTTGCCCAGAACATTCTGCGAGGCGATCCGGTCGGATGGATCGGTTCCGGCCAACGCATTGATTTCATCAATTCCGCCGGTAATCGGCATTGTCATCTCCCATCACGCCACGAGATTGACTTGGAGCATCAATCCCGACGGCGCCTGCCAGACACTCTCGCGGGGCTCTGCGGTCCAGGGGTTCGGCGCTGAGTCATGGCGAGGAGTGTAGGATTGCCCATGTGGGTAGCGTCCCCCCTGCGATTGCCCCTGTGAGGAACCGCGTGAGAACGACGAAAAGCCCTGCTGTTGATCGTGAGCACCTTGCTGGAATGCGGTGCGTGACTCGCCTCCCGCCACACCGGCGACATCCAGGCGTTCAACGCGAATGCCGGCGTCGGACAGAGTGCGGTGCAAGTTTGACAAATCGCGTCCGACGATTTCACGCGCCTGCTCGGACTCGAATCTAAGAGTTCCGATGACGCCATCTTTGGAACTGGTCAGATCGATGCGGACATGACCGAGTTCGGGCGGTGTGACGCGCACACGAATCTGTCCGGGGATTTGTAACTCGCGCGGGCGTTCGACCTCGTAACGAACCGTGGCCGGTGCCTCTGTTTGCTCCTGTGGCATGCTTGCGGTCTTGGTCGCGGTCGTCTCAAGTCCGGTCGCCTGGCGATCAGGGGATACTAGTTGCTCTGCCTTTGATGGCACGGCCTCTGCGACTTGTGAGACTTCAACTGGCTTATGCGGCGCAGGCGCACTCGAAGTGCTCTTGCTCTTGGGCTCCGAGTCCCCGGCGCGCTCGGTGGTGGCTTCCTGGATATCGCTCGATTGGGCTGTTTGACCAGCCACCGGCGTGGGTTGGGTCACCGCCCGCGGGGATGGTTCTTCCGATGGCGCCTGCTGATGTGCGGCCTTGGGCATCGACGTCATGAGGGCTGGCTGAATTCTTACGGACGGGCTCGATTCGCTGCGGAAGAAGGCACGGGCGAAGGATTCGCCGGTCGGGGTCTTTGTCGTCGAGGTAGTCGGGTTAACCGCTTCCTTGGCGACTGCCTTGGAATCCGCCGTCTCAGGTGAAGTTGACTGAAGCGCGCTGGCGGCCTTGGGTTGACGTGCGACTATGCTGACCGCGATCGACTCCCGCTTGAAGGGTGTTACGGCGTCGCGGAGGACTTCTCCTTCCGAAGTCGGAGCTTGAACGACTGCCTGCTTCCCGGTGAGTCTCTCGGGATCGCCCACATCATCAACGTCGGGTTCAACGGCGGCGAATGCGGCCGGATGCATTTCACTCTGGATGGGCGACTCGATGGTCGGCTTCACTGTCGCAGTCTTTGCCGTTGCCGGCTCGACAGTTTCTGGCGCAACCACGGGCATCACGACGTGAGGCATTGGCGACGGAGTGAAAGTAGTTTGCAACGGTTGCTCCGCCTGCTGCAACGGACGATCAACGGTCGACTCACTACTTGGCTGACCGCTTGGTACCGCGACGCTCTTGGCCGGAGCGGTCATCGGCGGGATGCTCGCGCCGGAGGGCATCAGTTGCTCCGCAATGACAGCGTCCATCTGCTCGCTCACGGCCGTTGCTGATGTCCCCGTGAGCGGTGTCAGAGTCGGTTGCTCAGGCACCGCGATGGACCTGGTCAATGCGATCTTGAGCGGTTGACGCGGGGCCGTTTCGCCGACGCCCAGGACTGGTTCGGCGGACTCAGTCTCCGACAAGCTTGCACCCAAGAGCGCCACTTCCAGCGCATCGGTCCCATCGGATGAGACTAGCGATTCCCCGCTGACTTCAACGGAGAGATCCGGCGTCACATCACTACCCTCTTCCGGCCCGGTTCCTCCGGACAGGAGGGCGCCTTCGAGTGAACTGGGGATGGTCACCGGTACCGGCGTGTTGCCGAGGAGCGCCTGCAGGGCGGCGGCAAAGCCGGGCTCCACGAGCGTCTCACCGGCGGAAACCCCGCCGGCGGCATCGGGCGCTGCGGGCGGGAGCTGGAGAATATCGGCGAGAAACGACGTCATGGTGTCTCGGGCTCTCCCCCGCTTCCCAGAAGTTCGGTGGTGATCTTGGCGGCGCGTTCGGGCGGCAAGAGCGCCAGCACACGCGATGCGGTGGCCGGCTTCAGTCTCGGCATCACCGCCAGGATGGTGGCGTTGTCGAGATTGGCCATAAGTCCGGTCATTTCGTCGGGTTTCATGCCGTCAATCAGGCGCGCGATGTAGATTGTCTTTTCGTCATCGATGGTCTGCTTTTTGTTAATCAGGGCTTCGACCTCGGCGCGGAGGTCCTCGAGTTCCTGCTTTTTGCGCTCAATGATTTTCTCTTCCGCGGCAAGTTCGCGTTGACGGCGCTCGAGGACACTGATCGCGGCAATCGTGTCGACGGCATTGGCTTCCTCCGCGGCATCGATGGCCGCGGCTGCCTCACCGTAGGGCGAGGCGAACTCCCCTGAACCTTCATGCGCGGCGGTCGAATCGGCGTGGTGCCCCTCGACTGCGGTCTCGGCGGGTGCGTCCGGCTTGGAGTCGAACACGCCCATCATGTAGGAGAAGACACCCAGGAAAACGACGAAACTGCCGAGCGCCGCAACGATCAGTGTCACGGTGCCGAGTTTCTTTTTCGCCTCCGGCGCCGGGGCGGTTCCTTCGGCGACCGGTTGTTCACCGGGCTTTGGGGCGCTGGGCTCTGCGGGTGCTTCGGGTTTTTTTTCGGCCATAG
>JBFMFQ010000002.1:0-56871 GCA_040752075.1 Candidatus Zixiibacteriota bacterium | reverse complement strand
CTGGGGATCTCAAGCGTCATCTTCTTCACACTCGGGTTTCTGGCGGAGTCCATTGCCGGAGTCAGGCAGCGCATCGAGTCGCTCCGGGGAGGGCCGAAGTTCCAACTGTACCACCCATCGGCCGGGCGGGCGGACGCGCCTGCGTCCCAGCCGCAACAGCCCGCGACAGAAACGCTTCGTTCCGAGCAGAAACCGGCACCCGTTGCCGACCCCGGCCGGGGAAGAGGTCCAAGGGGCGACCGACGCCACGGGCCGAATGATCGCCGACGTGAGGATCGCCGTCCCCGACCCGAAGGGCCGCGAAATCAGCCGCCCTCGGCGCCGTCTCCGCGAGAGGATCGGCCGCGAGAGTCCACGCGTCCGGCCGATGGCGAGCCGCAGGCGCGAATTTCATCCGGGCCGGTGTCGATCGAATCCCCCAATCTGGCCAACACCGCTCCCCGCGAGGACAGAAGCGAGCTGATCGGCAGCGACCTCTTTGACCGGCCGGTGAGCGCCGATGTCCCCGCGCCGGATGAGGGGCGCCCGGCGAAGGGCCCGGATGAGGCGGGAGTCCGCGGTCAAGTCCCGGAGGACGGGCCCGTATCACCTGAGCCGTCCCCAGCCACCGAGCGCCCGGGCGCTCCCTTTGGACGCCGCAATCGGCGCTGAGGTGCGCCGTGGGCAATGCCTCCCGTTGCGGTCGAATCCTCTTCATAACCCACAACTACCCGCGTCATGGCGAAGACTTCGCCGGGCGATTTCTCGCACGCCTCGCGGGACAACTGATTTCAGAGGGTGATCAAGTCACTGTGCTCGCCCCGCACCATCCGGGCGCCGCTTTGAAGGAGACCGTGGAGCGGGTGCGGGTTGTGAGGTTTCGCTATGGCCCCGACCACCGTGAGACACTGGCCTATCGCGGAGACCTCGGCAAAGTCAGCTTGATTGGTCCCCGTGGCATTCTCGCGCATCAGCGGTTCTTCAGTTCTTTTCGACGAGCGGCGCTCGAACTGGTCAGGAGCGACCCGCCCGACGTCATCCATGCACATTGGTGGGTGCCCGGGGGTTGGATTGCACGAGGGCTGCCGTTTTCGGGCCGGGTGATAGTCACCCTGCACGGCACCGACTTGAGGATGTTACAGCAGAAGTCCTACCTCCGTCCGCTGGCGGCACGGGTCTTCCAGCGGGCTGAGGTTGTGACCGTCGTTTCCACCTGGCTGGCCGAGACGCTGGCCCGGCTGGTGCCCTCGGTGACCGGCAGACTCCATGTCACCCCGATGCCCCCGGACGATGCGGTGTTTGTTCCGTCGGTTGAACCACGACGGGATGACCCTGTACCGACGGTTCTCTGCGTGACCCGGTTCACCGGCCAGAAGCGCAACTCGGTGCTCCTAGATGCCCTGAGTCTTCTGCGACAGCAGAAAATCGAATTCAAAGCGCGATTCATCGGGGACGGTCCGCTGCGGCGCGACTGTGAGGAACGTGCCAGATCGTTGGAACTGACCAATGTCGTGGTGTTTGATGATCCCAGACCCCAATCAGAACTGGCGGAGGCATACCGTGAGAGCACGGTCACCGTCCTGCCGGCTGTCGACGAAGGATTCGGGATGACGCTTCTCGAAGCCCAGTTGTGCGGCACGGCGGTGATCGGGGCGCGGTCCGGAGGGTTGACGGACATCATCGAGCACGAAAAGACCGGGCTTCTTGCCGGCCCCGATGACCCGCAAAGTCTGGCTGATGTTCTCGGTCGTGTCCTGTCGGATCAGGCGCTCCGCCTGCGGCTCGCGCAGGAGGGGCAAAGATCCGCCCGCGACCGGTTTTCCTCCCGGGCGATCGTTGCGCGGTTCCGGGAATGGTACTTCGGTTCGCCGGTTGGATAGGGCTTGATCCCACCTTGGCGGCGGGGTATGGTTGACAAACGGCGCCGAGCCGCTCACTCGCGGACCTGACATGCATCCCCTGGTTGTCATCCCCACGTACAACGAAAAAGAGAACCTGCCGAGCATCATCCCGGAGGTCTTGGCGCAGGACGAGCGCCTGTCGATCCTCGTCGTGGATGACAACTCACCGGATGGCACGGGCCGGATGGCGGATGAGATAGCCCGGGACAATCCCCGTGTCCACGTGCTCCACCGGACCGCGAAGCAGGGACTCGGGAAGGCCTATCTCGCCGGGTTCCGCTGGGCGCTGGAGCGCCACTACGACCGGATCTTCGAGATGGATGCCGACTTCTCGCACAAGCCGGAGTACCTGCCGGTTTTCCTGAAGGAGAGCATGGAGTACGACATCGTGCTCGGCTCGCGCTATATCTCCGGTGTCAATGTCATCAACTGGCCGATGAGCCGCCTCTTACTTTCATACTATGCCAACATGTACGCGCGCGTGGTCACCGGGCTTCCGGTGCGCGATTCCACCGGCGGTTTCAAGTGCTTCCGGCGGGAAGTGCTCGAAGCGATCGACTTGGACGCCGTGGCCTCCAACGGTTACGCCTTCCAAATCGAGATGTCCTTCCGCGCCTGGAAGAAGGGGTTTACGATCAAGGAAATCCCGATTGTGTTCACCGATCGTGAGCAAGGGCACTCCAAAATGTCCAAGAAGATTGTGCGCGAAGCGATCTGGATGGTGCCGAAATTGCGTCTGCTATCCTGGACCGGACGCTTGTGAGCGCGCAGGGTATGGGGCCGCGGCTGCTCCCGGGTTAGCCGCTCTCGGGCGTGATCGACTTATCCATCATCGTTGTCACGTACAACTCATCAGAGGTGATCGAGGGGTTTCTGACCTGCCTGGAGCAATTTCCGCCCAAGTGTTCATGGGAACTCGTCGTCACCGACAATGCATCCGGCGATGGCAGCGCTGAGGTGGTGAAGCGCCGATTCCCCGAAGCTCGGATAGCAGTGAACGCAACGAACAATGGATTTGCTGCTGGCGTCAACCAGGCGGCGCGTTGCGCTGGCGGCCGTTACCTACTTTTGGCGAATCCGGACGTGACCTGGCAGGAAGGCACAATCGACCGGCTGATTGGATTCCTCGACATGCACCCTCGCGGGGCTGCCGTGACACCGCGCCTCGCATTTCCCAATGGACGCCCGCAGCCAAGCACCCGCCGCTTTCCGACACATTCCAACATCTGGTTCTCGCGCGGTACACCGTGGGGGGAGCGCTGGCCGGGAAAGTGGGGACCATGGACGTACACACTGCCCGACCCCGATCATGCCGCCAGAGTGGAGGCCATTTCGGGAACCTTTCTCCTATTAAGGCGTGATGCATTCGTCGAAGTCGGTATGCTGGACGAGCGATTCTTCATGTACGTCGAGGACACGGATCTCTCCAAGCGCTTGCGGGATGCCGGGTGGGAGGCCTGGATCGACCCCGGCATCGTCATCAGGCACAAGTGGGGAGGTTTCAAGAAGCGAAGCGAGGTGCTCCGCCGGTACCACCGCGAAGGCATCCGGAAGTACTTTCAGAAGCATCACCCGGAGAAGCGGATACGGAATGCGTTCCTGGGGCTGGCGCTCTGGGTGTCCGGACTGGTGGCCGGTGGTCGTGACACGGACAGCGAGCAGTGATGGCAATGCTTCTCCCAGTGGTCACCGCCATCGTCACCGCGTGGGTGATTGTCACCCTGCTCGTCCCGCCGATTTCGCGCATCTGCCACGTCGCCGGCTGGCTTGACAAGCCAGGTCCCAGGAAGGTTCATGCACGCCCGACGCCCCGTCTCGGCGGTGTCGCCGTGTTTGCCGGCCTCTGGGGGGCGCTGGCGATAACCGCGCTCGTGTTCCCCGCCAGCATGCAGGAGTTCGATGGGCACACCGCTCCTATCTTCCTAAGCGCTCTGCTCATACTCGGCGTGGGGATCTGGGATGACATTCGTCCCCTGAGCGGATTCATCAAACTCGGAGCGCAGGTAGTTGCCGGAATGCCGCTTTGGTTCGGCGGTATCGGATTCACCCAGCTTTGGATCCCATTCTGGGGTGCTGTTGAGTTGGGCTGGCTGGCCCTGCCGGTATCGGCCTTCTGGTTTCTGATTCTTGTGAACGCGGTCAACATGATCGATGGCGTCGATGGTCTGGCGACCGCCACGACCGGGGTGGCGGCGGTTACCCTCATCTGGCTTTCCTGGACCCTGCACCTCTCGCCGATTCTGGCCGCGTCCGGCGCCCTCCTCGGCGCCCTCATCGGCTTTTGGCGCTATAATGGCAGTCCCGCCTCCATCTTTCTGGGAGACTCTGGGTCGCTTACCCTCGGGCACTTCTTCGCGGTGGTGGCCTTGCTCGCACCAATCAAGCGGCTCACGGCGCTGGCCTATTTCCTGCCTCTTCTGGCTTTGATGCTCCCTCTGGCCGAGTCAGCCCTGTCAGTTTTCCGCCGGTCAGTGGCCGGCATCCACCCATTCCAGGGCGACTTGGGGCATGTCCACCATCTCTTGCTGAAAAGAGGATGGAGTGAGAACCAAGTCGTTGCCGCATACTCGATTACAAGCGCCGTCTTCGGTCTGTTTTGTGTCGGATATCGTTATTTCAACCGGCGGTGGCTGACCTTGGGGCTCGCGTTTTTTGTGTTGTTGCTCGGGGTGACCTTGGCTATCATTTTGCGGAGTAATGTGCCCGGCCCAGACGCCCGTTCGGGGCGGCCGGCGCGTGAGGAGTAAATGGGACCCGGGACCTACCTCGACTTTGAAAAGCCCGTCTTGGAACTTGAAGCGCGCATTCGAGATATGCGCGCTTTCGCCGACGACGAGAATGTCGAGTTGTCCAAGGAAATCCTCCTCCTTGAGCGCAAACTCGACAAGCTGAAACGGGAGACCTTTTCCGGGCTCAGCCGCTGGCAGCGGGTGCAACTCGCCCGCCATCCCCTGCGCCCGTACTCCCAGGACTACATTGACAAGATGACCACCGGTTTTCTCTCGCTCCACGGGGACCGCGCCTTTGGTGATGACCGGGCCCTCGTGGCGGGTCCCGCGATGCTGGGGGACTGGCCGGTCATGATGATTGGCCAGCAGAAGGGAAGAAGCACCAAGGAAAAGCTCGCGAATAACTTCGGCATGTGCCATCCAGAGGGGTACCGCAAGGCATTACGGCTCATGGCGATGGCTTCGCGCTCCGGCCGTCCGATCGTCATCTTGATCGACACTCCGGGTGCATTCCCGGGGATCGGCGCGGAGGAGCGCGGGCAGGCGGAGGCGATTGCCCGAAACCTGCGCGAGATGGCTCTCATGCAAGTGCCGATCGTGGTTGCGATCATCGGCGAAGGTGCTTCAGGCGGAGCCCTTGGCATCGGCCTCGGCGACCGTGTCCTGATGATGGAAAACTCGTGGTACTCGGTCATTTCACCCGAGGGGTGCGCGTCAATCCTCTGGAGGGGCGAGGGTGCCGTTAACGCGCCACGGGCCGCTGAGGCATTGAAGGTGGCGGCCGAGGACTTGATCGAACTCGGCATCGTCGATCGAATTGTCCCCGAACCTCTCGGGGGCGCCCACCGCGATCCCGCCGAGGCCGCCAGTCTCCTCCGGGCGGTTATCCTGGAAAACCTCATCGAGTTGAGTTCTCATTCCCCAGAGGACTTGATTGCCCGCCGTCGATTGAAGTATCGTCGAATGGGGGTGTACTCGGAGGACGGCACCTTCTGAGAGGCGAACGATCTCCCATGCTTGATGAAGAGTTACTGAAAATCCTGGTCTGTCCCGCCTGCAAGGGCGATCTGGTGTACGATCGGGAGAAGAGCACGCTGGACTGCCATCATTGCCGGCTGCGTTACGAAGTCCGGGATGACGTGCCCATTATGTTGATCGAGGAAGCCCAGCGATTCTGAGTGCGAACCACGGGACGATGCAGGCGTCCGGCGTGAATGGTGCGGTATGGCGATCCGAGCGATTGTCCCGGCGGGAGAGGACACAATGAAACTGTCCAAGTTTTGCGAAGAAGACCTGATGACCTTTGACTTGGAGGGTCAGACGAAGGAAGAGGTGATCCGCGAACTTGTCGAATTGGCCGGCAAGTCCAGTCTGGTGCGGGACAAAGAAGACCTCCTGTCGGCCGTCCTCGAACGCGAGAACCTGGTCACCACCGGCGTCGGATACGGCGTCGCGTTCCCGCACGCGAAGACCCGTTCCCTCAAGGGTATCGTGATCGTTTTCGGCCGCTCCGAAGTGGGTGTCGATTTCGAAGCCATGGACAAAAAGCCGGTGCACCTGTTTTTCCTGATTGCCGCGCCCGAGGACGCCATCGGTGCGCACCTCAACGTGATGGCCCGCCTGTCGTACGTCATGAAAAGCGAAAAAAACCGTGAGCGTCTCATGCGCGCAAAGACCGCGGGCGAGGTGATGCTCATCCTGGACGCGTCACTCTAAGGCGAACCGGTGTGGCGCCGACTTTTTTGGTGGACGACGGAACGGCCCACCGTTCTCCCGTGGGCGATTTTCTTCTCGATCCTGCTTCTGATCCTCGGTGACGGTTTCCGCCGCCAGCTCTCAGAGCTCACCGTTGATTACATCTACGCCCCGTTCTACGACATGAAGTACCGCATCGCGGCCAGCGCGCGCGTGTTCGACGAGAACCGCGAGCTGCGCCGTCAGATTGCCGAACTCAGCCTCGAAAACCAGCGCATGCGCGAGAGCACGATTGAAAACCTCCAGTTGCGCAGCCTGCTCGGCCTGGCGCGGCCCTGGCGTGGTCAGGTGACTTCGGCGGAGGTCGTTTCCCCGATTTCCCCGGCGTCCGGGGTCATGTGGATCGAAGTGGCCGCCGGCCGCTATGTCCAAAGCGGATGGCCGGTCGTGACCGAACACGGACTGGTAGGGAAGGTCGTTGAGGTGCGCGGAAACCTGGCGCGTGTTCGCACACTCTGGGATCGTCTCTCGCGGGTGGCGGCGTACGATCAGCGAAGCCGCGTGACCGGGATCATCAGTTGGGAGAGCGGCCCCGACTTGTCGCTGACCTATATCCAGCACCAGGCGGACATTCAGGCGGGCGACACGGTCATATCGTCGGGTTGGGGAGAGGTGTTTCCCAAGGGACTGCGGGTCGGCACCGTGGATTCGGTGGCGGTCCGTCCAGGCGAACCTTTCCTGCATGTGTCCATCGCCGCCGTGGTCGAACCCGGCCTGCTTGAGCATGTGTTTGTCATCGAGCCGCTGGCGAGCATTGAACAGGATTCCCTTCCCGGGGGACTGCTGCAATGAGGCTCATTCGCTGGCTCTTGCTCTTAACGAGCGTGATCATCTATCACGTCTGGTTTCCCATCGGCAATCCGCCCCCCATGGTGCGTCTGGATTACGAGATTGTGGCGATCGCCCTTGTCGGATTGGCCCGCGGGCCGCGTGTCGGCGCCGCCGCGGGATGGGGAATCGGTTTTCTGGTGCATGCGGCCGATCCCGATCACATGGTCTGGGGCGCCCTTCTGGGATCACTGTTGGGCTGGCTGATCGGGGTTTGGCGCGAACGGCTGTTTCTCGAGCGGCTCACCTCCCAATGGCTCGTGTTCACCCTGGGAATTCTTGGGTACAAGGTCTTCTACATGATTCTGGTCGAGGGAGGATCTCCTGCGGACTGGCTCCTCGACCTGCCTCTGCGGATTCTGCCGACCACGCTCATCAATTCCACCCTTGGCGTCCTGATTGGTGTGCTTTGGGAGCGATCCCGAACCGCCGGACCCTCTGCGCTCGAAAAAGTTCTGGCCGATGACTCCAAGAGGGTGTAAATCCCCTCGGGTGTCGCGATGAACTGGACCGCCAGGCGAAACGTTCTCCTCTTTGGTGTTGCCGCCATCCTCGCGCTCCTCGTTGGGCGCCTGTTTTACATGCAGGTCATCCGGGCCGGCGAGTATCGCCGCATTGCCACCGAAAACCGCATCCGCATTCTCCCGGTGAACGCACCGCGCGGCATGGTCTACGATCGCAATGGAGAAGTTCTGGTCAACAACCGCCTCTCCTTCGGCATCGCGGTCCTGCCCTCCGACTTCAAGGGCGGCGAGAGCCGGACCCGGCTGGCTAACGTGCTGCAAATCGACGAGCCCGAACTGCAAAAGCGGCTGTCGCGGCGCAGCGGTCTGCCGTTGGAACCGGTCGGCGTGTATCGCGACGCGGACTTTCGCACCATCTGCCGCCTGCAAGAGCGTCTCGACGAATTCCCCGGGGTGATTGTTGGTAACGAAAGTGTGCGCGAGTATCCCTACTTCGGCTGGGCCGGTCACGCGCTCGGTTATGTCCGCGAGGTTTCACCCGAGGATGAAAAGAAGGTCGATCGCAGCGGCGCGCCGTTGCGGGGCCTGATCGGCGCGGTGGGGCTTGAGAAGCAATACGACGATCTGCTTCGCGGTGTCGACGGGATCCGCTATGTGCAGGTCAACGCGCTGGGGCAGCTCGTGGGCCCGATGCCCGGATTCAAGGACGAACCTCCCATCCCGGGCAGCGATTTGATGCTCAACCTCGATGCAAGGCTGCAACTTCTCGCCGATTCGTTGTTGGGCGAGCATCACGCCGGCACGGTGGTCGCCATGGACTTGAAGACCGGCGGGATCATCTGCTTCGTAACACGGCCCGGATTCGACGCCAATTCCTTTTCGGGTGTCCTGTCCTCCGAAGAATGGGAGACGCTGCGCACCGATCCCCGCCACCCGCTGCTCAACCGCGCACTGAAGGGACTCTACTCGCCTGGCTCCACGGCCAAACTCATGGTCGCGGCCGCGGCGCTGGAGTCCGGCTCGGCGACCGTCCGCGACCGGTTCACCGGCTGCCGGGGCGGGTACCGTTTCGGCAATCGTGTCTACAAGTGCTGGAAGCCCGAGGGACACGGCTCACTCGACATGGCGGGCGCGATCGAGCAGTCGTGCAACGTCTACTTCTACCAACTCGTGCAGAAGATGAGTTTGAAGACCTGGTCGACCCAAATGAAGGCCGCCGGCCTCGGGACGTCGACCGGCATCGACATGCCGGGCGAGGGCAGCGGGTTGGTTCCCTCCGATGCGTACTTCGACGAGCGGTACGGCAAGGGGAAGTGGTCGCGGGGACTTCTGCTCAACCTCGGAATCGGGCAGGGAGAATTCCTCGTGACACCGCTCCAGCTGGTCCAATTCTATGGGGCGATCGCCAACAACGGTACCGCCATGAAACCCCGGTTGCTGCGGGCAACCCGGGGGGTGCAGGAGGATTGGGTCTACACGCAGCCCGAGGTCGCCTTCCGCCTGCCCTACTCCGCTTCGACGCTCATGTTTCTCCGGGATGCCGCCCGCAGTGTGGTCGCCGGTCCCCACGGCACTGCGCGGGGCATCCGCGACCCCGATGTAAGAATGGCAGGAAAGACCGGGACGGCCCAGAACCCGCACGGCAAGGAACACTCATGGTTCGCCGGCTATGCGCCGGCCGAGGCGCCCGAGATCGCGATTGTTGCCTTGGTCGAAAACGCCGGCCATGGCAGCGAATTCGCCGCGCCGGTCTGCCGTTGGATCGCGAAGGACTATCTCACCCGCGGCAAGAAGACGGATCAACCCATCGCCGCATCGAACGCGGACTCATCGACAACGGCACACCAGTAACATCCCTGGATTTCCGCCAAGAGCTCCTGCGGTTGCACTCCGAGCGCGCGGGTGCTTCCTGAAACAAAACGAGGCACCGTGAACACGGCGCCTCGCGATTACTGCCGACGAGTTAAGTCACTTCGGTCGTGCCACGGCGCGGCCCGCGGATGCAGACACCGACTTGCCATGCCCGGCCGACGGCGCCCCGACCGACCGCGAAGGAGCGGGCGACGAGGAGCGATAGGACCCCGACTTGGGCGACACGCTTCCGGAACTGTATGACGGCGTCGACTTCGCGTTCGTCCGGGACCAGCTCGCACTGGCGGGTCGCTGCACAGACTTCTTCGCGCTCGAATAGCTGCGAGCGTGCGAGTAGGCTGCTCGAGTTTCGCGTGCCTGCCTCGCCGTGGTGTATTGCACACCGCCATGACTGCGGCTCAGGGAGGATTGCGATTTCCCCTTGGGGCGTCCCTTGGACGATCCGGTTGTCGAAGGCGGATTGGACGGCTCCGGTGATTTGGGTGTCGTCACCGACGGAGTCTTGGTTGTGTTCCCATCATCCGATTTCTTCGTGGTCGTCGTCCCGCTGGGCGTCTTGGTCGTTGTGCCCGTTGAGGGAGGAGTGTAAGTGCCCTTCGTTTTCGTGGTGGTCGACTTCGGGCGGGTTGTCACCGATGATCCGCCCGATGTGCCCGACTTGGTCTGTCCCACCCCTGCTTCGGTCGTGGTCTTGCGCGTGGTGTAGGTGGTCTTGGTCTGACCGGAGGCGGTTTTGGACTTATACACGCCGCTGGACGTGCTCTTCGACTTCAATCCGCCATCGGCACCCATGGTCGCCGACGCAAAGGTGCTCTTGGCGCGCACCTTCGACATCACCCCGGACTCGACAGTGGTGCGTGTCTTGGCGCCGGCGTAGGAGTAATTGTCGCTTTTAAGCGAGCCGCGGCGCTCGGATTTGTACCTCGCGTAGCTCCCGTGATGACCGGTCCAGCCGTAATCGTAGCACGAGTAGCAGTAGTACGTCGGCTGGCAGTAACGGTACCAGGGATGACCCCACCACGCGTAGTGGTAGGTGTACGGGCGGTAGCCCCACCAGGTCGAATACCAGTACGGATCCCAGTAAGTCCAGCCAATCGACCAGTACGGATCATACCAGCCGATGGAAAATCCCCCGTACCACCAGTCGTTCCAGCGGTTCCAGTAGCCGCCGCCGAGGTAGACATTAACGTCAGCGTTGCCGGCACGGTGGAAGCCCTCTCCGTACTCGCCGGTGTAATCCTCCGCGTCCTCCTCGACCGGAACGAGCACCGCAAGCAACGCATCGACCAGTTCCTCATCGCACCCTTGCTCTTTCAGGGTGACCCAATCCTGTGCCTCAAGGGGCTCGTCGAGCCCGGTCGCCTCCACAATGCTGGCGATCCGGTCAGGCTCGAATCCGGCCTTGCAAAGTTCAATGATGTCATCGACCGACATGGCTCGTGCAGAGACGCCAAACGTCAGGATGAGCGCCAATGCGGTCAGGATTCTCTTCATCGCAGGCTCCTTTGGACAGGCGGAGAACGCCGTCACAAGTGTTCTACGCCCGAAGGCGTGCTTTCGCATCAGTAAACATAGCAAAATCGCCGCCAAAGCCCTCATAGAACCGGGCCGGTAAGTCGTTGGCAAACAGGGGAGGAGTGCAGCGGATTGCAGACGGGCCGGAATCGGTACATTAATTCTGGGCGTGACGGGATCGCGATTGACAGAAACTGTGCAGCACGGCACAATACCGGGGTCGGAAGACGGGGGCAATGGATAAGCTCTGGAAAAGCATTCGGGAGTATGATCCCGCGTTGATACTCAGCGCGGCCCTCCTGACCGCATTCGGGATTCTCCTCATTTACGCGGCCCAGCATAGCTCGCCCTTTCCCGCAGAAAGGCATTACTGGAGCCGGCAACTCACATGGTGGATTGTTGCGCTCGTGGGCTTTTTCGTTGCTCTGAAAGTCCCGATGCGATTCCACGAGGTCTTCGCCTATGTCTACCTGGGAGGCGCCATCGTCGTTCTGGCGGTTGTGCTGTTCTGGGGATCAGGGGTCGGCGGTCGCTGGATTGCTCTGGGACCCGCGAACATTCAGCCATCGGAGATTGCCAAGCTGGTGGTGCTCCTGGCGCTCTCTCGGTATCTCGCCTACTTGAAGAAACCGCTCGCGGCGGTGCAGCCGCTCCTGTACGTGGCGGCCATTGTCGGCCCGGTGACGCTCCTTGTTCTCAAGCAGCCCGATCTCGGAACCGCGCTTGTGTTTCTTGCCATGACCCTCGTTCTGATCTTCTGGGGCGGGGTGCCGCCCGTGGGGTTGTTCTTTCTGGTCTCCCCCGTGATCAGCCTGGTCCTGGCATTCAACTGGATTGCCTGGATCATTTTCGCAGCCATACTGCTGGCCGTACTGGCCGCTGTTCGGCCCCGGTTGATTGTCTCCATCGGCCTTGTTTCGCTAAACCTCACGTTCGGTGTCATCACTCCACTGGTCTGGAATCATCTGCGCCCCTACCAGCAGCAGCGAATCCTGATCTTCCTCAACCCGGGCGCCGATCCGCGTGGCGCCGGATACCAGATCATTCAGTCCAAGGTGGCCATCGGAAGCGGCGGCTTTTGGGGAAAGGGGTTCCTCGAGGGCACGCAGACCGGTCTTCACTTTCTCCCGGAGAAGCACACGGACTTCATCTTTTCGGTTTGCGGAGAGGAGTTCGGCTTTCTTGGCTCGGTGGTGATCCTTGTGCTGTTTGGTGTCTTCCTCTGGCGGGCAATTGACACCGCCTACCGGGCGCGGAGCCGCTTCGGTCGGTTCCTCTGTGCCGGTGGGGCCGGGATCGTGGCGTTTCAGTTACTGGTGAACGCCGGGATGACGGTCGGCATCATGCCCGTGACCGGAATCCCGTTGCCGTTTGTTTCCTACGGTGGGACTTCGCTTGTGCTCTTTTGGTTCCTCACGGGCTTGATGGCGAATGTCCGCCGGAGTTGGCAGGAGTATTGAGCACTCACCCATGAGCTATCAAGCGCTTGCGCGGTTCGTCTCGCCGTTTGCCCGCCTGGCCGAATCGGCCCTGGCTGTCGCCATTCCGCTTTGCTGTCCCATCTGCGGTGCGGCGGGACGTGGCCGCGATGAACTGTGCTGCGATGCCTGTCGAAGCCGGCTGGTGCGATTGACCAAGCCGGTCTGTCCGGCCTGCCGGCGCTATCGGGATTACGACACTCCCGTCTGCCCCGGGGCGCACGCCCCGGTTTCCCCGGCAATTGTATGGGCGCTGGGCGCATTCGATCATGCCTGGCGCTCGATTGTGCACCAGTTGAAGTACCGTGGGGATCGTGCCCTGGCCGGGCCAATCGGATCGGCGATGGCCGGTCTGCTGACCGGAACGGTGTCCGCTGACATGCTCGTGATTCCCGTGCCGACATCCAAGCACAAGATCCGGGAGCGGGGATTCGGACACTCCGAGCGCATCGCGGACCGAGTGGCGGCGGGACTCTCCGCGGCGTTCGATCCGCGCGGGCTCAGATTTACGAGAAAGGTCAAAGATCAAACCCGTTTGAGCGGGCCCCACCGCGTTGAAAACCTGAAGGGCGCGCTTATGGCACGCGATCCGGACCGCATTGCCGGATGTTCGGTTCTTATCGTCGACGACATCCTCACAACCGGAGCGACACTTCGCGAGGCCGCCCGGGCACTGGATGAGGCTGGCGCCGATCAGGTCCGAGCCGTGGTGGTTGCCGTCAATTCCGGTGGACTGCCGGATGGCCCGAGTTGAGAAACGGTCTGACCGCCTGAGTGCTCTAATGCCTGGAAGGGCCAGCCAATTGCCAACATCACGGCGACGACCTGCAGAGACCGCCGTTTCGCGCCATGTGGCGCGCTACCTCGACCACCTCGCACTAAGTGCCGGGCGGTCTGCCAATACGCTGCTTGCCTACCAGCGCGATCTTGCGTCCTACATCGCGTTTTGCACATCACGGGGGATTACAGAACCGGACAAGGTAGACTCTCAGACGGTGGGCGAATTCGTGGCGGGACTCACGACCGCCGGACTGTCACCGGCGTCCATGGCGCGCGCCCTGTCGGCCGTGAAGGGGTTCCACCGGTTTCTGGTCTGGGATGAGGTCACACCGTCCAACCCCGCCCGCTCAATCAAAACGCCGCGGCTGCCTCGCAAGCTCCCGGGGGTGCTCTCGGTCGCCCATGTTCGCAAACTCCTGACCGCCGTCAAGGAGTCGGATCCCGATGGGCTGCGAGACCGGGCCTTGCTCGCAGTGCTATACGGGTGCGGTTTGCGTGCCTCGGAGGTATCAGGGCTGCTTCTCGGTGATGTCGATTTCGATGAAGGCTTTGTGCGTGTGCGCGGCAAGGGCAACCGGGAACGACTCGTTCCGTTCGGACCGGCCACCGCGGCGCCGTTGACAAAGTACATCGATGGTCCCCGTCTTGACACGCGCTTGAGCCGCACACCGGATCAGGTCTTTCTCAATCGTCTGGGGCGGCCGCTCTCACGGATGAGTGTGTGGACCATCGTGCGTAAAGCGGCCCGTCTCGCCGGCCTCGAACGCAAGGTCCACCCGCACACCTTTCGTCACTCCTTTGCCACGCATCTCCTGCTGGGCGGAGCCGACCTGCGTTCGGTCCAGGTCATGCTCGGTCACCAGTCGGTGTCCACCACCCAAATCTACACCCATTTGGATCGCGCCAGACTCGCCGAAGTCCATCGGCGGCATCATCCTCTGGAAAGCGGACCAGGCACGCCCCCGGACCGGGCGTAATTTCAAGCGCCCATTGTACCGACTAGACGAGTAAGGGGCAGGGGCTTAGGCCCCGGGACTGGATCGCGCTCGGTATGGGGTTGCTCCCACTGGTGCTTGCGGGGTAGAGGGAATGAACTGCGCGTTCTGGGATGGGCTCGGAAAACAGTGGGGGACGGTGCTGGAGGAGACCCTGAAAGGGTATCAGCCCGTTCTCTTTCCGTTCAACAGTTTTCAGGATCTCGTTGCGATTGCGCGGACCACGATTCTCGACGCCGTCGTCATCCCGTGCAATTCCTCAATCAAGCGTGAACTCGCCTTGGGCAAGCGCGCCAAGACGGTCCCCGCATTGATGGTTGTTCCCGTTGTGCTCTGGCATCCGGATGCGGCTTCGGAGACCGCCGGCCGCATCCTCAGCTCCCCCGTTGACGAACTGGTGATCGGCTCGCCGGATGATCCCGCCGCCCGCGCGCGTCTCCGGCTGGCCATCCGTCGCAGCCACCGCGATCTCGATGTCAACCCCTCGAGCCGTCTGCCGGGCCCGATGTCGATCGAGCACGTCCTGCGCGAGAAGATTCGCCGTCACGAGCATTTCTCCGTGTGCTACGCCGACTTGGATGATTTCAAGGCGTACAATGACTACTACGGCTACTTCTATGGGGACCGGGTGATCAAGCTCACCGCACGCGTCATCCGCGATGCCGTCTTTGAGCACCAAGTGGATGGATTTGTCGGGCACATTGGCGGCGATGACTTCGTGTTCGTGGTTCATCCCTCGAAGGCGGAGCGCATCTGCCGCGCGATCCTCCAGCGCTTCGATGCGGAGATCGGCGATTGTTACGATCCGCGCGACCGGCGCAACGGCTACATCATCTCCACCAACCGGCGCAGTGTTCCGGAGACCTACCCGCTCATGGGACTGTCGATCGCCGTGGTGATCAACCATGGCGACACCTTCCAGCACGTGGGCGAGATTTCCCACATGGTGGCCGACCTCAAGAAATACGCCAAGACACTCCCCGGCTCGAACTATGTCATCGAACGGCGCAGCAAGTACTGATCAGCCCATCCACTGTCTCAAGGAATCTGTGACTTATCGATCACGTCCCGCAATTGGCGCGCGGGCTCATTCGCGGGGTCCCTTGCGAGAATTTCCGAAACCTCGAGCTTCGCCGCGTCAATCCGGCCGAGTTTCCAGTACGCGACGGCGAGATTGTAGCGGATGATGGGTGTGTTCGGGTTGAGTTCGACGGCCCGCTTCATCGGGGGGATGGCTTCCTCCAGTCGTCCGGCTTCAACAAGCACATTCCCGAGATTCGACCAGGCGCTGGGATACAGGGGGTTGCGCTGTGTGCAGCGCTCAAGAACGGCCACCGCGCTGTCGGGCATGCCAGCGTGGGCATACAGGAGCCCGAGGGCATTGTACGCCGGGCCAAAGGTCGAGTCCGCATCGATCGCGGTACGGTAGGCGTAGACCGCCGACACGGCGTCTCCGCGCGCCAGCGCAATGTCGCCAAGGTTGAGGTGTGGCTGCGCGAGGTTTGCGCCGTAACGCGCCGCGGTGCGGAAGGAGCCCATGGCTTTGCTCGTATCGCCCTGCCCCAGGTAAGCCAATCCGAGATTGTTGTACGCCTCGGCGTCCTCTTGCTGGTACCGGAGGTATGCGAATGAAACGGCGACGGCGAGATCCCACTGTTTATCCCTGACCAGCGCGAGAGCCAGATTGCGTCTTGCCGCTAAAAGCATCGGCTGCTTGTTGAGGGCCTCGCCATACAGCCGGATCGCTTCCTTGTAGTTCCCCTGACGGTCGTGCATCAAGGCTTCCTGGTACAGCGTGAACCCGGGGTCCCGCATCATCTGTTCGACGCTCGATTGATTGAGCGCCACACCCAACGCCAAGGCAGCGGCAATACACACCAGCAGGGGCTTCCAACGGCGTGCGCGGCGCCATGTCCACAATTGCCACACCAAACCGGAGGCCAGAATCACAGCGATGGGAAGCAACGGCAACCGGTGCCGTGCGGTCGCCAGAAAGCCGATGATCGACGGCGCATAGAACAACGCGAACAAGGTCAGCCACCGCGATGAACGAACGGCGACCCAAGCCCAAACCATGGCGACCAGCGCCAGCGGCCCGACCAGCCCGAATGGGAAGTAGATGCCGAATTTCCAGATGAGTGCGGTCAGCGTGGGCGAAAACCGCCGAAAGGCATAGATGTCGGTCTGATCTCCGACTTCGAATCCATTCAGCAGGTAATACGTCTTGGTGGCCCAGCGCCCGATCGCCTCACCCGGATTCGCAAGGATGTAATCGAGCGCCTTGCCGGTCCAGTGCGAGGAAATCTCCGAGGGTGTGAGCGGACGCCCTGCCTCCGACACCGCGATCGAGTCGGTCAGCCCGACGAATTCATCCCATCCCTTGGTCGCATCCAGGCTGATCTCGGGGATCATCATGGTCAGACCATCCGCCACCGGGTTGTTGCCGATCCAGAGGTTGACACCGCCCTGGTAGGCGATCAGAACGGGGTCCCCGCCGACCACGGCATTGCGGATGGTTACCGGCAGGATGGGGATCATCAGTCCAAGCAGGAGCGCAAGGGCCGGGCGGACCGGCGGCCACCAGGACCCATCCACGCCGGGCCGGCGGCGTGCCGCCATCCAGCCCATGGCGAGAAACACCGGAACCGTGATCAGTATGTTCGGGCGCGCAATGGCTGAGATGCCAAGCAGAAGCCCGACGGCAAGCCAAGGGCGCAACCGAAGACGATCCCGTTTGAGTTCGCCCAGCGCCAACCAGAGGGCCATCAGGTTGAGCGGCAGGGTCATCGGCTCCAGCAGGAACTCCGACTCGTAGTAGATCACCGGCCCCCAGAGCGCCCAGATGATCCCCGACAGAATTCCCGCACGCCGTCCGAACACGCGCCACGCGACCAGCGTGATCAGGATCGCCGTCGATGAGCCTATGATCGCCTGGATGATTCGAATCGGCCACATCCCCTCGCCGAACACGGTCATCCAGAGGCCGAGGAGATAAGGGTAGAGCGGCGCCCGATAAAAGACTCCCTCGCCCAGCCAGTTGCCCCTTGCGATCTCCTGCGCCCACTGATAATGCCATGCGGAATCGACATCGGGGTAGTAGAAGCCCGGGTTGTTGCGGAAAAGTTCCCAGTTGACCAAAAGCCGCGCAAACAGCGCGATGGCAAAGACCACGATCAGCGGCCAGCGGTCCGTCCCAAATCGAAAGTCATGTTCAAGCCGGGGCCGGGCTCCGGAGACGGTGTGTTGCCCCGGTCCATGTTCGTGTTCTCCCCGTTGGTGTGCGCCTGTCATGGTGCGTATTATAGACCCCCGGGTCCGACGGTGGCAATCCCCTCCCCGACGGGCCGGGCATTTATGAATCCGGACCTCATCGCCATGGCAGAGATCTCCACCCCCAATTCGAGGCCATCAGCCCCCGACGTTTCCGTCAAGGCGCCACCCGAAGTGGGTGCGGTGCATCTCGATCCACGGGTCCTCCTGATAGGCTTTCTTTCGATCGCGGCCTGGTTGACCTCCACAAGGTCAATCTTCGCCGCTGGGACTTGGCTGGTCGTTTCGGTCATCCTGGGGGGGATCGCCCGCCGGCACGTTTCCGGATACCGGACAATCTTCCGCCGCCTCCGCTGGGCGATGCCGATGGCGCTGATTGTGCTGATCCTGTATGTCCTGTTTGCGCGCGAGCCGGGCAATGCCATCGCCGACATCGGTGGACTCATTATCACGGATCGGGCAGTTGACACTGGGATTCATCTCGCGCTGCGTCTTTTGGGGTTTGTGGTGCTTGCGGGTCTCCTGACAGACCTGACCAGCCCCTCGGGCCTCGCCGCGGGCATTACCAGATTGCTTTTGCCGCTACGGGCGGTTGGTGTCAAAGTCCAGACACTCTACCACCTGGTGTTCTTCACCACGCGCATGGCGCCGCTGATTGCCGAGGAACTGCGCACGATCAGGTTGGGGCAAAAGTCGCGGGGGATCCGCTTTGAGGGGTCACTCCCGCGCCGGGTCCGGGCATCGTTATCCTTGATCGTCCCGGCGTTTGCCTCAGCAATCCGTCGGTCCGAGCGCCTCTCGCTGGCCTTGGCGACCAGGGGATTCGATCCGGATCGCATTCCCGCTTCGGTAAGCGACCTTCGATTTGCACCTCCGGACTTCCTGTTGCTGATCGCGTTGGCGGCCGGGTGGATTGTCTGGCTGATCTTGAGCACGGGGGGCTCCAATCTGGTTTCGGGTGGGTGATTCTTTGCGTTATCGGCTGGACATTGCCTATCACGGCGGCGGCTTCCACGGCTGGCAGAAGCAGCCGGGCCCGCGCACTGTGCAGGGTGAACTGGAGCTCTGGCTGGCCCGGCTGGTGGGGGTGGCGGAACCGCTGGCGGTGACCGGCGCCGGGCGTACCGACGCGGGAGTTCATGCCGAGCAAATGGTCGCACACTTTGACTGCGAAGCGACGCTGGAGTGTGACATCCTGTTGGATCGACTAAAGGCGGCGCTCCCGGATGACATGGCCGCGTTGGCGCTCGGCCCGGCGCCTCCCGATTTCCATGCCCGTTACAGCGCACTGCGCAAGACCTACGAATACCGGCTGGCGACAGAGAAGTCCCCTTTTGACCGAGATCGGGTCTGGCACGCGCCGCGTCCCTTCGATCTCCGGACCGCGCAGGCGGCGGCCGCCACGGTCCTCGGCCGGCATGATTTCTCGGGGTTTTGCCGTGCGGGATCCCTGCGCGAAAACAATACCTGCCGGGTGACTCTTTCGTCATGGGAGAGTCTCGGAGCCGAATACCGGTTCCGGATCACCGCCGACCGGTTTCTCCATGAGATGGTTCGGCTCTTGGTCGGAACCATGGTACAGATTGCACGGGGTGGAAGCCCGGTGGGATTGATGCAGGAAATCATCGAGCGGCGCGACGTGACACTCTGCGGCAATGCCGCCCCGCCGCACGGGCTGACATTGATTGCGGTCGAGTACCCGCCCGCGTTCCCGCCGGGGGACAATTTCGGTTGAATTGAGCAGGCCGCGATCCGTTTCTTAGTTGATTGACATGGATCGACATCCGAGAGGAGAACGGTGTGAAAATCTTTCTGGACACGGCAAGTGTAGATGAGATACGCGAGGCGGCGTCTTGGGGTGTGCTCGACGGCGTAACAACGAACCCGTCGTTGGTCTCCAAGGAAAAGGGGAAGCGGTTCGAAGACCTCTTAAACGAAATCGTCAAGATCACCAGCGGGCCGGTGTCGGCGGAAGTCGTTGCCGAGGCCTCCGAGGACATGGTGACCCAGGGTGTGCGGCTCTCGAAAATCGCCCCGAACATCCTGGTTAAGATTCCGATGACCATCGAGGGACTCAAGGCCATCCGCATCCTCCACGACCAGGAGATCAATACCAATTGCACACTGATCTTCAATGCGACACAGGCCCTGCTGGCCGCCAAGGCGGGCGCCTCCTACGTGTCGCCCTTCCTGGGGCGCCTTGACGACATCGGGCACACCGGCATGGACCTGATCGGGCAGATTGTCACCATCTTTGACAACTACGCGCTCGAATCCGAGGTCCTGGCCGCCTCAATCCGCAGTCCGCTCCACGTGGTCGATGCGGCCCTGCTCGGCGCGGATGCCTGCACGATGCCGTTTAAGGTCCTCGAGGCGGTGGTCAAGCATCCTTTGACCGACCTCGGAAACGCGCGTTTCAACAGCGACTGGCAGAAGGTCCCGCAGTGATCGACGGACGGGTGCGCCGATGATTGAACGCTACACTCGTCCCGAGATGGGGCGGCTCTGGTCCGAAGAGGTCAAGTTCGCGACCTGGCTGGAAATCGAGTTGCTGGCCTCCGAAGCGGTGGCGCGATTGGGGATCATCCCCAAGGGCGCGCCGGCGCGGATGCGCCGCAACGCGCGCTTCAATGCCAGGCGCATCGAAAAGATCGAGGAACGCACCCGGCATGATGTCATCGCGTTTCTCACCGATGTCGGGTCGCATCTGGGGGCGGATGAGAAATACCTCCACTACGGCCTGACCTCCTCCGATGTGATCGACACCGCGCTGTCGGTGCGCATGGTCAAGGCGGGCGGGTTGCTCCTCGACGGCCTCAAACCGATCATGAAGCGTCTGGCCCAACTGTCGCGCAAGCATGTGCGCACCCCGATCGCAGGACGCACGCATGGGGTGTTTGCCGAGCCGACCTCCCTCGGGTTGAAATTCGCGCTTTGGTACGCCGATTGTGAGCGCGCGCGGCGGCGGCTGAAATCGGCCATTCACACAGTGGCGGTCGGCAAAATCTCGGGGGCGGTCGGCAACTTCGCACATCTGGACCCGCGGGTTGAGTCGTACGTCTGCCGGCGGCTCAAACTCCGCCCGGCGCCGATCTCGACCCAGATCATCCAGCGGGACCGGCACGCGGAGTACCTGTTTGCCATCGCCGCGCTGGGAGCCGAAATCGAGAAGATCGCGCAGGAAATCCGGCTTTTGCATCGAACCGAGATCGGCGAATTGACCGAAGGGTTCTTCGCCGGACAGCGCGGCTCATCCGCCATGCCTCACAAGAAAAACCCAATCCTCTGCGAGCGGCTTTGCGGGCTTGCGCGCGTCCTGCGCGGCTATGCGCTCACCGGACTCGAGAACGTGGCCCTCTGGCATGAACGCGACATCAGCCACTCCTCCGCCGAGCGGGTGGTGATTCCCGATGCCGCTATCACGCTGGATTACATGCTCCATTTGTTGAACTCCGTGCTCAGCAACCTCGGGATCCACCCCCGCCGGATGCGCGACAATCTCGACCGTCTCGGCGGCGCCGTTTACTCGCAGCGCCTGCTGTTGCCGCTGGCCGAACGCATGGGCTCGCGCGATGAGGCGTATGCGGTTGTGCAACGGCTGGCTTTGGCATCAACGCCGGATCATCCATTCGAGACCCGGGTTCGCGAGGATGCAACGATTCGCAAACACATGACGCCCGGCGAACTCTCGGCAATCTTTGATGTGTCGTTTTACCTGCGCCGCGCCCCGGCGATCATCAAGCGCGCGCTGCAGAGCCGGACACGGGATTGAGGAGGAGGGATAGCCAGAATGGCGCGTGATGGATGGCTGTTCGTCGGACCGGCAATCCTGTTTGCCCTCGTGGCCGGCGTCCTCTCTTGGATGGTCTGGACACCCCTGTGGGTGTTCGCGGCGGCGGGACTGCTCGCCGCCGTGTGCTTCGCGTTCTTCTTCCGCGATCCGGTGCGCCGAATCCCGGAGGATCCTTTGGCGCTGGTTGCGCCCGCCGACGGCCGGGTGGTCATCGTCGAGCAACTGCCCGACAACCGTTCCCAGATTCACATATTCTTGAGCGTTTTGAATGTGCATGTAAACCGATCACCGGCCAAGGGACGCGTCCTGGAGAGCATCCACCGCCCGGGTGAGTACCATGCCGCCATGAAACCGGAGGCCGGGACCAGCAACGAACGTCAGGACATCACCCTGGAAACCGCGCACGGCGAGGTCCGCTTTTCACAGATTGCCGGCGTGCTCGCGCGCCGGATCGTCTGCCGGCTGCGCCCGGGTGATCAGATCCAGATGGGCGAGCGCTTTGGACTCATCCGTTTCGGCTCCCGCATGCAGGTCATTGCCCCGCCCGGATTCGAGACGGTCGTCAACGTCGGCGACAAGGTGCGCGCGGGTGAATCCATCATCGCGCGCTACAACGGAAGTGATGATTGAGAGGGATGGAACAGCGGTGAGCAACTTCCGCGGGATTTTTCCGGGGGCGTTCACCATGGGGAACCTCTTTTGCGGGTTCCTGTCGATCATTTCCGCCATCGAGGGCGAGGTCGGGCACGCCTGCCGGTTTGTGCTGTTGGGGTTCTTCCTCGATGGTCTGGACGGGTTCGTCGCACGGGTTTCCAACGCGGCGAGCCGTTTCGGTGTGGAACTCGACTCCCTTGCCGATCTGGTCACCTTTGGCCTCGCGCCGGCTGTCCTGATGTACAGCGTGCAGTTGCGCGGACTCGGCAAGTGGGGATGGATGCTGGCGTTTGTCTTCGTCATGTGCGGCGCGTTTCGCCTGGCGCGCTACAACCTCTCCGCCAAGTCCGCCGCGCGCTCGACCTTCGAAGGTCTGCCGATACCGGCCGCCGCCGCGCTTCTCATTTCGTACACGATGTTCAGCACCGAGCTCTGGGGGGAAATGCGTTATGTGCGCATGCTGGTCGTGATGATCTTCCTGTCTTCGGGATTGATGGTCTCGAGCATCGCCTATGAAAACAAGCCGACCTCCTGGCGCAACCCCAAGGATCGCCTGAAGTTCGTCTTTATCTTCGTCGGAGTGATCGCGGTCGCGATCGATCTATCCAAAACACTCTTCCCGTTGATCCTGATCTACGTGGCCTCCGGGGTTGTGCGCGAAGTCTATCGCCTCATCCGTTCGGGCACACGCCGCATACCGCATGTTCGCCCCAAGCCGCCAGTTCCATGAGTTTCATTCACTTCGGTCCGCCCGGCACGTCGGCGACGATTCCGTTGGGAATTGATCGCACCGCCATGTATAATTGTCACCGTGGTTAAGGGAACCGTCAAAGTCCGGTTGAAAGATGGGGTCTTGGACCCGCAGGGGGTGACCATCCAGCGCGCCCTTCAACAGATGGGTTACGATTGGGTGAGGGGTGTTCGCACGGGCCGGACCTTTGAGATCGAAATGGAGGCCGGATCCGACGATGCCCTGCGGCAGCGGCTTAAGGAGATCTCGGATCGGTTGCTCGCGAATCCTGTGATCGAAACTTACCAGGTGGAGGTCGGCCAGTGAGATTCGGCGTGGTCACATTCCCGGGTTCGAATTGCGATTACGATGCCTATGCCGGCTTGCGGTGGGTGCTGGGCGCCCCGGTGGAGTTTCTCTGGCACGCCGATTCCGACCTGAAGGATGTCGAATGCGTCATCCTGCCGGGCGGGTTCTCGTTCGGTGATTACCTGCGCGCCGGGGCGATTGCGCGTTTCTCGCCGGTGATGAAATCGGTCATCAAGTTTGCCGAGAGCGGCGGATTGGTCTGGGGTATCTGCAACGGGTTCCAAATCCTCCTGGAAGCCGGGCTCCTGCCCGGCGCCATGCTGCGCAACGACACCCAGCGATTTGCCTGCCAATGGGTTCGCCTGCGTGTCGAGACCACGCGTACACCGTTCACACGCGGCTGCCGTCCGGGACAGATCCTGAGAGTCCCCATCGCGCACGCGGAAGGGAACTACTACGCGGACGAGGAGACTCTCATGGAATTGGAGAGTTCCGGCCGCATCGTGTTCCGCTATGTCAATGCACGCGGGGTGCCGGATGAGGCCTCCAATCCAAATGGCTCGCGCCGCAGCATCGCCGGCATCATCAGCCGGGAGGGCAATGTGCTTGGCATGATGCCCCACCCGGAACGGGCGGTCGAAGCGATCCTGGGCAGCGAGGACGGCCTCGTCCTCTTCAATTCACTTCTGGGCACAACGGCCACCGGGATCGATCCGGTCATCCGCCGCCGCATGGTCACCGATCGGGAGGTCTGATGCTCAAGCGACAGGAATTCACCTTCCTGATCGTGGGCATGATCCTCGGGGCTGTTGCCGGTGGATTGATCGGAAGTCTGGTCGGGTCCTTCCTGCCCGAAGGCACCATAAAAACTCTCTTTGAGACCAGTATCGAGATCGGTTTGGGACGCGGAATTGGAATGGGCCCGGCCGAGCCGCTCGTCTTGAATCTCTATGCCATGACCCTCGTTTTCGGCCTGACCATCAAGATCAATTTTGTCAGCGTTCTCTTTGTGCTCCTTGTATTTGTCTACTTCCAGTGGTGGTATCTGTAGTATATACACTGGAGGCGCTTTCTTATGTTCGGCGGGATCGGCGTTCAGGAACTCATCCTCATCTTCCTCGTGGTGCTTCTGCTTTTCGGCTCCAAGCGGATACCCGACATCGCGCATGCCATCGGTAAGGGAATCCACGACTTCAAAAAGGCGATGCAGGAGACTCAGGATGCCATTAATGCGCCACCCCCGGAACCACCCCGGCCAAAGGAACGCAAGCCCACGGACGATACCGCCAAAGATGAACACGCACCCTGAGTGAATCGCCACAACCAGGAACTCTCCGACCCCAACGGGAGCCCGTCAAGATGTTCAACGACAACGACATCGACAATATCGCCAAGTGTCTCCAGCCGGAATCGCGGAGCTTTGAGACCGACCACCACCGGCTCAAACTGGTCAACGCCACCGACCGGCGGATGCTGGTACTCGAAATCTACCCGACGGTCCGGCTGGGCAAGGAACAGGGCTCGATGGTTGTCGTGTACACCATTGGCGGCCATCTCCAACTCCACAACTGCACCGGCTTTGTGGTCTCCGAGGAGCTCGGCGAGGTCACGTTCGTGAGCGAATCGGAACGCTGGCTCTCCGGTCTCGTGGTGGAACGCGAAGCGGCCTGCTCCGTCTATGCCAATGTCCGGCGGGATTTAATTTCTGGAGATTTCGCGAATCTGGGGGTGGAAGTCATGCTCTCAGGGGTCGCTCTTTCCCTGGCAGAAGACCTGCTCAAGAAGAATCCCGGCGATCGTTAGATCCTGCCGCTCGTCCGTTGCTCCCCAGTGACCGTGACGGGGTTAGCCTCAATGGTCCGCGGGCTCGACGGGCTCGCCGGACCGCACATTGGCGCGCCCCGTTAGCAAGCCAAGCAAACGGTCCAGCTTCGCATCAAGGGTCTCGATGATCTCGCGGGTTTCACCCAGTTCGCCGCGGGTTTCCGCGGTCTGCGATGCGAGGGAGGCGATGCGGGTCTCCAGGTGTCCGATGCGCTCCTGGATGTTGAGGAGCAACTCCTCGAATTCGAGGTGATCCTCATCAAGGATCTCGGCGATTTCGTCCAGGCCGCCCGACACGGCTCCCGACGGTACTTCGGCGTCCTTGCCCATTTTCAGCCTCAGGATTTCTGCGGGCTTCGCTGTGGGAAGCGATAGGCCCACCGTAGAGCGTTGTCCAAGGCCCGGAATCTCTGGTTGTTCGAAGGTGCGCCGAGCACGATCACGGTCACGTCATGCTCCTCGCCGGAGCGTGCACGGGCCGCAATGCACCACCCGGACTCGCTGATGTACCCGGTTTTGGAACCGAGGAACTCGCGGCCAAAACGCAGCAGGCGATTGGTGTTCACCAGGCGATGCGACCGTTTACGGTTTAAGGGGTAAAGCGTGATTTCCGGCGTCGTCGTGATTTCCCGGATCAAATGGTTTTCCAGGGCGGCGTTGATCAGAATCGCGCAGTCGTAGGCGGTCGACAAGTTGAGTTCCGAAAGTCCCGTCGGTTCGACCACCGAGGTGGAGTCCATCCCCAGTTCGCGGGCGCGCTCGTTCATCCGCGCGATGAACTGATCGGCCGTCATCGAAGTTGAACGCGCGAGCACCCGTGCCGCGCGATTGTCCGAACTCACGAGTGCGGCCGACAGGAAATCCCGGAGCGTGAGCTCCTCCCCGGTCCGCAGGTGCGATTTGCTGGAGTTGAGCGCATCCTCCTCGGTCACCGTGGCGGTCTTCAGCAAATCCGTGCCTGTTTCAAGGAAAACCAGCGCGGTCAAGAGCTTCGTGAGGGAGGCGATGGGACGGCGTTGGTGGGAGTTCTTCTCGAACAGTATCTGCCGGCCGGAATTATCGACAACCAGCGCCGATTGGCAGCGCATCGAAGGGCGTCTCTCAATCCCCGGCGGCGGCGTTTCGCAGACCGTCCACTCGATGCTGGCCGTCGTGGCGCTTTCCACCCCGGGTCGGTCACCCGAGGGGGGAGTCTGCGCCTGCTGCGGTGTTCCGAACGCGATGGCGGCGACAATCAGTCCGCCCGCCAGCCATAACATGCGACGATTTCCCATGATACCCCGATAACAGAGCCGGCGCCGCCCCCTTGCAACGCCGCCGCGCAAACCTATCGTTCCACGCTCCCGGCGGCAACACAAAAGTCCGCCGGGGCATGATCCTGTCCACTATTTTCTAGATCGGCCCTGTGGGTGCGCCGAATGATCACGATCACGCCGCCGGGTCACCCGCTTTTTGACAGCCTGAAAGCGGACCCGGCCGCAAGCGGGGCAAACCCATTTGCGCTGGCCGTGGAACACCCGCTTCTGCTCGACCATGGCGGACTTGCATCTCGGGCAGGTCATCGCGGCGCCCCCGGGTCAAGTCCGCAGGAGACCAAGCCAGTCCCCAAGAAGGAACTCCAGGCGGCCGATGAGGAGCGCCACACGCGACATCACCGTGTAGGCAAACGTCGCCCCGAAAAAGACCATCATAAATAGGCGCCCTCCACGGGCGGCCGCCCCCCAGGCTCCCCGATGCTCGCGGGTGAAGACAAAGTAGGTCAGGGTCGTAACCACCCCGATGAGCACAATCCACCCAGTGACCGACCCCGTGCCGGAAATGGTCGCCTCCATTTGGCTTAAGACCCGGGCTTGGAGCATGGCCGGAATGGCGACCCCCGCGCCGCCCCCCACCACCAGGGCGAGCGGGATGCGCGACCAGGGGGCGAGTGAACGCGACAACCGCAGCAAGATCAATAGTCCGAGGACCAGCGGGATGATGGCGGAGAGTTGGCCGTTGCCGATGGGGATCGCGCATTGCGGCCAGATGACCGACTTGATGGTGACCACCAACGTGTAACCGATGGTCAGGCCGACCAGCAGGTGCTCGGCAAACCGATAAAACGGGTTGTCGCCGGCGAGAAAGGAGTAGATCGCCAAAGTCAGCAGGGCGGTGAGAGTGACCTCAATCGTCATGGCGACCTCCGCGCTCGTCGACGATCACTCCAGGCCTGAATGTTGCCGAGGACAACCAGCACCGCGATGACCACATGCGCCGCCGATTGGGCGTCCATGCCCCGGGTGCCCGCCGCCGGAAGCCCCATCAACTGCTCATACTCGGCCGCGCCCTTCATGCCGGGCACGATGCCGGCCAGCTGGCCGGATTCCAGGTAGGGCAAAAACGATGTCACCATCACCGCGGTGAGGGCCGCGACCACCCGCGCTCCATAGCGGGCGCCGGCGTATTCCACCCAATAGGTGGGCATCGATCCATCCGAGAGGGAAACGACAATAGCGATGTCGCGATAGTCGTGAACCCGCATCCCCAGTGGCGTGCCACTGAGCGGGCGACCTTGGTAATCCGTCTCGAATACCTGTGGGATGTCCTCACCCATGCCGAGAATCGCGGCGGCATACTGCGGGCGAAAACCCAGGTACAGCCAATCCTCGCCTTCGACCGCGCCCGCACGACGGGCACGATCGCCCAACAGGCTGTATCCTGCCGCGGTCCCTTCGGAAAAAAGCGCCAGTCCGATGATCTTGGTCCCGCGCCGCAGGCAATGGTCGATGATGGCGCTCCCGATGGGGCCGATCTCCGGCAAACTCGACGCCTCGTGGTCAAACGAGATCATGACCACGTCACTTGAGTCGAGCGACTCAAGCTGCTCGTAGACCTGCCGTGTCTCCGATGTAATGCGAATGGGAAGTCCCACCCGAAACAGGAGTGCGCCGATCACGACCGCTCCCATTACGGCGAAGACCCACCGGCGCGGTGCGGCGCTCATCTATCGTCCCCCCAGGTAGGTGCGCTCAAGTCCGGCGATCACCTTAAGCGAGGTCGCAATCATGCCGAGTCCGATCCCGATCAGGATGGCGCGCTTGGCGGCGAGCGCGGGCACATTCAATATCCAGTCCGCCGATTCCGGAATGTGCGGCGAGAGCCATTCCCCAACGGGCACACGGCCTATGAGCACGATCAACGCCGCGATGACCAGCACCGCCGATTCCATGGAGCGTGCGCGAAACCCCCGGTAGGCCGCCGAGGCCACATAGAAGGCCAACAGCGAAAAGACAGTCGACTGCATCGGCGCCTGCAGGTTGTCAAAGACCCAGAGGAAGGCAGACCCGCGTTCGATGCCGCCGGAAAACCCGAACACGCTCATCAGCACAGCCCCCGCCAGCAGTGTTCCCGAATAGATCCGTCCGCTCCCTGGACGCGACAATTTCTTCAGGTGAATCCGGAGCACCCCGATCACACCGATGATCAGGGCGAACGCGAACACAATCTGCATCCACAGCAGAACCGTACGGTAGGCCGCGTTGGCGGACTCTGAGACCAGGAAATACTGCACGGTCATGAACAGACCGGCAGCCATTGCCACGCCGACGGAGAGCCAGTCTCTCAGCATGCGACTCTCATCCTGTTAGCCATGCACCCAGGTTGAATCCCCAGATAGAGAACAACGCGCCGCCGGCCAGGAGCGTGGTGATGATCAGATACCGAAGCCAGTCCTGACCCCAAACCGCGGCCGCGATGGTCTGGTCCTTCGCCACGAGCCCCGAGGCCGCGAAGAGTTCCTCGCCGATCAATGTGTAATCGCAGGCGACAAGCAAAAAGGATAGCTGAATGGTGGAGTCGGTTCCGGCGATCGTCACCGCGCGGGATTGATGGGCCGTCTCGGCCAGAATCAGCGCCTCGCCTTCGAACGTGCCGAGGAGGAAGACCGCGCCGGGCCGTTCGCGCGCCATAAGCCCGTCCACCGCCGCGGCATACCCCAACTGGCTCTGCGAAACAAACGCCACGTCATCCGGGCGGTACCAATCCGGGCGGCCCGCTGTGCGCGCCGCCTGCTGCACGGTCTCCTGGGCCACCGACGCCACCAACGGGTCGTGGGAGGGGAAAATCAGACGGCAGTTCATCCCTGCGGCGTTCTGGGCCACTTCGGAGAGAATGACCATCGATGCCATGGTCGTCGGACGCGCCATGTCCCCGCCCCAGCCGGTGATGTAGACCACCGGCGTTCCCTGTTCCGTGGCCCGGCCCAAGGCGTTGCCAATCGCATCCAGCGCCGGCAGCGACCGGAGACGGGGAGTTCTTCCCCGGCGCGCCAGCCATGCCGTCACTCCGAGGGCGATCACGCACAGGATGATTCCGGCCAGCTCGGCGTTTCGCCCGGCCGCCAACCACCCGCCGGAGAGGCTGTCCGCCGGCGTTTCGGCGGCGGCGACCGGCAGTGCCGTCAGCCCGGGAAGAAGCGAGGACAACAAGCATGACAACTGCCGTGGCCGGTTCATGCAGGCATGAAACGGCGCGAATGAGTCGCGTCAATGGGAATTGTGCGATTTAAGGACGAACCGACACACCGACCCGGTGCGTGGAACCGAAATCGTTGCTGTACGGGACAAAGGCGTAGTCGACGCCGAATTGCCCGTTGGGCGTTTTCGCGCCAATCCCGGCGGAGAAGACCTGCGAGTCGTACCCGAGCCGGATGCCCGCGCGCAACGCGAAGTAGGGGGAGGGAGTCGCCTCCGTGCCCAAATGCCACTTCGCGTTCTGATTATCGGGGGCCACCAGCTCGCCACGAATGGTGAAGTGATTGAAATGATAGAGACCGCCCAACTGGAACCGGTTGGGCATCTTGAAGTCCTTCTCGACGAAACTGGCGCTGGGGCCGAAATTGACCAGGGAGGCGCCCACCGTGAGACGGTCGCTGCGCCGGTATTGGCCGCCCAGCGCGAAGACCGCGCTCTGTGCCGTTTCCTGGTCGATGTGTTCGATCACATAGCCGGCGGACATCCCAAGCGAGAATGTCTCATTCATTCGGCGCGCAACGGCGGCCTGAAAGACACCATCGGTCGCATCAAAGAAGGCGATCGGCTGCTCGGAGGGGCCGGTGCGATAGGGAAGATCTTCTGTGCCGAAGTACCCCACACGCGCCCCGGCCGCCCAAGGGCCAATGGGCACCGACGCCGCGACGTGCTCGCCACGGGTATCTTGGAAATACTCGGTGTGTGCGAAGGACACCACGGCGCGGCCGATCCCGGCCAGGCCGGCAGGATTGTACTCGAGGACGAACGGATCCTCCATATCGGCGACCATGGTCTCCCCGAGTCCGACCGCACGGGCGCCGCTGCCGATCGTGAGAAACTTAAAGCCCGCCGATTTCGAGTCCCCCGTTTGCGCCCAAACCGATGTCCCGGTCGCCAATAACCCCAAGAGAGCCGCGCAGGCGGCGGGAACGATTCGCATGGTTGAACGGCGCCTCATGTTGGGATTGTCGGCCCGCCTGACAATCGGTCAAGCGCCGCCTGGCAGATCAAAATCGAAGACCCAGTGAAAAGACATGCTCCGGATCGATCGCATCACGCTGTGTTGCGAAGGCGTAATCGAGGTTCAAGAGGAGCGCCTGCTCGATGGGCAAAGACCACCCGGCTCCAAGGGTCGGTTGGTCATGGTCCAACCCGGCGCGCAAGGCAAACTTTGTGACCGGAATGACTTCCACCCCGGCATGGATGCGCTCATCCAACTCGTCGCTGAACTCGCCGTCCACGGAGACCAGCGCCCGGTCCTTCCAGACATTGGCCGCCACGCCGGCACGGATGATCAGCGGGAATTTCTCGTCGAAGGAACTGCCCGTCTCGCCCTGCTTCACCCAGTATTCGCCGGTGGTCCAAGGGTACTTCTGGTTCAGTTGCTGAACCGCGATGCCCATCCGGACTTTCGACATCGGAATGGTCATGCTGCCCAGTTGCCAGTCGCGCACAAACCGGAAGTGCGCGCCGATATCGAACCCCACGGTGTACGCATCGACGTTCGCGATGTCCTGCTGCACATAGCGCAGATTCAGCCCGACCGAGAGAACGCGGGTGAAACGCCGCGCGAACGTGAAGGCCGCGGCGTTGGTGAAATTCGAGAGTTTGTCGCCGCGTGTGCCGTCGAGGCTGCGTTCATAAACGTTTGATTCCCCGGCGTAGACCCACGAGAGACCCATGGCCGCTTCTTCCCGGCCGAAGGGATGGACATAGGCGACGTAACCCGCCTGCCGGTCGAAACTTTTGGTCCTCCAGGCGGACTCCAGCCGATCCTCGCGTCCCTGCGAGATACCGGCCGGATTCCAGGCAAAGCCGGTCGCTCCCTCGGCGATCGCGGTGAAGGCGCTGCCCATGGCGACCGCGCGGGCGCCGACACCCCATTGGAGTTGGTTGCCGGGATACCCGCCGTCCTCGCCGGCAGTTGCGCCGACGGGTGCCGCCAAGAGGCAAAGGAGCAGCAGCACAGAAGTCCGGCAGGAGTTGGAACCGAGAGTTGTCATCGTCACACGCACCCGAAATGGTCTTCGTTACGGAAGTACCGCCAGTTTGCCCCAGTGGACATCGCCATTGGAGTATTCAATCGTGAAGACGTAGGTCCCCACGGCCACGAAGTCGCCCTTGCTGTTGCGGCCATCCCAGATGTCCGCTTCGTGATACTCGACATCGGCCAGACGTTCGGCCCCTTTCGTCACGACCTTGACCACCCGGTTTGAGAAATCGTAGATCGTGATCGTGACCGGGCCGGTGACCGGTGGTTTGTAATGAAACCGCAGGCCGTCCGGATGGAAGTCGGGCGAGAAGGGAACCGGAGTCGCGTACGCGCCGCCCTCGCCGGAAGGAGCATCCTCGCCGATGGCTTCGAATGTCCGGCGCACGCGCAGCACAGTCTCGGGGTTGGCGCGGTCCAGCACGGCAAGTCCGTTTTCGGTGCCGACCCAGACCTCATCTCCGACAACTGTCACCGAGAATACTTCGGTCTGGGAGTCGATCACCGCGCCGCTGGACGGATCGACAAAGTGCATGAGCGTGTCCCATGTGCCACCGCCATCCGGTGAGTGCAGAAGACCCTCGGACGACGCCGCCCAGACCTGCTGTCCGTCGAATTCGAAGTTCCAGACACGGTGTCCCGTGACCGGTACGGTCCAGCTCAACCCGCCGTTTTCGCTGCGCGAAATCCCATTTTTGTGTCCGGTCGAGGTCGACTGCGTGCCCGCCCAGATCACCCGCAGGCCGGCAAGACTCTGGAATCCCAGCGCCGTGATGAAATCGCCTGATATGGAGAGGAACTTCTCGGTGTCCAGGGTGTCACGGCCCCCATACTTCGTCCGTTGCAGCCGGTCCCATTCATAAGGATCCGGATTGGAAAAGATCACTCCCCAGTCGGCACCGGCATTGAGCGAAAAGGCCAAGCCGGAATCCGAGGCCACCCACATGCCCGAGAGCGTTGGATTTCCATCGACATTGATGGTTTCAACGATCACGTCGCGCAATTCGGTGCCGATCCGATTGTTGGTCACTAGTGTTTGGAATCCGGCGACGGTGGTCATATCGGCCGCATCGATTTCGGGGTATGTCCCCTGACGCAAACCAGACGCCCCAACCAGGTAATACTGGCTGTTCACAAAGGCGGCGCGTTCGAACGACAGAATCGAATTGGCGACGATCCATGTGTGGCCGCCGTCTTCGGAAACCGCATGGCCGGGGTCGCCCGTGGTCACGCTGCCGCCCGGGACACAAAGCGCCCAGACAAGGTCCCCCGCGACCGGACTGGCTTGATGGAACACACCGGCAACCCGTGTGGTCATCGATCCGGCTTCATCGACGACGACGATTTCGGCGCTTTCCGGGTAGGCCTCGCCGACGATTCGATAGATGATGACACCGCCATCGGTGCCTGCCCAAAGCGTGGTCGAATCGCCATCGGTCAGGGCCGCAAGACTGTTCACGTAGTTTGTGGTGAAAAGGGGCGCTTCAAAGTCACGCAGATTCTCGGCGTGCGCCGAGTCCGGGGTTACGCTGTTCCAGGTGACACCGTCGTCGGTCGAGCGAATCAAACCGCCCGCCTGACAAGCGGCCCACCACGCGCCGGCCGCCCGCAGGATGCTCCGTACCCCGCGGCCCTCACCGATCGCGCGGGCAGCAGGACGCCCGACCCACGTCGCTCCGCTGTCGCTGCTGAATGCCAGTCCCGCGCCCGCGCCGCCCGGTGTGTCATCGACACCGACCATGATCGATCCACCGGAGGCATGGATGGCAGAAACGTTGTTTGTGGGAAGGCCGTTTTCCTCATAGAAGCTGCGCCAGGTTGTCCCCCGCGTCAGGGTCCGCGACACCCCCGCCTCCGAGCCGGCAAGAATTCTCGAACCGTCAACCCACAAGTCGCGGAAATCGATTCCTGTCACCTTCAGGGCCGAGTCGAGGAAAATGAACTTGGCGATGCCTTCCGCGCTCCCGGCGTAGAGCGCCAGCGAGTCGGGCACGGTGGGATCGACAACGGCGGAGAAATAGCGATTGCTGAGACGCGCGAAGGTGCGATTCTCGAAGTCGGACTGATCGGCAGTTGATGCAAATATGTTGGTCCAGGTTTGTCCGCCATCAATCGTCACAACGAGTCCGCCGGCGAAACAGGCGGCGACCATCCCATCACGAAACGGAACGATGTCGTAGCAGAGCATAAACGGTGCCGAGGCTTGGTTTAGATCGGGCGAAACATCGGTCCAAGTCAGTCCGTCGTTCGTGGAGCGAAAGAGCCCGTCGCCGGTAGGCACCAGTTGTTTCTCATAAACTTGTGAATGAGAGGTCGCAACCCAGACCTCCTCGCCCATCACGTGCATCGCCGGTATCTCGTCGGAGCCCAGGCCATCTTCCGAATTGAACGTCTGCCAATTATTGCGGCTGAAGGTGAAGTGGCTGGCGCCCTGCCCGGTCGCCGCCCAGACCCCGCCGCCGCCCTCGGTGGTGATGAGATCGACGATCGTGTTGGAGCCCGGGACCGTATCCTCCACGACCTCTGTCGCAGGAGCGTCGGTTGGGAGCATCCAGCTCATTCTCGGCCGGTTCCCGGCGGCATCAGAGAGGGCGGTTCCCCCCAGGATGCCGAGCATGATTGTTGCGACCGCAAGCATGCGGCGCGGGGATTGATTGGTGAATGTCGGGAGGACTATTCGAGTGTCGCGCATGAAGTTGGCTTCATCCTGTTGGCTGCCGTTAAGAGGGGCGAATTTCGGGCGGGTGCCGGTGTCAGTCAAGGGATTTTACCCGAATGGCAGAATCAGGAAGCAGGGCCTATGATGGGTTCGTCTCGAGAAGCCTGGCCGCAGCGCCCCAGCGGAGGCCGTGCGCCGACACCATGACCTCCCGTGCGCCAACCCGATTCAACACCCCGGCCCAAAGGAAAGTTCCGGCGGTCAGGACGCGCGCCCGTGCAGGATCAAAGGGGATCATGCGGGCAATCTGCTGTTCGGACTTCCCCAAAAGGAAGTGGGCGAACTGCTCGATCCGTCCCACCGAAAGTCGAACACCGTGGATTCGGCCGGCAGAGTAAGACCGGAGGCGGAGTTCCATTGCCGCCAGGGTGGTTATGGTACCGCCGACGCCCACCATGCGGTGACCGGGGAGCGAGTCAGGGAGACGGAGCGCCCGAAAGGTCCGGGCCGCCTGCTCCTGCGCCAACCCCTCAGCCGGTTTCCCGTCGGCGAACCACTCCCTTGTGGCCCGCGCCGCGCCGTAGCGGACTCCCCGAAAGGACCAGCCCTGCCCGACTTTTGGGAACAGGATCTCCGTGGACCCGCCGCCGACATCGATCACGGCGGATGGACGTCTTGATCCTGGCAGCCCGATCAAGGATCCCGAGGCCGACAAAAGGGCTTCCTGCCTCTGCGACACAACCCGGATGGGAAAGCGAACATGCCCGGCCAGCGCGGCCACCGCACGATCCCGATTGCCGGCGGAACGGATCGCCTCGGTGCAGATGACCGTGCCCCGCATGCAGCCCAGTTCAGCCGCCAGCGCGTCCAGCCTTGCAAGCACGCCCCCGGCCCGTCTGAGCGCCGCGCTGCCAACGTTCCGGTTTGAGCCTGACTCGCGAAAGAGGTCGACGGTGTGCGCTTCCTCACGGATTGCTTCGATTCTCCCGCCCCGCTTGCGAGCAATGAGAATGAGACCCGAAAAAGTCCCGAGATCGCAAATTGCGACCGGTGAGTTGGTGTCGCCACGCGGCACAGGCTGGCGCTTGGCCCCGATCATGATGCGGTGAATATGAGGGCGCGGGGGAAACGGCAACAGGGATGATTCTGATCAAAACGCAGATATGACATTACCGGCGATGCACAGCCCGGTGACCGGATCGACCAACTCCCGGCCCACGGTCTTCATCGGGGCATAAACCAGCCGGGGTTCGGTGTCCGGCGTTGTCGTCTCCGGCACGACCTGTCCCCGCTCCAGAATGATCCGGGCAAGGCCGGCGGCCACTTCGGGACCAACGGCAACCCCCGCCAGATGGCGTGGCGGCTCGTCGGGGCGGGTCACCTCACGCACCGCGCCGGACATGATCACACCGAGGCGCAAACGGTGCCTATAACTGCGGATGCCAAAGGCAGGGACAAGAGTGCGCCCTTGGTTGAAGCTCCAAAACGGATACCACTGCTGATCTCCCCGGGATTCGGGTATCGTGTAGTCGGCTCCGACAACCAGCCGGGAGCCGTTTTCGGAATGCGCCGTCAGTTTACGGCAATTCCCACAGACAAAGACCACGTAACGGTCATCAACCGGCAAGTCGGCCCCGCAGGTCAGGCATCGATGCGGCACCAGAACGGGGGCGTGCCCGGGGGAGTCGCCGGCGGCATCGACCTCAGGCAACGGTCCGGACAGAGTCGAGATGATCCGGCCGCTGACCGCATCGACCTCGGCGGCCGAGGAGTCTTCACCCCGACGTTCTGCCATTTGCCAGACCGGCCAGTAGATAAGAGTCAGGCGCGGAGCGATGATCCGCTGTTCCTCGATCACCCGTTTGCCCATGCCGAGCACGCTGGCGATGGCCGGCTCCAGCCGTCGCAATGCGTCTGCGGCCTCGAGGACTGGGCGACAGCAAACGGACTCATCGGAAAGGACAACCCGGTCCCAGCCGGTCAGCGGCGCGGTCTCGGCCCGCATCCCGAGAGAGTCGAGGCATGCCAGCCCCCCGGCAAAGGCGGGAGTGGTGGTTTCCCACGGTTTGATCGACCAGTTGCCGAGCAGTACATCGGTCGCGTCCCGGCTGGTATCACGCTTCGGCGCTGGGACATACCCCTCGGAATCGAAAGTGCCCCACTGGTCTTCCTCCTGCTCCACTTTCGATTCGGCCGATTCACGGATCGCAACGATCGCGCTGATTCGCCAGAAGGGGAGAAACAAAAGACGCGTGTCGCGGGGCGAACGCGACAGTGGCTGGTCGGACTCTTTGAGATGACGATCCCAGGCGAAGACCGCCTCCTGCTTCTTGAGACGGGCGGGAGCCACCAGGGTGGTGTGGTCACTCGGCAGGCGAACCCACAATCCCGCCCCGCAGAATCGGCAGGCGAGGCAGGAACGGTCAGCGGCGACCGCATTGGGGCCGCCGCAGTGCGGGCACTTCAACTCCCAGGTTGGCATCCGGCCTTCCGCCCATTATGCCGTCGGACCGATTGCCGGTCCATCCGGACCCGCTTCCGAGCCGGGACGGGCGGCGCCGAGGTCCGTGCCGCAGTCCGGACAGAAACGGGTGTCCATCGGCAGCGACTTGCCGCAGGACGGGCAGTCCATCTTCTGCGCCAGGTGCGTGCCGCAGACCATGCAGAAATTGGCCTCCGCCGGGAGCTCGGCGTTGCAGGAAGGGCAGTTGTTGATCGCCACCATTTGATGCCCGCAACGGTAGCAGAAGCGCGATGTCTCCGGCGTGTCGCAGCCGCACTTCGGGCAGGTGACCGTGGGCAGCGGATCGGTCTTGAGATCGACCTGATCGGGGCCGATGGCGCGCGACATCAAACCCGGCATCATCATCCCGATTCCCGCTCCCATGCCCATTCCCGCGCCGGCCGCGGGCCAGGAACCGCCCGAGTCGGCGAACGCCTTGGCGAGCCCGAATTTGAGGAAGCGGTTCAAATCCCCGACCGCCGCCATGCCGCCGCGCGCGTCGATCATCTTCTGCACATCCTCCGGCGGGGTGATCGAGGTGATATAAAAGTCGATCAATTCGAGGCCGTACTTGGAGAATTCAAGCGCGATCCGTTGCTTGGCGGCCACCGCCAGTTCCTCGTATTGACGCGGCAGGTCGAAGATGGTCTCCAGGGTCTCGCCGAACAGGTCGGTCAGGCGAAACACAATCACATCGCGCAGGTACTGTTCGATCTCGTCGGTGGTGTAGACCGCCTGGCGTCCCACGATCGTGTTCAGGAACAAAAGCGGCTCGGCGATCTTCATGGTGAAGTTGCCGAAGGCGCGCAAGCGCACCAACCCCAGTTCCTTGTCGCGAAACGCCACCGGGTGCGTCGTGCCCCACCGCAGCTGGGTGAAGACCTTGTGATTGAGATAGTACACTTCGCAGCGGAAGGGCGACTTCATCCCCCACGGCAGGGCCAGAAGCCGGGTAAGGATCGGCAGGTTGAGCGAGGTGAGCGTGTGACGGCCGGTGCCGAGGACATCGCACGCCTTGCCGTCTTTGAAGAACACCGCCGATTGAGAGTCACGCACGATGCACTGCGCGCCCCACTTGATGTCCGCCGAGCCGACTTCAGGGATACGGTGGATCATTTCCGCGCCGGAAGGGTCGGTCCATTCGATGATTTCCAGAAATACGCCCATGATGTCTCCGTGGACCGGCGTCACCCCGATCCCGCTTAAGACGCTCAGTTGTCATGCCATCAATGGCCCGATTCGTCCCAGTGTTTGTATCGGCCATTCCGCCGCAACCGAAATCGATCAGGGTGTCAAAGCATGCCGGTTGGGGTGCGCTTTGTTTGGACCGCGTGGGGTAAAGTCCCCACACCGAATCATTGCTGTTGCCCGGCGCCGACAATTCCGAAATTGTGACTCTGGGTGCTGCCCGATCCGAATGGGTGCATGACAGCCAACGGATTCCTGCACAATGTTGCAATCTGCCCTCGACCAGCGTGAAAAGCTACTGCGGCTCACCGTGATTGCCGCCGGCGTCATGGCCAGCCGGGTCGTGTTTTATGCCCTGACTCGCTTTGCGGCCGATGACGCCTTCATCACATTCCGGTACGCCGCCAACCTCGCCGCCGGGAACGGCTTTGCGTACAACGCCGGCGAACACGTGCTGGGAACAACGACGCCGCTATTCACTCTCCTCCTGGCGGCCTTTGCCGGGTTGGGGGGAGATCCCCATACCGCCGCCCTGATTGTCGGTTGTGCTGCCTCCGGCCTCACGGCCGTGGTCATCGCGATGTACGCGGAGTCCTGGGGCTTCGGCGATTTCGCGCTGTTGCCCGTGATCGTCTACGCGCTTCACCCCCGGACGCTCGCATTCGACATGGCCGGAATGGAAACCGCGCTGTTTACGATGCTGATCGTTTTCGGATTGTACCTGCATCACCGAGATCGCCTGATCGCGGCGATGGTCATGGCAGCGCTGGCTGCCTTGACACGTCCCGAGGGGCTGCTCTTGCTGGCCATCTTATTCGCATATGGATTGCGCAAAAAGCGGGAGTCGGCCTTACGGGGACTTTTAGCCGCGATCTGCCTGATTGGACCGTGGGTGGTCTTCGCAAAGCAGTACTTCGGGTCGCCCATCCCGAATTCCATCCCCGCCAAGCTGGCGCTTTACGCCGGATTGCGCGATGTCTCCATCTGGCACAGCATCTCGTTTCTATTGGGACTGCACAATCCGTTGGGGATTGTGCTGACGGGACTGGCGGTTGGCGGCGGATTCTGGCTCCACTCCACTGGCCGCGCGGGCGCGGTTGAGGCGATCTGGGCGGCCGCGCTCATTCTCGGTCTGTCACTCGCCCCGACACGCCCCTTCCTCTGGTATCCGGCGGCGGCATATCCCATTCTGGTGATGTTTGCCTGTGCATTGGCGGTCGCGGGTTTGGACCGGCTCAAGCGCCACAAGGCTGTGCCAAATGCTATCCTGCGGTCAGCGCAAGTCCTGGTCGTCACGTCCCTTCTCCTGGTGAACGTGCGAACGGTCAATGGATACCGGTTCGAGCAATCGGCGCTCGAGGAGGTTCATCGGGCCATCGGGTTGTACCTGCGCGAGAATGCCGCCCCGGCGGACCTGGTCGCCGCCGAGGACATCGGTTACCTGGGGTACTACTCTGATTGCCGAATCCTCGATCGCGATGGCCTCGTGTCGCCGGAGGCGATCGCATTCAACCGGTCCGGCGATCACCTTGGCATGATCCTCAAGTTCAACCCGGCGTGGGTTGTCGTTCATGCGGGCGGGATGAACAGCGATTTCATCGAAGATCCCGAGTTTCTGGCGCTGTACAAAGAGCAGACGCGCTTCGGAATGGAACGTGGCCCGACGTACCTCGTATTCAAGCGAATCAGCGAACAACCGACCGATCAGTTTTCGCTGCGTCCCATCTGAATTCTGCCCATCGATCGAGTGATCGTTTTGGGGAGGGCGAGGCTCCTGTCGCAGACCCCCGCTGTCGGGGCCGAGCCCGGCGGCAGGGTCGGGAATTGCACAACGACCATGTTCCAAAAGCAGCCTTCCCAGCTCTGTAGCCCGGGCCCTTGTGGCCCGGGTGGCAGTTGCCGGAAACACCGACCCGACCCACAAGGTGTCGGGCTACAGAGCGATGGGGCGTGATGCGAGAATCAAAGGGTCGTGCGAAACCCATCCCTGCCGCGGGGGTCTGCGACAGGAGCCTCGCCCTCCCGAGACTAATCTCCCGCGATCAACCTTGTCGGCAGTCATTTGTCGACGCCGATCACGTACGCCGAGATCCGCCAGTAGCCGTAATGCCCCGCCTCGTCCTTGGGACGGACGTTTTCAATCGCGAACCGGATCGTGTGTGGGCCGGGCGGGAGGTGGTCGGTCAGATCCAATTCCAGCGGACGGACATAATCGCCGGGGCACCAGCCCGATCGGCTGTAGTCCGATGACCAGGTTCCGTCGGACCAGCGGCGTGTGTAGGGGTTGATCTCGCGGAATCGGCGGCAGTCATCGCGCCACGGCTGATAGCGGTAGACCACCACGCCATCGACCGAGATCACATTGTCCTTTTTCACGAACTCGTCGGCATCGGTGCCATCGGTGCAATGCCCGCTGACAAAGTAGTGCAGAAGCGCACGTCCGGCGCCCGTCGGGACATCCACCCGCACCGACAGCCCCGAGTCGCCATAATTCTCGCGCGTGTACGACGACTCGTTTATCACCGGCAGGACCCATCGCGATTGCCGTTCGAGAGAGTCGGCATGGTACTCAAGCCCGAAGTCCACGAGCCAGGCGGGGGAGACCCAGGTATCGACAAAGGCCCTGAATGCCGCCGCGCCCTGCAACAGCGGCGCGAGGTGGGACACATCGACACGGTACTCGGTCCGCCCGCCATAGGCGGTGATGAACTTGATCACCTCGAGATCGGGCCCGCCCGGCGACGCCAGACTCAGGTTCCCCGCACGGTCCCACTTGTCGTGGACCGACTGCTCGTCCTTCGGGATCGGGTTGATCACGAGATGGGCGATGATGCGCTCACCGGGGGGAGGGGAGGGCAGGTCGACCGTGCGCAGGATAACCCTCCCGTTGTCCTCCGTTCGCACCAGGTCCGTGGCAAACGAATCCGGACGAGTCGGGCTGAAGTGTATTCCATCGCCGGCGAAGATGGAAACGGTCTTCACCGGATGCTCGTTGGCAACCGTCACCGTGGCAAACGAAGCAATCAGGACGGTTGACAATACCAGCCGCGGGATCGTGCCGAATGATTCATTCATTCCTCGAATGTCATTCCCGCAACAGCGGGAATCCATTTGAATCTCGCCCGCCACGTTCTTGCGCTTGGATTGGAAACAGGGTAACTTCACCCCTGTATTGGAGTGGCTTCAAACCCGGGAGGAAGAAATGGCCGGACAACCCTATGATGCAATTGTCGTCGGGGCGCGCTGTGCGGGTTCCCCGGCGGCCATGCTGCTGGCCCGGAAGGGCTACAAAGTGCTGCTCGTTGACAAGGCGAGCTTTCCGAGCGACACGATCTCCACTCATCTCATTCATCCGCCCGGGGTGGCCGCGCTCAAGCGCTGGGGTCTGCTCAACCGTCTGGTGGCGACCGGATGTCCGCCGATTCACACCTATGCCTTCAACTTCGGCCCGTTCACGATTGCCGGCTCACCGGGGACGGATGAAGCGCCGGTCTCCTACGGGCCAAGACGCACCGTGCTCGACAAACTTCTGGTCGATGCCGCCGCCGAGGCGGGAGCCGAAGTCCGCGAAGGATTCTCGGTGAGCGAGATTTTCTTCGAGGATGGTCATGTCGCCGGGATTCGCGGCCGCGGCGGACACGGGGGCGAGGTCACCGAAAAAGCCCGGATCGTGATCGGCGCGGATGGTGTCCACTCGATTGTCGCGAAATCGGTCCGTCCGGAGCAGTACAACGAGAAGCCGCGGCTAAACGCATCCTACTACACTTACTGGAGCGGCCTGCCGATGAATGGCCGATTCGAGGCCTACATCCGCCCGCAACGGGCTTTCGCGGCCTGGCCGACCAATGACGGCAACACGCTTCTGATCGCGGGCTGGCCGATTGACGAGTTCGAGGCCAACAAGAAGGACATCGAAGGCAACTACATGCGGACGCTCGGCCTCGCGCCCGAGTTCGCCGAGCGGGTGCATGCCGCCAAGCGCGTGGAGGGATTCGCCGGCGCCACGGTGCCCAACTTCTTCCGAAAGCCCTACGGTCCGGGCTGGGCGCTGGTCGGCGACGCCGGCTATGACCGCGATTCGATCACCGCGCAGGGCATCAGCGATGCCTTCCGCGACGCCGAACTCTGCACCAACGCCATCGACGACGCCTTCGCCGGACGCCGCCCCCTCAACGACGCCATGGCCGACTACCAATCCACCCGCGACACCAAGGTCATGCCCATGTACGAGTTCACCGCCCAGCTCGCCTCGCTCCAACCCCCGCCCCCGGAAGTCCAGCAAGTCTTGGGCGCCGTCCACGGCAACCCGGACGCCATGGAGGGCTTCGCGAAAATGAACGCGGGCGTTATCTCGCCGGCGGAGTTCTTCTCGCATGAGAATGTCGGGCGGTTGATGGCCGGAAAGCAGAACTGAGAGTCAGTGAGCACGTCATCCCGAACCCCGCCGTCGTGGAGTGAGATCTGATATCGGTTGGAGTCATCCCGAACTCCGCGCCCTAATCTGAAAGCTCGCCCCGCCCGGTGTCATCCCGAACCCCGCCGGCTCTATGGCGGGGTGAGGGATATGCTTTTCCTCGGCGGTGACCTAAAGCGAATCCATGGGAATTTCCTGACACCTCGCGTGTATTGAGAGTGGACGACAACCGAAGCGGCCGCTTCCCGATTCACACTTATCCCGGACGCCGTGATGCGATGGGGCTCACGCCGATCCGAGGGGAGGGGACCGCCATGAACGAAACCTACCGCTTCTCGTCAATGCCCGCAGGAGCACGCACCCTCGCGCTCAAGCAGGCCTACCCGGGAAACCTGATGTGGGGAATCACGCTGGCCAGCATGGTGCATCTGGCCGTCATGGCGACACTCCTCGCGTTCGACGTATTCGATGACCGGCCGATCATCGGGCCCGGTCCCGTCCCGACGGGCGGCGCAACCGAGAGAACGGTGGTGGTCCTTCCGCCGCCAAGATCAATCACGACGGAGCCTGACATTTCGCGCGGGCGCCCGAGCATCACGCACGAGGACTTGAAGGGATTGATCCCGGACCCAGTGCCGGACGATGAGGTCATCGAGGAGCCGGAATTCCCGACACGATTGGACTACGCCGAAGCCAATGCGGGCCACTGGGAGGATGGTCGCGGCGGGGTGGAAGGGTCCGTTGACGGCACAGGGGGCGGATTCCCCGGTCCCAGCACGCTGCCCGGCGCGTGGGATGCGCCCGTCCCGCTCCATCTGGTGCAGGAACTCCCGATCCCGATCGGCGGCGACGCTCCAGTCTATCCCGAGCAGGCAGCTCTCCTCGGCAAGAGCGCCACAGTGTCAATTCGCGCCCGGCTCGATGCCACCGGCAAAGTCGTCGAAGCAGAAATCTACCACTCAACCGACAGGAATTCCGGATTCAACGAGGCCGCGCTCGCTGCGGCATTCACCCAAACCTACCGCCCCGCGATTCAGAACGGACGGCCGGTGAGTGTGTGGATTGTGTACAAAGTGGTGTTTGAGCTTAGCAGGTGAAGTGGCGTGGGCGGAGGCGCAAGGGCTACACGATCGCATCACCCTGTTCACCCGGCGCCTGCCGATTCGCTCCGTCGGTTACTGTGAGAATTTCTTAAGTGAGTGCCGGGAATAAACGGGCTCATCGGCGGTAATGATTGCGAGCGGATTTCCGCAACGATCGACAATCGAATAGCGGTCTGTGCAAGAGGGCACTCCACGTGGTCATGCTCCTGGAGGATGCAATGGGTACACTGTGCCTTGCCAGAGGGTTTGGGTGGTTTCTGACGGCTACGCTGACACTCGCGGCCATCGCGCCGCAGCCTGCCTCAGCGCGGGCGTTGACGCAATCGCGGAAGGCGCACTTCGGTCGTTCGATGGACATGCGGGCGGCCGTCGCCTTCCCAGTCTTTGAGACCCGGATTCACTCGGCGGGGCAGATCTGGGCTGCGGTGACCAATTTCGGACTCATCGGGACCGAGGACGTCGCCCGTGGTCTCGACAAAGATCTCCTCCCGTTGCGCATCGCGTACACACCCTCCTTCGAATGGCCGGCGGGCACGCGGAACGACTACCTGTATGCCGGCGGCCTGTGGATCGGCGGCATTGTGGGCAGCGATACTCTCGTGAGCATCACCATCGATGGAGAGAGCTTCAGCGGGCCCGCGGAGTACGCCGGCGTGGATACGGTCCACGAATCGTCCAGCCTGCGCGGCTCACCTTATTTCAGCGACCGGGCATACGCCGATCAGGAGTACTGGGCGCTGATCACAGACACCGTGCTCGGCGGCACACTGGACGAACTTGACAACCGGCCGCACATTCCCCTGCCGATCGAAATCTCGCAGACATCATATGCCTGGTCGGATCGCTTTTCGCGGCAGTTCATCATTGTCGAATGCTGGATACGAAATATCGGAAGCCGTCCCATTTCAAAACTGGCCGCCGGGATTTACATCGATGCCGATGTCTGGAACAAGGACACGGAGGATGGGTTGACCGCGGCCCGCGACGACATCTCCGGTTTCCTGACAGGAGCAAGGGGCCTCGCGCTGCCCTCGATCCGGGATTCCCTGGACATCGCCTGGGTGGCGGACAACGATGGCGAACCCTTGGGGGGCACATACCCGCTGTTTTCCCCGCGCGGGATTGTGGGCATGCGCATTTTGCGTGCCTTCCCGCATGAGCGGTTCTCTTTTAACTGGTGGCTGACTGGCGGCGCAACCGCCCAGAACTGGGGGCCATCCAAGGCCGGCCAGCGCACCCCGGCGTCCGGGGGCGGCCTGGGTGCCCCAAATGGCGACCGCAACCGCTACTATGTGATGACCAACGGTGAAGTGGACTATGGGCAGATGTTCGCCGTGAAGGATTTCACCGCGCAGGGGTGGCGTCCGCCTCTGCGCGGCTCGGCCGGTTGCGACATCGCCGATGGTCTGGACACGCGCCAGGTCACTTCCGTCGGCCCCTCCTGCCAGCCGCTCTTTCCCGGCGACTCGATGCCGTTTGTCTTCGCGCTGATCGGCGGCGCCAATTTCCATACCAACCCCAATCTGCGCTTCGATTGCCAGTCGCCGGAGTCGTACGAGAGCACGATCGGGTTTTCCGACCTCGAGTTCGCGGCGACATGGGCCTCCTGGATCTATGACAGCCCCGGGGTGGACTCCGACCGTGACACCTACCGCGGGGAGTTTCACATCTTCGACTGCGACAGCGTCGTTTCCGGCGTCGGTTACGGTTGCGATACCGTGTACTACACCGGCGACTTGGGCCCCGCACCGGGGCCGCATCTGGAACCCTGCAAAGTCTACCCGCCGCCCGACGGCAAAGAAGCAAGCCGCCCCGACCGTGCCGGTCCCGCCGGGCCATCCTGCCCGTTGCCGGATGTGGACATGTTCGTGGAGTCCGCCCCGGGCGAGATCATCGTGAGCTGGTCCGGGCGCAACACCGAGCCGGTTTACGATCCGCTGTCGAAGGAGCTCGACTTCGAGGGGTATCGCCTCTACACGGCCCGCGTCAACTCCTCCGATCAATACTCGCTCGTCGCCAGTTGGGACATCGAGGACTTCACACGTTTCGTCTACGATCCCGAGCCCCCGGGGGCATGGCGGCAGATGGGCAACGCCCGGACCCTCGCGCAATGGCAGGCGCTCCTGGGCGGAAGTGATCCCCGGGACTACCCGGATCCCAACTTCAATACCTGCTACCGGGACACGGTCCTGGATGAAGAGACCGGTCTGCCGGTGGAACGCTTCTCCTATTTCCACCAGCAGGATTACAACCGCGGCAACTCTTATGTCGAAAACGGAGTGGAACTCCAGAACGTGATTCAGCGTGTCGGCGACAGCACGGTCCTCAGCGAATCCGGCGAGGAACTGCGCTTCGGCATTTACGAGGCCCGGATCAAGAACCTCAACCCGGCAGTGGGGTTGTTTGTATCGGTGACCGCCTTCGACTACGGCGATGCCGCCATCAATCTCGATCCCCTCGAATCCACCCCCGGCAGTTGCAATGAATTCGCGATCCCCATCTACTCCGCCGCGGTGGTGGATTCGCTGGGCCTCAGCGTGTCGGTCTTCCCGAACCCGTACAAGATCTCCTACGAGGGGTCGGACGGCAACCGGACCACGTACTTTGCCCAGGGGTACGAGGCGCCGCAAAAGCGCGGCAGCGCCAACTTCATCGAGCAGGACCGGCGGATCTGGTTTGTGAACCTGCCGCAAAGAGCCACCATTCGCATCTACACGCTCGATGGCGACCTGGTCCGCACGATTGTGCACGAGGACCCGGACCTGCCGGACACGACCAAATCAGGAAAGGCCTTCACCTCCGACTACTCCTCGCGCGCCTACTGGGACCTGGTGTCCCGCAACACGCAGGCGGTGGTCTCGGGAGTCTACATCTACCACGTGGATTCCCCGCTGGGCCAGCAAGTGGGCAAGCTGGTGATAATCAAGTAGGAAATGGGCGCTGGGGGGCGCGTCAGCGCCACAGGGACCTACCACACTTCGCGCCGGAAAGATGAGATTATCGGGTTTGGAGGCGGATGGAGCCGGCGCCGAGGTAGGCATCGCGCCACACGGGCCGGCGGTCACTCGCACCCGGTGGAAGCCACTCTCAGTGGCTTACCGGGTTCAGAGCGCTTCCCAGAGTCGACCGGTGAAGTGCGGGTCCAGAGTGAATTCTATTTGCGAAGGCGATCTGGGGAGAGCCAAGACGGCGCCCATGCTTTCCTTGGATGGCCGATTCGCGGCACACCAAGACTCTGCACAAAGGGAGTAAAAGGCAACAAGTCCATCACGCGAGTCCATTTCACGTGCTATCGCGCGGAGGGAGTCAGCGCGAGCGGAATTTCCCAGCGCGGCCGCCGCCATCGCACCAATTGCACGTGCGTATGGATCCGATGGATCATTCTTTGCCAACTGATCCGTCAAGATTGCGGACTGGTGGAAGAGTTCGTCAGCCTTTGCAGAATCCCTGCGCAGCTTGTGCGTCAATCCGGAGTAGTACAACGCAAGGAAGGCAAATGTGCCTTCTTGGGCGGCCCGGTCGAACGCCTGCTGGGCTGACTCCAAATCCCCACGGTACAATTCCAGGACTCCAAGATCGGTCAGAGAATTTGGGTCGCCTTGGAATTCGATGGAGCGCTGGAAATTGCCCGTTGCCCGATCGAGCTCACCGAGGGCACGCTCGGACATCGCCAGTTCATAATAGGCTCGTCCGAAGCGTCTATTGGCGGAGATGGCTTCGTTGGCGACAGCCATGCTGCGGTCGTATTCCTTCCGGTAGTAGTAGATTCTTGCAAGAAGAAGCCCAACCTCAACGTCATCTGCGATGATCGCTTGAGCAGTCAATGCGGCTTGTTCGGCGGCTTTGAGCTCGTGCGCGTCAACCTCGCACCACCCGAGCGAGAGGTGGGCCGCCAAGTAATCCGGGTCAAGCGCGATTGCCCTCTTGAAGCACTCCCTCGCTGCGGGGTAATCCCGCCTCATCATGCGAATGCGCCCGAGGGAGCGGTGCGTCTGCGGCCGCTCCGAGTCCATCGACAGGGCTTGCAGGCAGTAATGCTCGGCACGGGCCAGCACGACGAGCGATCGATCAAAGTAGGACATGTACCGGAATATGGCGATGTCAGCCAGTCCGGCGTACGCGAGCGCCAACGTTGGATCGTACTCAAGAGCCTTGCGAAACTCATGCTCCGCCCAGTCCATCTCCTGGCGGGAGGTCCCGCGGTAGTACTCGAGGCCACGATGGTAGTGCCGGAGTGCACGGCCGACGGGGAGTGTTCGATCGATTGAAATGGGGACTTTTCCGGCTTCACGGTTTCTGGACCGGAAGGCGGTCTCCATTTCGACCGCGGAGGGGTATCGATCTCGCTGCTCACGCGCGAGCGCCCTCATGATGATCGGGGCGAGAAACGGCGCGGGATCGGGGAAGCCAAAGACGGGATCCTGGGGACGCTCGTTTAGAATAGCATAAGCGTACGCATGGAAACTCTCCCAGTGGAACGGGTAGGTGCCAGTTCCCAACAGGTAGAGGACCGAAGCTACCGAAAAAACATCGGACTGCATGGTGACGCGTTTGTCCAGGATGTGTTCCGGGGAGGCGAATCCCGGGGTCATCCCCACCGAGGACGAGGAAAACTCCACGTGGCGTGCGAAACCGAAGTCGACCAGCTTGGGAATTCTGGACTTTGTGAAGAGAATGTTTCTCGAGGATATGTCCCCATGAACGATGCCGTTTCGATGGGCCTCGGCGAGCCCGGCGAGAATCGCAGAGCAAATCTCGATATACTTAGCCTGAGACCCGACTCCGGACTTGGCCAGCTCGGAAAGTGTTGGGCCATCGACGAGTTCCATGAAGATGAAGCCGTTGGCCTCGTCAACGTCGTGGATGGTAACGACGTTTGGGTGGTGCAGGACCGCCGTCAACCGCGCTTCGCGAAGTGCCTTCGTCATCCCCCCGGAAGACGTGATCTTGTTCGATTCAAAGACCTTTAAAGCCCAGTCAGTCTCGAGTTTTGCGTTTGTGAGCCTGTAGACGCTGGCAACACCGCCCTCACCGAGTTTTCCCCCCAGTCTAAGATGCGCAGGCAGGCAGGCGGCGATTTCGTTGGCATTCATAGGCTTCGGCGCGCGAGAGTGATCCTGTGGTGGCCATCAAGTTGTAAGACCGACCTCTCAGCTTTCCAAATGTAAACGATCTTCACGTGACCCGCCTCCACATTCCTTACGGCAGGCAGGCCGGTTTACAGGTCGTCGGAGGGTCGCCATTACCTGCGGACGGTGGGCGCCGGGCCTGCGTTCTTGACAAGACTTGCATTCCTGCCATATTGTGCTATGTCGTTGCCCGTTTCACCCGAGGAGAGTGCTGTTCCGTAGCCACACAGAACAGTCCAATCGATCTTCAGATTCGATAACCCAAGTGTTGGGTGCGGACCGCGCGTGCAAGTAAGCGCAAGCGGTATGGTAGGGAGCCCTGCATGCACTTGCTGAGAGCTTTTCGTCCCTTGATTAACCTCGTCCGAATGGCAAACCGTCGATTCCATCCATTGGCATCGCTGATTGTCGCATTCGTGATGGTCCTTGTGGCCGAGATTCCGAGCGAAATCGGAGCCCAGGACCTGTGCCTCGGCGGGGTTACGAATCTCCCATCTGGGACGAATCCACGGTCCATTATCGCGGCGGATCTGGACGGTGACGGCGATATGGATTTGGCGACTGCGAATTACAATGACACCGGCTCCAATATAACTGTCATCTTGAATAGTGGGACTGAAGGGTTCGCAACCCCCCGTTTCTACCGCGCGGATTCACTTCCCTACGCGATCGCATCTGCCGACTTTGATGGCGACGGTGATATTGACCTAGCGGCGGCGAACTGGGCCAGTGCAAACATCTCAATTCTGAGGAACAACGGATCAGCAACGTTTTCCACGCCTCAGAACTTCCACACCGGAACAAGACCGAGTGCTATCACTGCCACTGATGTGGATGGCGATGGAACGATCGATCTGCTGACTTCCAACCGAGCGGACTCCAATATCTCAGTGCTTCGAGGCAATGGATCCGGGGAGTTTGGGGCACCCGAGCACTATCTGGTCGGGAAAGACCCTCTGTCCCTCTGTGCCGCCGATTTGGACGGAGACGGCGACCCCGATCTTGCAGTAGTCAATGGGGCGAGCACCAGCCTATCAGTTTTGATGAATTACGGGGATGGCACGTACGCTCCGCAGGTGGTTTACACGACGGGCTCTCTGCCTCTGTCGGTGGTTGCCGCCGATCTGACAGGTGATGGAGACCTCGATTTGGCTGTCTCCTCTGGTAGCGGCGTAGCCATCAGAGAGAACAACGGAGACGGCTCGTTTGCTGCTAATGACTACATTCCCCTGTCGCCCTCCGGTTTCCATACCCTGACATCCCTCGTCGCCGCCGATTTGAACCAAGATGGTGATCTCGATCTCGCAGTTACGAGGTCCTCGACAGCGCCCGTCCCGACCCCCCCAAGCGTCTTAGTCCTGGAGAGTGACGGGCAAGGTGCTTTTGCAGAAGCGATCCCGTATGGGGTGGGAAGTAACCCAAGATCGATCGTAGCTGCCGACTTGAATGGGGACGGAGTCCTCGATCTGGCGACGGCCAATCTGAACGATGCAAGTGTTTCGATCCTCAAGAACACAGGGGATGGGAAATTCCCCGAGATTCCGAGTTACCCTGTCGGCGCGTCTCCCACTTCCGCGGCGGCTGTCGATCTCAATGGAGATTGTCTTCCTGATCTTGCAACGGCGAATTCGGCTGCAGGAACCTTATCCGTCCTCTTGAATGTTGATCTTGGTGGATTCGCCCTCCCGGTGAGCTTCCCTGCAGGGCCAAATCCCAAAACAATCATAGCCGCAGACCTGAACGGGGACTTGGCCAATGACCTTGCCGTGATCAATGATGGGAACTCGACTGTGTCGGTTCTTATCAACGACGGCGCAGGACTATTTTCGCCGCCGATGGAGTATTACGCCGGCGAAAGCCCGGCATTCCTCGTCTCTGCGGACTTTAACGGTGATGGTGTAAGTGACCTGGCTGTCAGTACTGGCCCGTCATGGCGCATCTCAGTGCTCCTGAACAATGGGGATGGCACATTTGCCCCATTAGCCAAATACAACGGATTGAGAGGGCGCCTCTGTGCGGCGGACCTTGATCGGGACGGGGACATGGATATCGTCAGCGTGGAGTCAGGCTGCTGCGCTAATTACTATGATGTTCTGAGAAATTCAGGGAATGGGGAATTTGTTTCGGCTGGGACCTATCCGTCGGGAGGAGCAAACTCGGTGACGGCTGCTGACTTGGATCATGATGGCTACATTGACTTAGTGGTCACGTGCACGTGCTCCGATGTCTTGTCGGTTCTCATGAACAATCGTGCTGGGACTTTCAAGCCTCCCGTGAACACTGAATTGGGATTCTGGCTTGGTCCGGTCGAGGCGGCCGATTTCGACTCCGATGGGGATGTTGACCTCGGGATCTTGGGCGGAAATCCTGTGCTTGTTAATCTCCTTCGGAACAAAGGCACCGGTGAATTTGACTTACCTGTATCCTACCCCGTGGCATCACCAGCATCCATGCTTGCAGCTGATTTTGACGGCAACGGATCACCCGAGCTTGCAGTTCTCAGTTCCAACACCAATAGCGTCTCAGTACTCTCCAACTGCGGTTCCGTTTTCGAGACCGTCGTTTCCTCGAACGCAAACAGCGGACAGGGCACACTGCGCGGCGCCATCACGTTTGCCAATGCGCATCCCGGGCCTGACACGATTACTTTCGCAATGAGCGGCGGGATTTCCTTGACATCGCCCTTGCCGCCCCTGTCCGATCGGTGCGGTGGGACATTTGTCCAGGGGTTCACCGCACCCGGATCCGTACCTCCGTGGGTTCCCACAATCCGCATCGGCGGCGATGGAAAGGACGAGAAAGCAGGATTAACGATCGAATCGTCCAACAACACTGTCGAGGGTGTGGCGATTTATAGCAATCTGGGTGCGGGCGTGGCTGTATCTGGCGCCAATGCGCTCTTCAACACAATAACGGCATGCCAGTTCTATGGCAACCAGGGCCCTGGGATCGATTTGGGCGATGATGGGGTGACTGAAAACGACTTCGGGGATGGGGATACTGGGCCGAACGGCTTCATCAATTTCCCGGTCTTCGACTCGGTATCGCAAGCGAGTGGAGACACCTTCTCCGTGTTCGGAACCGCTGCCCCTGGCTCTCGGATTGAGCTGTTCCTTGCGGCCAAGCGTGGCAATCCTGCGCTGCAACCCGAAGAGACCGCCCACGGGCCCGCCTATTTACTGCTTGATAGGGTCGTCGCAGATGCCAACGGACAGTTCTACGTCGATTCAGTTGTACTTCCCGAGTGGTCAAGGGTGACCGCCACCGCCACCGACACGTTGGGCAACACATCCGAACTAGCCAAGAACAAGTTGCTGACGCCGGATCCCCTGAGAATCACCGCTTATAGCGAAGCGCCACCCCTCTCCGGGAAGTCAGACAATCAGCTGTTGTTGAGCCCTGCTGTCCAAGTGACGGTCGTTGGTCCGGTAGACGAACAAGGGCGGGTCGACACAATCGGGCCAGCAATTAACACCTTCGGATCACGGGCCACCTATGACTCGCTGACAGACTACAACGGTGGCGGTTTGCCCGACGCGCGGGTCGTGATCACCTCCCCAGACACGGGATTGTACAACATCATTTACACTTTGGTTGGCAGTCCCGGCGAGTACCTGACCGGAATCGGTATCGACGGTCACGCAGAGGTCTACCAGACCATTGAATTCGTTTCCGTCAGCGGACGAATGCCCTCGTCAGATGTGAGCGCAACCTACCATTTGGCCCCGCCGACTCGAGGTGAACTGACCGGCGACGATGTCATCCAGTTGGAGGATATCATGACCCTCGTCAGCATTGTCTTCTTTGGAGGAGGAGTGCCGAACGTCGAGGAGTTGTCGGACGTGGACTGTGACGGATTGGTCAACGCGGTCGACTTGGCAATTCTCATCGATTACGTCTATTTCGCAGGGCACCCCCCTTGTGACTGACAATCGCCAATACAATTGGTGGCAGAGTTTGAGTCGCGTGGGTGTAGGTGAGAAGGGGAGTCCCAGTGGGGCAATGGTTCTCTGGCACCGTGCGTAACAGCTTGACAAATTGAAGTCTGCAATGTATCAATCCACTGCTAGGTTTCTGGTTTGCTAGCGATTTCCGAGAGTCCTCTCCCCGTTTACGTTGCGCCGTCTCAAGGTTGTGAGCGTTGGTCCGGAGGTGGAAAATGCGGCTGCAAGCTCTGGTTGTCGGCTACTTATTCCTCTTTGCAATCCAAAGTTCAGCCCATGCGGCCAATTCGGTCGTGGTGGAATCGAAAGCAGTCGATCCCGGTGCCACGGGTGTTCAGGTCGGGGTTTACATCGCGAACGACGTGTCGCTTGGTGGACTAACACTTCCCCTTGAGATCCGAGAAGTCACGCCCGGCTCATTTACAGCGGGCGCATTCAATTTCGTAGTGCAGGGGCGTGTAGCAGCAAGCGGTTTGATGGACCTCCCTACTTCCCGAGTTCTGGGCATCCCGTCAGGGACGAACAGCTGTAGCGGACCAACGTCGCGAACGTACTCGACGAATAATCCAGCAGATTTTGTGAGCCCGGATGCAGTGTTCTGGGCGGGAGTAAGGTTTTCCTCGCCCTGTCTGGCGACCGGCTCAGATGGCATACCTGGCGTCGGCACCCCGTCTTTCCTATTCACGTTCAATGTCACTGCGCAGGAGGGAACATTCGAGATTGATACCTGCTGCGTCACGCCCGCGAATCATCTTAGATTTGTTGACTGTTCCACGATTGGCCTTCAGCCATCGTTCACACCTGGAGTCATCCAAATCGGTGGTGCAGCGCCCCAGGCACTCGTTGCCATCGAATCCCGCTACGCGCTCACCAATGAGGAAAATGTCACCGTTGCAATCTCGATCGCCAATGATGTAGACCTTGAGGGCTTCGTTTTGCCGCTGGTTGCCCGGTCCGTTTCAGGCGGTGCATTCTGGGCCAACGTGGTATCGTCACTTGACACATTGCCGTGGTACGGTCGTCTCTCCAATTCCTTGACCGACCAGAGGACGTTCGACGAATCGATGGTCGATGGAGTCACGCCTGACCCATTCTTGTTATCCGCGTCAAAGGGCAGCGGATTCTGCCTCGCAAGCGGGCCACTGCAATCGATGATCACCCTTAGGTTCGATGTTGGAAGCAATGCCGGGACCTTCGAAATCGACACTGCCTTTTTCTCGCCCGCGAGTGAACTTGAACTAGCTGAATGCGGCGCGGGGACGCCCGTTGCCCCTAACTTCGTCAAGGGCATTGTCTCAGTGGACACGTTGATCGAGGACTCGAGCCTGATTGAATCGCCGTTACCGACGGATGATGAGACAGTCGTCTACAGCATTCTTCGCGACGATTTCGACGGGGACGAAAACCTCGACATTGCGCTGACTGGCATTCTAAACCTTAGGCAAGCGGTGTACTTTGGGGATGGGGAGGGTGGGTTCACGCCCCCGCTGTACTTGGCTCCCGACAATCTGGGATCCTCCGCACTGACCACGGGATTTGTAAATGCAGACGAGTTCCCGGACCTAGTCGGGGTTGAAGACAGCGAAATCCGGGTAAACCTGAGTAATGGTGACCGAACATTCGGACCAGCGATTGTCACCTTCGGTTCATTTGGAATTCTCCCCGGGATCGCCGCCGGACACATCAATGGAGATGCATATCTCGACCTGCTCATCGGCACCGAACTGGGTGGGAAGCTCTACCTCGGAACAGGGAATGGAAGTTTCACGTCGTGGGGGACGATTGCATCCGGAAGTTTTCACATCACGGGCCTCACCGACCTAAACGACGATGGAAACGTGGACGCTATTTTCGTGGGCAATCAAGTCCAGATGCTTCTCGGGGATGGAGCCGGCGGTTTCGTGCTCTCTCATGTCGAGGCCCTGAGCGGCGCGAGTTACAACATTCAAGTATCGACAGCGGGTAATTTCATGGACTTCAACAAGGATGGGCTTGCCGACTTCATTCTAACCCAACCGCGTGCAGGAGGACAGGATTCGGATTTACACATCCTCTTTGGTAACGGGAACGGTGGCATCGCTGGGCATCTCGTCCGTCCGGTTGGGGGAACATGCTACCCTGCGTACGTACTGGATTACAATTACGACGGCAATCTTGACATCGCGGTCGGCAGCTCGAGCGCTGACCGGATTTACATTATCTCAGGAGATGGGACGGGAACCTTTAGTCATACCGCATCTCTGGTGACATCCCCCACCGGGGCGGTTTCCCTCACGGCGGGGGACTTCCGGGAGGATGGTCGCTGGGACTTCGCTGTTGGGGACGCCGGTGGTTCCACGGCCGTATTTCTGAACTCGGCCGCACCGCTTGCCTTGCGTGACAGTCAGATGGTGAGTCTATGCCTCAATGACGTCCGTGCGCGGGTGACGAACCCCCAGGGGCTCGCCTCCAGTGAGCTCGGAACAGCCATCCCAGGCGCAAGAGTTGGGATCCGTGATGCGGACTCCAATGCCGTGTTGGACCAGCAAATCAACGATCTGAACCTGCAGGATGGCGTCTATGACATCGCCATTTGGCGGACACCAAATGCCACAGGGGCCCAACATTACACTTTCGCAATCGGAATCAATGGACACCAAGAGCGAGTGTTTGCGCGCAACGCGGCATTGCCAGCGGCTGGTGATACATTCCATTTCGCGTTCCCATTTGGTGAGAATCTGGATGTCATTCCTGAGACAGGAGGGTTTTCTTCGAGTCTGCAGCCGACCTTTGACTGGAGTCAGACTATCCCTTCAAGCAAGCGGGCTGTCCAGTATTCATTCGAATTGGACGACTACTGGGACTTTGCCAATCCCGAGATCGTTGACACCACTCTGACTCAGCCAATGTTCTCCCTCCCAGCGCCCCTGGTGAACGATTCCTTGTACTACTGGCGGACTCGTTCCAAGGACGGCGGTGAATGGGGCCCGTATTCACACGTCTATGCCGTAAACACAAGAGCGTGTGATTGCGCATCCGCCGCTGATTTGGATCAGAGCAGTTCAGTTGATGCGGTCGACTTGGCAATTGTTATTGACATAGTCTTCTTCGGACAGCCCGATGTGCAGGACCAATCGTGCCCCACAACTCGAGCGGATTTTGATTGTAATGAACTCACCGATGCGGTTGACTTGGCGTTTTTGATCGACCATGTCTTCTTCGGGGGCGCTGGGCCCTGCGATGGATGTCAGTAGTTGTCAGGTGGAGCCTCGGGAGGCCTCACCCCCCCAACCTCTCCCTAACCACCTTCGTAATCGCCGGCAAATACTCAAAAACATCCCCCACGATCCCGTAAGTCGCGACTTTGAAGATCGGGGCGTCGGGGTCTTTGTTGATCGCGACGATCACGCGGGAGGACTGCATGCCGACCAGGTGCTGGATCGCGCCGGAGATGCCGCAGGCTACGTAGAGCTTCGGGTTGACTGTTTTGCCGGTCTGGCCCACCTGCTTTTCGTAGGGGACCCAGCCGGCATCGACAATCGCGCGCGAGGCTCCCGCCGCCGCGCCGAGAGCGGCCGCGAGTTCCTCGACCAGTTTGTAATTCTCCGGGCCTTTCAGGCCGCGACCGCCGGAAACGATGATGTCGGCTTCGTTGAGGTTCACCTGCCCTGCGCCGGTGGCGACCGATTCGGTCACCTGCGCTTTGGCGGATACGCCGGCCAGCGCACGGGTCTCGATCTCGCCTGTCTTGCCCTGGTCGGGGGCTTCCTCGGTGGACTTGGGACGCATGGTGATGACCATGGGACGTTGCGGGCCGAAGGTGTAATCGCTGAAACCCTTGCCGCCATAGGTGGCCTTGGTCACCACGATCTTTCCATCCTTCACCGCCACCGATGCCGCATCGGCGACAATCCCGGCATCGAGCATCGCCGCGACACGCGGGAAGAGCGCCTTGCCGTAGAATCCCGCGCTGCCGAGCACAACTTCGGGCTGATCTTTCTTCAACCAACCAACCAGCAAATCGGCGTACAAATCGTCAACGAACTCTCCGAGCGCCGGGTCGTCGGCGACAATCGCACGGTCGGCGCCATGCGCGGTCAACTGCGCGGCGGCGTCCTTGACGTTGTGTCCAAAGAGAACGGCGGTCAATGGCTGGCCGAGCTGGTCGGCCAGTTTGCGCCCGATGTTCAGAAGTTCGAATGCCGAAGAGGAAATCTGCCCCTTCTTCTGATTTGCGAAGATCCACACGCCGCTGGCCATCATTGTCTCCCGTTTGGTGTCATATGCCCGAGACAGAGTAAGGGCGTACAGGGCGGCGGGTCAACCATCGAGAGGGGGGAGAGGGGGTGTTCGAATTGTCAGAAAGGCGACAAATTGACAGCGGGGTGGGTGCGTGAACCCACCACCGACCACCCATGGTGACCGCATGATCAGACTGCCAGAGCGAGTGGCACAGGGGCCGTGTGCCCGGACCTTGGTGCCTCTTGAAGTGGCTCGCTGACTGAGCGTTTATCGGCCTGGGTCGGGATTGCTTCGCTTCGCTCGCAATGACGAGCAAGTCCAAGTCATTGCGAGGAG